>JAPOVF010000220.1 GCA_026708285.1 Acidobacteriota bacterium
TAGAACGGACAGGGAGCTTCCCGCCGAAGCGGACCCGCCTTGATCACCCGCTCGATCTCGGCGCGGGCGTAGTTCGGCCGGCGTTCGGTGATCCGCGCCAGGACCACATCACCCGGCGCCGTCCGCGTCACGAAGATGGGCAGGCCCCGCCAACGCGCCAGACCGTCGCCGCCCAGCACGACCTTCTCGACGCTCAGCTCGAGGCGGCTCACCCCGGCCAGAGCGGCAAGCGTCTCCAGGCGTTCAGCCGAGAGGGACTTCCGGCGAGTCGGCCGCATCGCCGTTTCTCCCTGTCTCCGACGGGAACCTACTCGGCCTGACCGCCGGTATGGCGCCGGCCGTGGGCCCAGGTCGGATCCCGGCGCGCGAACTCGTCCAGTTCGCTCGGGACCTCCACCAGCGTGCGGCTCAGCTCCGGATCGCATACGTCGTTCTCGCACTCGTAGACGTACACGTTCCAGTCATCCCGCCGCCGGTACGCGCACAGAGTCTGGTACGTGTCGCAGTGCCCGCACTTGATCGAGAGGTTGCGGATGTTGATCACGGCGCGGACGGGACTCCTCGAACGCGGCGGCGCCTCCGGCCTCAGCCGGAGAGGGCGGCGCGCGCGTCCTCGATCGCGTTGCGCACGACGCTGGCGCCGGTCAGGCCGATCGAGATGTAGGAAACCTCTCCGAGCGGGTTCAGCACCAGGAGGGTCGGCAGGGCGTACAACTCCGCGGTCTGCATCACCTCCGCCTCCGGATCGAGCAGAACCGGATAGCCGAACGGCTTCTCGTCGACGTGCTTCTGGACGGTCTCCAGGTCCTCGCCGCTGTTCAGGGCGAGGAACGTCACCCCTTGATCTGCGTACTCCGCGTGCAGCTTCTCCAGGATCCTCGCCTGCACGTCACATGGCTTGCACCAGCTCGCCCAGACGTCGATCACGACGACGTCGCCACGCAGGTCGGGCGGGCCCAGGCTTCCTCCCTCCAGCGTGTCGAGCTGGAAGCTCGTCAGGATCGGGTCGAGCCCGGCGACGTCGGGCGGCTCGGGTGCGCCGGGCAGGTTCCTTGCCAGAAAGCCAAGCAGCACGACGAACAGGGCGCCGAGCACGGCGAGCCCCGCGAGCAGTCCGATCGCCAGTCGTCTGGTCACGCGGGCAGCTTAGCAGCGCTCAGCGCCGCCGGAACTGCCGCCCCCGCGTCTCAACTGCAGCCGCTGGTGGAACCGCAGTTCATGCACTTGTAGCAACTGCCGTTGCGCACCATGATCGATCCGCAGTCGTGGCAGGACGGGGCGTCCTGCTGCAACAGGAACGTGACCGGGGCCAGTTGGCCGCCGCCGTCCGCCGCCGTCTCTTCCGCCGCGGCGCCGTTCGGTTTCCCGGCGTCCCTGCTCTCCGCGCGCGGGTCCGCGCGGTGGATCACTCCGGCGACCTCCTGCGCCTCGGGCGACAGGAACTTCGACGCCAGCCACCTGAAGATGTAGTCCATGACCGACTTCGCCATCGGGATCTCGGGGTTCTTCGTGAATCCCGAGGGCTCGAAGCGGCTGTGCGTGAACTTGTCCACCAGGATCTGGAGCGGCACGCCGTACTGGAGCGCCACCGACACGGCCTGGGCAAACGAGTCCATCAGGCCGGAAATGGTCGACCCTTCCTTCGCCATGAGCAGGAAGATCTCGCCCGGCTGACCGTCCTCGTACAGGCCGACGGTGACGAAGCCCTCGTGGCCGTTGATGGAGAACTTGTGGGTCAGCGCGCGCCGCTCGTCGGGCAGGCGCCGGCGGGTGATGCCGGCCGCGATCCGGGCGTCCACCGCCGCCTGCAGGTCGTCGCCGTCAGCCGGCGAGTCGCTGGTGGTCGACAGTGGCTGCGACCGCTTGCAGCCGTCCCGGTAGATCGCCACCGCCTTCAGACCCAGCTTCCAGCCTTCGATGTAGGCCTCCTGGATCTCCTCCACGGTCGACTCCTCCGGCATGTTGATCGTCTTGCTGATCGCTCCGGAGATGAATGGCTGCGCCGCCGCCAGCATGCGCAGGTGCCCGAGATGGTGAATCGACCGGGCGCCGTTCGCCGGCTTGAAGGCGCAATCGAACACCGACAGGTGCTCGTCGGCCAGGTTGGGGGCGCCCTCGATCGTGTCGTGTTCGTCGATGTACTCGACGATCTGCTGGATCTCCGACTTCTCGTAGCCCAACCGCTCCAGCGCCAGCGGCACGGTGCGGTTGACGATCTTGATCATGCCGCCGCCGACCAGCTTCTTGTACTTGACGAGCGCGATGTCGGGCTCGACCCCGGTCGTGTCGCAGTCCATCATGAAGGCGATCGTGCCGGTGGGCGCCAGCACCGAGATCTGGCTGTTGCGGATGCCGTTCTCTTCGCCCAGTTCGACCACGCCGTCCCAGGACTTCTTGGCCGCGTTGAGCAGCTCGAGCGGTACGTGGGCCGGGTTGATCTCGCGCAGGGCGGCCCGGTGGTTCCGCATCACTCCGAGCATCGGCTCCCGGTTCTTCTCGAAGCCCTCGAACGGACCCTTGACCGCCGCGATCCGCGCGGACTGGAGGTAGGACGACCCCGACAGCAGGGCTGTTATGGCGCCGGCGTAGTCGCGGCCGGCGTCCGAGTCGTAGGGCAGGCCACGCGCCATCAGCAGGGCGCCAAGGTTCGCGTAGCCGATGCCGAGCGGCCGGTAGGCGTGCGAGTTCTCCTCGATCTTCGGCGTCGGGTAGCTCGCGTTGTCGACGATGATCTCCTGCGCCGTGATCACGATCTCGCAGGTGTGGCGGAACGACGCCGTGTCGAAGCCCGAGCCCGGATCGTAGAAGCGCATCAGGTTCAGCGATGCCAGGTTGCAGGCGGTGTCGTCCAGGAACATGTACTCGCTGCACGGGTTGCTGGCGTTGATCCGGTCCGTGTTCGCGCAGGTGTGCCAGTGGTTGATCGTCGAGTCGAACTGCATCCCCGGATCGCCGCAGACCCAGGTCGACTCCGCGATCATGTGCAGCAGTTCCGCAGCCCGGTGGCTGTCCATGGGCCGGCCGTCGGTCACCGCGGTCGTCGTCCACTCCTTGTCGTCCACCACGGCCTGCATGAACTCGTCGGTGGCGCGCACCGAGTGGTTCGCGTTCTGGTAGAAGATCGAGTCGTAGGCGCCGCCGGGGACGTTGAAGCCCGCCTCGTAGCCGGCCTCGATCAGGGCCCAGGCCTTGCGCTCCTCGACCTCCTTGCAGCGGATGAACTCCACGATGTCCGGGTGGTCGGCGTCCAGGATGACCATCTTCGCGGCGCGCCGGGTCTTGCCGCCGCTCTTGATCACGCCGGCGAACGCGTCGAAGCCGCGCATGAACGACACCGGCCCCGATGCCGTTCCGCCGCCGGCCAGGGTCTCGGCGGAGGAACGAAGCGCCGACAGGTTGCTGCCCGTGCCCGAACCGAACTTGAACAGCATCCCCTCGGTCTTGGCCAGACCGAGGATCGACTGCATCGTGTCCTCGACGGAGTTGATGAAGCACGCCGAACACTGCGGGCGCTCCTCGATCCCGACGTTGAACCACACCGGCGAGTTGAAGCAGGCGTACTGGTGGAGGAGGATGTGAGTCAGTTCCGCGTGGAAGGACTCGGCGTCCGCCTCGGACGAGAAGTAGCCGCCCTCGCGCCCCCAGGCCGCGATCCGGTCGGACACGCGGGAGATCAACTGCCGGACGCTCGACTCGCGCCCGGGTGTCCCCAACTGACCGCGAAAGTACTTCGACACCACGACGTTCGTCGCCGTCTGCGACCAGGCCTTCGGCACCTCGACGCCGTGCTGCTCGAACACCGACTCGCCCTTCTCGTTGGCGATCACGGCGTCGCGGACGTCCCACTCGATGCAGTCGAAGGGGTGGACAGCCGGTTCGGTGTAGCGGCGCTCGATCGTCAGGCCGGCGGGGCTCGCGGTGGGCGCCGGTGCGGCGGCGGCTTTCGCCGACCGCGCGGCGCCGGCCGCAGCGGGCGCGGCCATCACCTGCCGACCGCCGGCTGAAGCCGCCCCCCTTACGCTGCCGTGACCGCTCCCCTGAGCGCCTGAACCGTTGAACGCCATCTGCTCCTCCCTAACTGACGTCGCGAAACGTCGGAACTGTCGTGAATGAGCAACTGTAGCCCAGAATGGTCTCTCCGCGCAAGGCGAATCGCCGCCCGAAACCACACTATGTAGCCATGCCCTCGACGAGAAACCACTAGATATGGACGGCCATACGTTTATAGCTGTACATCGATTAATGCGGAGGGCGTTCGGAAAGAAGCCGCAGATCCTGCGGATTCGTCGCGGCGATAAGCTCCCTTGCCGTGAGCACCCGCACGACGAGTTCGGACATCGATCTGCCGTCCTTCTTCGCCCCCGAGGACGTCCAGGACGGCGGCGGCACGGCGCCGCCGGGCTCGTTCCCCTTCACCCGGGGCCTGTACCGGGACATGTACCGCAAGCGGCTGTGGACGATGCGCCAGTACGCCGGCTACGCCAGCGCCAGGGAGTCGAACCGCCGCTACCGCTACCTGCTCGATCAGGGGACGACCGGCCTCTCCGTCGCCTTCGACCTGCCCACCCAGATCGGCTACGACTCGGACGCCCCACCCGCACGGGGCGAGGTCGGACGGGTGGGCGTCGCGATCGACAGCATCGACGACATGAGGGCCCTGTTCGACGGGATCCCGCTGGACCGCGTGACGACTTCGATGACGATCAACTCGACCGCATCGATCCTCCTGTCCATGTACCTGACGGTCGCGGAGGAGCAAGGGGTCCCCTGGTCGGCGATCGGAGGAACGGTCCAGAACGACATCCTCAAGGAGTACATCGCCCGCGGGACCCACATCTACCCGCCGAAACACTCCCTGCGCCTGGTCACGGACCTGATCGCGTTCTGCTCCGAACACGCGCCGAGGTGGAACCCGATCTCGATTTCCGGCTACCACATCCGCGAAGCCGGTTCGACCGCCGCCCAGGAAATCGCCTTCACGCTGGCCAACGCACTCTGCTACGTCGATCTGGTGCTGGAACGTGGCCTCGACATCGACAGCTTCGCCCCCCGGTTGTCCTTCTTCTTCAACGCCCACAACAACTTCCTCGAGGAGGTTGCGAAGTTCCGCGCCGCTAGAAGGCTCTGGGCCGAACTGGTCCGCGAGCGCTACCGGCCGAAGAACGAACGTTCCTGCTGGCTCCGCTTCCACGCCCAGACCGGCGGTTCCACCCTCACCGCGCAGCAGCCCGAGAACAACGTCGCCCGGGTCGCGATCCAGGCGCTGGCGGCCGTCTGCGGAGGCACCCAGTCGTTGCACACCAACGGCGCGGACGAGGCCCTGGGCCTTCCCACCGAAACCTCGGCCCGGGTGGCGCTCCGCAGCCAGCAGATCGTCGCCCACGAGACCGGCGTCGCCGACGTCGCCGACCCGCTCGGCGGTTCCTGGGCCGTCGAAGCGTTGACCGCGGAACTCGCCCGCAAGGCGCGGCAGATGATCGAGCAGATCGAGGAACTCGGCGGCGCCGCCCGGGCGATCGAGGAGGGCTACCAGCAGAACGAGATCTCGGGCGCCGCCTACCGGCATCAGTTGGCCGTCGAAGCGAAGGGCACGGTGATCGTCGGCGTCAACGCCTACACGCAGGAGGAGGCCGGCGACGCCCAGTTCCTCGCCGTCGACCCCGACGCCGAGGCGCGGCAGGTCGAGCGCGTGCGCCGCGTGCGCGAAGAGCGGGACGGGGCGGCGGCCACGGCGGCCCTGGACAGCCTGCAGCAGGCGGCCGGCGAGGAGGGCAACCTCCTTCCGCGGATCCTGGACTGCGTCCGGCGGCGCGCCACGCTGGGCGAAATCTCCGACCGCCTGAGGGCGGTCTGGGGCGAGTACGAGCGGTGAAGTCGGCCTACGAAAGGGCGCTCGAGAAGCTCGAGAGCAGGGGCATCGCCGCGCCCCGGCAGGACGCGTTGGACGAGGAACAGCGCCGGCTCATCGAGGACGAGCGGAGCCGCCACCAGGCGAAACTCGCCGAGCTCGAGATCCTCCACCAGAAGAACCTGTCCACCGATCCGGCCAAGCGGGCCCAGGAAGAAGAGAGCTACCGGGCCGAGAAGCAACGTCTCGCCGGGCGGCTCGAACGGGAGATCGGGCGCATTCGCCGCGGCGACTGAACCCGCGCTAGCCGGCCAGGACCGGGGCTTCCAGATCCTGCAGGCTGGTCACCTGCAGCAGACTGTCGCGCAGCGCCTCGATCGCGTCGACGGCCGCCATCGCGCCCGAGATCGTCGTCACGCACGGGATGTCGAACTTCAGCGCCGTCGTGCGGATCTCCATGTCGTCCTTGTACGACTCGCCGCCCAGGGGCGTATTCACGATCAGGCCGACCTCACCGTTGATCAGATAGTCGACCACGTGCGGCCGTCCTTCGGCCACCTTGTTCACGCGCCGCGTCACGATGCCCCGGTTGCTCAGGTAGGCGGCGGTGCCGGCCGTGCACAGCAGTTCGAAGCCGAGATCCCGAAGCCGCTCCGCCACCCTGAGCAACGCCCTTTTGTCCCGGTCGTTGACCGAGAGGAACGCCGCCCCGCAGTCCGGGAGCGCATGGCCGGCGCCCAGCCAGGCCTTGGCGAAGGCGCTGCCGAAGGAACGTCCGACTCCCATCACCTCGCCGGTCGATTTCATTTCCGGTCCGAGCACCGGGTCGACGCCGTGGAACCGGTCGAAGGGGAAGACGGGCGCCTTGACGAAGAAGCGGTCGACCGGCGGTTCGGACACGAGACCGATCTCATCGAGGGTCTCGCCCACCATGACCCGGGTCGCGATCTGCACCAGGGGAAGACCGACCGCCTTGGCGATGAAGGGCACCGTCCGCGATGCCCGGGGATTCACCTCCAGCACGTACACGTCGCCGCCATAGAGCGCGAACTGCACGTTCATCAGACCGACCACGCCGAGCCGCAGCGCGAGCCGCACCGCGATGTCGCGCATCCGATCGAGATCGGGCTCGCTCACCCGGTAGGGCGGCAGCACCGCCGCCGAGTCGCCCGAGTGGATGCCCGCTTCCTCGATGTGCTGCATGATGCCGCAGACCACCGCGCGCCTGCCGTCCGAAACCAGGTCGACATCGACCTCGAAGGCGTCCTCGAGAAAGCGGTCGAGAAGCACCGGCCGGCCGGGCGAGACGTCCGCGGCGCGGCGCATGTAGTTCAAGAGCGTCGGCTGGTTGTAGCAGATGGACATCGCGCGACCGCCGAGCACGTAACTCGGCCGGACGACCACCGGGTAGCCGATCTCGTCCGCGACCCGGCAGGCCTCGTCGAGCGACACCGCGGAGCCGTTCGCCGGCAGCAGGATCTTCTCTTCGGCGAGCAGGTCGCCGAAGCGCCGGCGATCCTCGGCCAGATCGATCGCCTCCGGCGAGGTTCCCAGGATGTTCACCCCCGCCGCCTCCAGGCTGCGCGCCAGCTTGAGCGGCGTCTGGCCCCCGAGCTGGACGATCACCCCGAGCGGCTGCTCACGGCGGTAGATCGCCATCACGTGCTCGAGCGTCAGCGGCTCGAAGTACAGCCGGTCCGAGGTGTCGTAGTCGGTCGAGACCGTCTCCGGGTTGCAGTTGACCATGATCGTCTCGAAACCGGCCCGCCGCAGCGCGAACGTGGCGTGAACGCAGCAGTAGTCGAACTCGATTCCCTGGCCGATCCGGTTCGGCCCCGAGCCGAGGATCATCACCTTCCTGCGGTCGGTCGGCAGGGCCTCGTCCTCGACGCCGGGCGTCGAGTACAGATACGGCGTGATCGCCGAGAACTCCGCCGCACATGTATCGACCCGCTTGAACACCCGGTCCAGGTTCCGCCTCGTGATCTCCCGCGACACCAGGTCCTCCTCGCTGCCGAGCAGCGACGCGAGGCGCTGATCGCCGAGACCGTTCAGGCGGGCGCGGCGCAGGAGCGGATCGGGGACCGAATCGAGATCCCAGCAGGCGAGTTCCGCCTCGCACTCCACGACCGATTCGATCTCGCGCAGGAACCAGGGGTCGATGCTGGAGGCGCCGGCGACCTCTTCAACCGTCCAGCCCTGGCGAAGCGCCGCGAAGACGGCGAAGAGCCGCTGCCAGTTCGGCGTGCTGAGCCGCCGCCGCAGACTGACCGGATCGCTGACCAGCTCCTCCTGCTGCGGCCACGCGGCTTCCAGCTCCAGGCCCGAGAGACCCTTCATCAGCGCCTCGCGGAAGTTGCCGCCGATCGCCATCACCTCGCCAACCGACTTCATCGACGTGCCCAGGGTGCCGTCGGCTCGCTCGAACTTCTCGAACGCCCAGCGCGGGATCTTGACCACCGTGTAGTCCAGCGTCGGCTCGAAGGCGGCGAAGGTCTTGCCGGTGATGTCGTTGGCAATCTCGTCCAGGGTGTACCCGACGGCGAGCTGAGCCGCGATCTTGGCGATCGGGAAGCCGGTCGCCTTGGAAGCCAGGGCCGAACTCCGGGACACCCGCGGGTTCATCTCGATGACCACGCGCCGCCCGGTGCCGGGCTCCACCGCGAACTGGATGTTCGAACCCCCGGTCGCGACGCCCACCGTGCGGATCACGGTGAAGGCGTCGTCGCGCATGTCCTGGTACTCGGGGTCGGACAGGGTCTGTTGCGGCGCCACGGTGATCGAGTCGCCGGTGTGCACGCCCATCGGATCGACGTTCTCGACCGAGCAGACGACGATCGCGTTGTCCGCGACGTCGCGCATCACTTCCAGCTCGAACTCCTTCCAGCCCAGGACCGACTGTTCGAGCAGGATGAGCGAAACCGGACTCGCCTGCAGGGCGCGGGAGATCACGTCGTCGATCTCGTCGCGGTTGAAGACCACGCCGCCGCCCTCGCCGCCCAGGGTGAAGCTGGGCCGCACGATGACCGGGAAGCCCAGGCGTTCGATGATCTCCCGCGCCTCCTTGAGCGTCTTCGCGGTACCGCTCTCCGGCACTTCGAGCCCGGCCTCGACCATGGCCCTCTTGAAGAGCTGCCGATCTTCGCCCAGGCGCAGAGCTTCGATGCCGGCCCCGAGAAGCTTCATGCCGGAGGTCTTGAGAAACCCCGACTCGGACAGCGCCAGCGTCAGATTGATCCCGGTCTGGCCGCCGACCGTCGGCAGCAGCGCATCCGGCCGCTCCCGCTCGATGATCCGCTCCACGACCTCGGGCACCAGGGGCTCGACGTAGGTCGCGTCCGCGAACTCCGGGTCCGTCATGATCGTCGCCGGGTTCGAGTTGACCAGGATCACCCGGTAACCCTCCCGGCGGAGCACCCGGCAGGCCTGGGTGCCGGAGTAGTCGAACTCGCACGCCTGGCCGATGACGATCGGTCCGGAACCGAAGATCAGGATCGATTCGATGTCCGTGCGCCTCGCCATGAGCGCGCGGAGTGTATCTGCAACCGCGGGCGCGGAATTCGTGAGAATCTCACCCTCGGAGTAAACACTTTGGCGTCGCGTACCGTATAGTTCTCATAGAGGCGGCACCGAGTCGCCGGCACAGTGTCAATTGACTTTGGGCCCCGGCTCCCGTGTCGTCACCCACCGGGTTGCGACTGGACCGCGTCCGCGGCCAGCGGAACTGCAACCCACCACCCGGACATCGTCCGGACCTGCCTCAAACCTTCAGACCTCCGGGTCGGGTGGCCACGGCCTTCCGACACGCGATTCACCAGGGAGGGGTTGCTT
>JAPOVF010000110.1 GCA_026708285.1 Acidobacteriota bacterium
CTCGGCGCTCGGGGGTCGGCTCGGGTTCCGCCAGCGGCTCGCGGTCCGCGGGACCAGCGGGCCGGTCTCGGCGCGATCGCTCGCTCAAATCCGCTCGTTTCCGCTCACGGCGGTCGGGACCGTATCGCAGTCGCCTGCTATCATTCCCTATAATATATCTTACCGGAAACAACCACCGCCCCCACACCCGCGACACGGAGAGCGACACCAACACCAATGTCGACGCCCGGACCATGGTCCCGACCGCGACATCCCGCCCCAGCGCCGGCGCGCCCGACCGCGCGGCGGCGCGGCGCTTCTGGTTGAGAGTCCGGTCGCCGCGCCGGGGCGGTCCGGCTCGACACAAGGGCTACTTCCGGCCGGACCGCTCCACTTCGCTGCCTGGAACGGAGCCAGGGCCTCGCCGGTCCCTGCGGGGCCGGCGTAGCGGCCGGCGGCCGTACTCAGGGGCCTGGAAGGCTCGATCGCGCGCTTAAGGGCCGCTCAAGGCCTCGGACCGTCGCCGGCACGACGACATCCACCCATGACCCCCGACCTCGAACCGACTTCCAGGCACGGTCGACACGCAGCCGCCTACGTCGCCGCGCAGTCCGAAGCCGCGCGGCCGGCCGTCCGCTCCAACCTCCGACGCGCCGCCACCATCGCCGCCGGGCATCCGGCGGACTGGAAGCGCTACCCCTGGCACCGCGCCGACGCCCAGAGCCTCGAGGCCGTGCGCAACGGACTTGCCAGCAACTACAAGCCCGCGACCGCCAACGCCAGCCTCGCCTCCGTCCGCGGCGTGCTCCGCCGCGCCTGGCAGCACGGGGATCTCGACCGCGCCGACCTCGAGCGACGCCTCGACGCGCTCAGGACGGTCAAGGGCGGGTCCGCGCCGGGGCGCGCCCTCGACATGGGCCAGGTGGCGCGGCTGTTTGGCGCCGTCGCCGCCGGCACGCCGGCGGGCGTCCGGGACGCGGCGCTCCTCGCCCTGCTCTACGGCGTGGGCTTGCGGCGCGCCGAGGCCGCGGCCGCCGACCTTTCGGACCTCGACCGGACGGACGCCTCGACCTGGGCGCTCAGGGTCCGCGGCAAGGGCCGCCGCGAGCGGCTCGTCTACATCGGCGACGGCGCGAAAGACGCCTTGGCCGCCTGGCTCGAACTGCGCGGCGACGATGAGGGACCGCTATTTGCGCCGGTCGACAAGGCAGGCCGAGTCCGGGCCGGCCGCGGCCTCACCGGCCGCGCCATAGCCCGCCGCGTCGAACTGCGCAGCGAGCAGGCGCGGATCGGGCGCTTCTCGCCGCACGTGCTGCGCAGGACGTTTGCCACGCGGGCGCTCGACCAGGGCGTCGACGTGGCCACCGTCGCCGACCTCATGGGGCACGCCAGCCTCGACACGACCAGGCGGTACGACCGACGCGGAGAGCGGGCCAAGAGGGACGCCATGGCGGCCATCGCCGTGCCCTACGCACAGACGGGGGATGGCACGTGACGCCACGCGATGCGCGCTTTGGGAAAACGATGCCGCTCCACCGACTTCCCATCGCCGCCCGCTGAGTCCCTGACTCGGCCGGCGGCCGGCCCCTGCTCGCAAGAAGGGGAAACGACCCGCTACGACGGCGCTACGGCCCCAAAACGAGGGGGTGTCTAGTCCAACCTACGCGGGGGTAGTCGCGGGGCCGTAGCGGGCCAGAGATTGGTACAGCGTAACAAGGTTTCCTCCCCTTTGCAGGGGCTTCGGTTCTTCTGTTACGGTCCCCGGCGTCTAGTTCAACCTACGGCCGGATCGGTCGCGGATGAGCCGCTTTGCCGACCCGCCGTAGCCCCTACACAAAGGAGCTACGAGAAAATGAGAGAGGCGTTACGCGGCGCGCTGCTGAGCGTGCTGTTCTTCGGACTGTTGACCTTCGGCACGCCGGTATCGGCGCCGGCACAGAACGCGCCGCTGGATGTGGGGCTCGAGGAAGTCCTGACCGTGGTCGCGAAGTACGTGCCCCTTCCGTCGTGGCATGTGACATGGGAACCTGCCGAGCGTCCAGATTCACCCAACAGTCAAATCCAGGCTGCCCTGGAGGCTGCACGGAAGGCAGCTCGGGCCGCGGTCAGGAAGGTGCTACGGACGGCTGCGGATAAGGCAGGCCATACCCCGGAACGGGTCTGTAGCTGGTATGACGAGAACTACAGATCCAAGGGCGCATCGGCAGTCCGAATCGGCGTTGCGCTTGGCGCTCTGGTATACATGTATTGGGACTTGCGCGACAAGGACGGCAAGCTCTCGCTCCGAGAGATAGAACTCAAGAAGCAGTTGGGCGGCGTGATGGCGATTGTCGCCGCCGGCGGGGTGGGAGACGCAATTGTTCGAGACGCTTGCAACCTCATGGGCCATCCCATCTAATGCGCTCTTTCCTGAAGCCCCCCCAAGGTGGTTGGCGCTTGGTGGTGTTTTGCGGCTGCATCGGTTTTAGCGTATCGACCCTCCTGTGGGTGGTGGGTGGTGGCCCTTGGTGGCTGCCGTGTATACCGCTAGCCGGCACAGTTGCTTGCTGCGCCCGCCGAGGCCCCAGCCGCGGTCGCACCGCTTAGGGCTGCGGCGGCGGATGTCCCGCGCCGCTTGAGTTTGAGGCGGCAAGCGGCGCGCCGGCGACCAGGCCGGGCGGCGCCGGCGCAAAGTTCGAAGAGCGGAAGCCGTCAGTAGGGAGTCGGCCGGATCCGCTTCAAGCCCGGGTTAGTTGGTGCCCGGGTTCCGGTCGGCTCCCGCTTCTCGAGGAGGCGGAGTGAGCCGGACGTACTCACGGCCGGAGGTGTCCTGGCGAGCCCGAATACGTCGGAAGAGCTCCTGGACGTCGTAACCGCAGTCAGCGGCCATCGCGTCCTTCACGGCCCAGAGTTCGCGGATCACCGGGTCGCCGGTGAGAGTGCGCGAGTCGTCGCTGTTGCGCATGTCATGGCTCCATGAGCTGGTTGGGCGAGCAGATAACGGGGGGCCGATGACCCGCGCGCCGGCAGGCGTCCTCGATTCTAGCTCGCATCGTGGCGTTGGCGATGTGGCGGAAGTTCCAAGTCACGAGGTAGTCGACTTGGTTGACGGCCGCGATCGCGATGTGGGCGGCGTCGTTGGCGGCGGCTGGGGGGACAGCGCGGAGTTCAAGGAGCTTCGCTGTGTGGTTGCCGACTTCGGCAGTAGCTTCGAGCCGCAAGTGGAGCACAAGGAAGCTCGGGGATCGGCGTCGTTCGAAGTTAGACGGCTGTTGGCCGCCACCAGTAAGGGGTGAGCGGCGGACCAACCAGCGGGGGCGATCACCGACCATGTCTTCCGGCTTGCGTCACGGCTGCCGTCCACGACGGTCGGCAGTGACGCTGAACCGCTGTCGCTGCTCGCCGCCGCCCGCGAGAGCCTGGGCGCGGACCAGCGCGGCGAGGGAATGCTGCCTTCGACGCCGCGGGTGCGCGTCCTCGAGACGCCGGAGGATCGGAACAGGCTGCCGGACCTGTTGCCGGACCCGTCGCTTGAAGAACGCCAGAGAATTCTGCCGACGCTGCAAGCCGCCGCGGACCGGAGGCCCGGCGTCAGTCCGGCGCCGTGGTTGCAGGTCTTCGATCGGCTGGGAGGCAGCAGCATGGAAGCCGGCCGCGGAGCGCCGTTGGCGCTGCGTCTCTGGGTGGAGGCTCTGGCGTGGGCGCCGTCGGCGGCGCGGCGCGGTCGCCTCGTGGACGTCGAGCTCGAGGTCCGCGACCTGGTGAAGGCACTGTGGCCGGACGGATGGAATCGCGGGAAGCAGTTGCCGCGACTGCGGGACGCCTGCGCGGCGATCAACGGCCTGGGCTGGTTCGCCGATTCCGAGGGCCGGACGGAATGGGCGCCGGTGCTGTTCCGGCGCCGTCCGGGAGTGGCCGCGACGCTGAACGACCCGGTGCTCCTGCAGGTGCAGTTGCCACCGGTCAAGGGCGTCGGCGCCGGAGCGAGGTTCAACCGCGAGACGCTGCGGCGCCTCGGACTGCGATCGGCGCCGCCCTATCGCCTGTACCTCGGACTGGTGGCGGAGTGGGATCGTCTCGGCCGCCGCGGCGTACCGCCGACGTGGCCCGGATTCGGAAAGGCCGAGCGGCGGCGTCTGATCTTCGGAGACGATCCCTCGAACCGGAGCACTCTGAGAACGCGGCAGGCAGACGCGGATCAAGCCTTCGAAGCTCTGGAGGCCCTGGGAGCGATCGCCTTGAAGCGCGACCCGGAGGATCCGAGGATCTTCGTGCCCGAACGCCGCGATCTGGACTGACCGCCGCCTTGGTTAGCTGGCTTCCGGATCCGTCTTCCGGGAGACCGACTGAACCGAAACCCTGAAAAGCCGCGCGGCGTCAGCCGTGCTGCCGGGATCCGGATCCGGAAGGGGGATCCAGAGGGGGGAAGGGTTCGGGGTTGCAGGCGGGGCAAGGGTTTCCGGGCGGAAGCGTCCGCGAATGTCCAGGTCGGCCGCTCTGGATCCGTGCGCGAATGTCCAGGTCGGCGGCCGGCGTGCGCGAATGTCCAGGCCGGTCAGTTGATGCGATCGGTCTAGATGATCGGGGCGGTTTCGGCGTGAGAGCGCATGCTTTGCGGCCGCCGCGGCCTGCGGTAAACGCCGCGAGCAAAGGGGCCGGACGCCCTCGACCCAGCAAGAAAGGGGAAATGACCCGCTACGACGGGCGCTACGGCCCCAGAACGAGGGGGTGTCTAGTCCAACCTACGCGGGGGTAGTCGCGGGGCCGTAGCGGGCCAGTGATTGGTACAGCGTAACAAGGTTTCGTCCCTTTTGCAGGGGCCTGGCTCTTCTGCTACGGTTTCCGGCGTCTAGTTCAACCGACGGCCGGGTCGGTCGCGGATGAGCCGCTTGCCGCCCCGCCGTAGCGCCTACAGAGGAGCTACGAGAAAATGAGAGAGACATTACGAGGCGCGCTGCTGAGCGCGATGTTGATGCTGTTGGCGCTGCCGCTGACTGCGCAAGCACCCGACGACGACAACGAGCCCCTGGTGGCTCTGTTCAGTCTCCCCGAAGACGCCCACCCGCTGGACATTCGTAGCGACCTGCTCGATTTCATCGACGGCACAGACGAACAAGGGATCGAGGAGTTTTGGTACCTGGTCTTCCATGCGGTGTATGACGACCCGACAATCGCCGCAATGATGGCCTGGACTGGTGCCAGTAAGCCGCCAGAACTGCCGCACCCGAACGTCGCCCGTAACGAGTTGATGGACCTGATCCAGACGGCAGACGATGAGACGTTGCTAGGTCTTCGGGAGATGCTGCGCGCCCCGCTGGGAAGTGACGAGGCGCGCTGGATCTTTGGTCTGCTGAACGCGGGCACACACAACGAACCGCTGGAGTCAGACCTGGTTACGGTCGAGGCTGCCCAGAGGCAGAACGGGCAATGCAAGAACCGAATCGGACCCGGCCCCAACTGCGGAAACTACAACCCGAAAAGCTCAAACTGCTGGGATCGAGTCCCGCAAATCTCGCCTGGACCGGCAGGTAGCATCTTCTACCCGCGCCAAGCCATGCAGGACTTCTGCAAAGACGGCGTCATCAAGCGGGGCAAGTGCAGGATTTACAAGACGGCCTATCGCCGCGACGCGAAGAAAGGCGGGAACCCCTGTTCGTTCAGATAAAGCGCCTTTCGCCCGCTTAGCGGTAGCGATGTAGGTCGCTTCGCTCAAGCTCGCCGTTCCCCCTGGGGGGCGATAACCCTTTGGGGGAACGGCGATTTTGACCCCCCTGCCGGGTCCGGGGTAGGTAGACCCCCGGCGTCGCCTGGCGAGGCCCCTGAGCGGTCCAGGAAGGGCCGTTTTTCGGGCCTTCGACGCCCTGAGCGCTCTCTGAGGCGCTCAGGGGAGATGGTTTGAAGATGACCAGGGCGACGAGGGCGCCGCCGGCCATGCCGGCGAACACGCCGACGACGACGCAGAGCGCGAGCAGTGGGCCGCGAATGTGGTTGATCGCCTCGCGCGCGGCCCTGGCGGCCTCAGCAAGGTGAACGAGCTCGCTGCGCGCTTCGTGTGCGGTCTCGGGAATCGGGTGGGCCGCTTGGGCGATAGTGCGCGCGGTCTCGGTGATCTCGGCGAGCACGCGCCGGTTCTCCCGCATCCGGTCTTCGAGGCTGACCATCCGGCGTCTCCCTACCTGCTCGGGCCGTAGTCGCGATCGCGGTCGTAGGTCCGCTCGGCGACGGCGCGGCTGATGTCCTCGTCGGTGACGTTCGAGGCCGTGCCGACTCGCTGGTCGTAGGAGCGCTTCCAGCGCAGCTCGCGGACGGCCTCGTAGCGGTCCTTGGCTTCCCGGTCCTTGTTGAGCTCGCCCCATTGCTTCGCGGGCTCGATGACCTGTTCCGCGAGGTGGTCGGCGGCCTCGTACTTGCCGGCCTTGACCAGCTCCTCGTACTCCCGCAAGGCGGCGCGGAGGTCTCGCTGGCGTCGGGCTTCCGCCTCGCGCTCGCGCTGCACCTCCAATGCCCGCTCTCGTTGTCGCCGGCGCTCGCGTTGCGCTTCCAGCGCCCGCATGAGTTCCCGGACGCACTCCAGGAGATCTTCGACCACCTTCTCGATGGTCTGCCGCAGCCCGCGATCCCGCGGGGAGAGGCGCTCAAGCCCGGACGGCCGCAACTCCGGCTGTTCCCGCTCGAGGGCGCGCTCCTGTTCGACCAGCTGCTCCCGTAGCGACCGCAACTGCGTTCGATCGGGCTGCTCCTCGAGGGTGCGAGCGACGCGCTCGGCCGGCCGGCCGGTGCGCATCTCCTGGTGGACTGCCCGGCCCAGGTGGACGCCGGCCGGCCGATCCAGTTCCGCGGCGGCCACCTGGTCGCCGCGATCCAGGGCGTCCTGGCGCTGCGAGACAAGGCTCCGATGGTCGATGCGCTCCCGCTCCCCGTTGCGCGCCAGGGCGTGGTTGACGTGAGCCGCCCATTCCCGCCGCCAGTCCTCGACCAGGCCGCGATCGTTCCACGAGCGGTCCTTGCCGGCGAAGCCGTCAGGCCCGATCCGACGGGTCGTCAGGAGCACGTGCGCATGAGGGTTCCCGGAGCCGATGTCGTGGTAGGCGACGTCGGCCACCATGCCGCGGGAGACGCACTGGTCGCCGACGAACCCGCGCACCAGCCGGCGTTGCTCGCCGGCGTCGAGCTCTACCGGCAGTGCGACGACGACCTCGCGGGCGACCTGGGAGTTCGAGCGCGTCTCGGCGGCTTCAACCTCGTTCCAGAGGCGGCCGCGATCCTGAGTCCACGACGGTGCGTCGGTGGGAGCGAGGATCTCCGTGTGGTCCACGGCGCCGCGGCGCGTGTAGTCGTGGGCCTCGCCGGTGCGCTCGTCTTCGAGCGCTTGACCGGCGCGGTAGGCGGCGCCGGCGACGGCGCTCATGCCGCCGCTCCGGCTATGGATTTTCACCGATAGGTGGAAGATCGCCACTTCCGGTTCCGGAGCACGGCAAACTCGCAGAGTTTGTATAAGTGCGCCTTCTCCCTGTTCGGTCGGCGGGCTCCAGAATCGGAACCTGCCCGTGTGCTACGGTGCGAGGGCATGAAGAACATCGAGGCCGCGAACGAGCGTATCGCAAAGCTGAAGCAGCGCCGCGATCAGCTGAGCGCACGGCTCCAGCGGTTGCAACAGGCCGAGAAGGCGCGGCAGCGCAAGCTCAGGACGAGACGGCTCATCCTCATCGGCTCGTTCTTCGAAGCGCGAGCTGCAGAAGATCCGGATCTCCGCGCCCGCATCCTCCAGGGCCTCGACGGGTTCCTGACCAAGCCCCGCGATCGGGCGCTATTCGACCTGCCTTCCGAGGCGCCCGAACATGAAGCTGCCGAACGCTGACCAGGCGACCGTCGATGAATCGAAGGTGGTCGAATACCTGCTCTCCGCAAGCCACCCCGAGGGACAGAGCAAGGCCGCGTTCTTCTCAATGTTCGGGTTCCGCGCACAGCGCTGGAAGACGTTCGCGCGGGCGCTGCTCGACCACGGGAACGCCGGCGAGGTCACCGAGGTGTCAAGGTCGCGCTACGGAACGAGGTACAGCGTGGACGGCCCTATCGAGACCCCGAGCGGCCGCAAACCCCGAGTGCGGACCGTCTGGATCGTTGACCGGGAGCGAGGTGCTCCATGCCTTGTCACCGCCTATCCGTTGAGGAGACGAAATGCTCGCAGAACATGACCGGATCGTACTCACGGAGGACCTTCGGGATGGCCGCCTGAAGGGCGGGGACGTCGGCACGATCGTGCATGTTCACCGTGACGGAGAAGCCTTCGAGGTGGAATTCTTGGCCCTGGACGGCAACACCGCGGCGGTGGCCACGGTGCCGGCATCGAGGCTTCGCTCCGTGACGGCGAACGATCTCACCCATGCACGGATGTTGAAGAAGGTCGGTTGAAGGACGCGCCCCCTCGTTCGTCAGCCTCCGGATCTGGATCCGTCGATCAGAAAAAACGTGAAGCCCCCCTGGGGGGGCTTAGGGGGGTGTGGATCTGTGTGGATCTCGTGGGGGTGGGCGGAAACGTAAGCCCCCGTAAGGGGCACCGGAACACTCACCGCTCAAAACCGGAACACTCACCGCTCAAAACCGGAACACTCACCGCGCCTGGCGGAACACTCACCGCGCCGGCCGGTAGATGCGCCAGCCTCCGCCGTTTTCCACCATGTCGATGATGCCGGCCTTGTGCATCGCTTTGGCGTGGTTGGCGGCGCGGGTTCGGTAAACGCGCTGCTCCTTGTCCGGGAACATCATCAGTCGCAGCGACTCCCTCGTGAGTACCGGCCAAGCGTTCGCCCTGGGCGACGTCGCCAGCGCATCAGCGCCGCCCTGGCCGCGACCGTAGCGGTCCCAATAGGCCGACAGGGCCAGAAGTGCGCGGGCCTTGGGAGCGTGACGGTAGAGCTGACGGAGAGTCGGCCGGTGGATCTGGGGACCGTGGCGGCTGCCGGGCGGCACATGGACATGGAAGACGATCGGCGTGTCGAGGGTGACGCCGCGGCCTGGCGGGTTGGTAACCGAGACCATGCGCCACTCGGTGTTCCGCCAGTTGATCGCCATGTCGTACAGGCCGACCAGGGCATCGTGAAGCGGCTCTAGGTGCTCGCGTTCGCGCCACTGCTTCCACCCCGCGAATTGGACGATCTCGGCCAGCGGCACCGCGAAGCTGGCCTCAGCGCCGTAGGCCGCGAACGGGGCCGATAGCAGGGCCTCGTACCAGAATCGCCAGCGGAGCGGAACCATGTTGTTGCCCATCGCTTCGCCGCCGCGGATGAGCACCGGGAGGACATGCTCGGGTGTCTCCGGGACGAACGGAAGGGCGGACTGCACTGCCCCTGGTTTCGCCGGCAGCGCCGGCAGACGATCCTTGCGCACGTGTACGGCTGGCGCGCCGCTCGCCGCAGCCGGGAGGATGGGGTTGTTGCGGTTGTTCGGAAGGTACCGCTCGACGGCGTGAGCGAGGACATCCAGCTTCTCGGCCGCTTGGAGAAGTTCGGTGGCGGAGATGTGGCCGCGGTGGGCACTGTGGAAGAGCAGTTGGGCATCGGGGCTGGCGACCGCAGCGACGATCTGGGGATCGGCATCTGGTCCGTAGACCTGCGGTGCCGCATACGTGGCTAGGGCTTGGCCGTTGGCGCGGAGCAAGGTCGCAGCCTCGTCCTGGTTCGCCCAGGCCCAGGCGATCCGGCGTTCGTCCGGGGTCTTTGC
>JAPOVF010000352.1:0-2869 GCA_026708285.1 Acidobacteriota bacterium
CCCCAGGCCTGCACGGGAGCCCCGTAGTCCTCGACCAGGTCGTGCCGCCAGAACACGCGGCCGTCCTCGACCGAGAGCGCCGCGAGGTAGCCGGCCGAGCCGAGCACGTAGACGCGGTCGCCGTCGACCGTCGGCGTGGCTCGCGGGCCGTTCGAGTAGGCGGGCATGAGACCGGCGAGGCCGGTCTCCCAGGCGTGCTCCCAGAGCTCCTTCCCGGTCGCCTCGTCTAGCACAAGAAGGCGCTCGCGGCCCCGATTGCCCGGGAGCCGCTCGAAATCCGTTGCGAACACCCGCCCGCCCGCCACCGCCGGACCGCCGTAGCCCGGGCCGATCGGCACCCGCCAGACGAAATGGAGGCCGTCCTCGGGGAACCGGTCGAGGATGCCGTCCTCGTGCCAGACACCGCGGCGTTCGCAGCCCCGCCATTGCGGCCAGTCATCGGCTGGTGCGCTGGGCGCCACAGCGAAGCCCAGCGCGACGCAAACAAGCAGGGGTTTCGTTCGCATGCGCTGGAGCTTAGCCCGCGGGGTGTCACGGGTTCGTGAAGTGCGGTAGTTTGTCCGACGCCATGCGCCGCCTGGTTCTACCGCTGATCGTCGCCGCGCTGGCGCCTCTCTCGTGCGGCTCTCCGCCTCACGTCAGTGCCGACCTCGTCTATCGCCACGGTCTGGACTTTCCGCCGACGCGGCTGCGCCCCGGCTGGAACCGGGTGTGGGTGGGCCGGGAGCTGGAACGGGTCGACCGTCTGATTCACCGGGTCCAGGTGATCCCGGAGTTCGCGGGCGACCTGATGAACATGACGGGGCGCCAGCGGGAGCAAATGGCCGGCGAGATCGCCTGCCCTCCACTCGACCATCCGGTCTGGGACGAGCTGACTCGCGGCCAGGACATCGAGGTCGACCTGGTGACCGCGGACCGCGGACGGTTCACGACCGTCTCGTGCCGGAAGGCGCTGAGATAGAAGTTACTCGTCGGTGCCGACCGGACCGCGTAGCCGCTTCGTTGCGCCGCGCTGCCTCTTGGCCTCCAGCCGTCTCGCCCGGGCGCGGGCGGACGGTCGAGTGGCCACCCGCGGCCGAGGCTCGACGGCAGCTTCTTCGATCATCGACGCAAGCCTCGTGAGCGCCGCCGCCCGGTTCCGGGCCTGCGTGCGGTGAGTGTCGCAGAAGACGACGATCTCACCTGCCACGGTTAAGCGCTTCCCCGCCAGGCGTTCCAGGCGCTGGCGCAACAGGCCTTCGATGCCGGCCGCGTCGAGGTCGAGCCGGCACTGAACGGCCGTCGCGACCTTGTTCACGTTCTGCCCGCCCGGGCCGGAGGCGCGGACGAACTTGAAGGTCAGGGCGGTTTCGGGGATCTCCAGGCCGCCGATGTCGATGGGGGGCATGGTTCCTATGCTCTCAGACGCAGCGACTCGGGCTCGCCGCTTCGCGGCATCGCGCGTCTTCTTCCGCGGGTCAGAAGACCCGCGGCTACTGGCCGGCGCACCCAGTGTGTGGCCGCCGCGCCCCTTGTCAGTCCTCCGTGTACCGGATCTCCATGCGGCGGATGATCAGGGCGGTCACCGTGAGGACGACGGCGGCCAGGCCGAGCAGGCCGAGGACGGAGACCGCAGCGGGCGGCGGTTCGACCACCACGGCGAACGGACCGTCGGAAAGGGGAACCGGCAGCAGGCCCTTCAGGTAGTGGATCACGCTGAGTTTCTTCAGCGCCGGCGGCAGCAGGAAGTGCAGCATCTCCCACACGTAGAGGAGGCCCGCCGGGATGATCGGGTTCCGGAACACCATGCCGATCAGCGTGAACAGCGAGCCGTAACCGATGCAGGCAAGCAGCGTCACGCCCAGATAGGCCGCCAGATGAGCGCCGCCGGGGCCGGCGGTCAGGTCCTCGATCGCGCCCGAAACGCCGACGGGCAGGTAGATCAGGACGTAGCTGAACACGGTGCTGGCCATGAACAGCACCGCCACGGCGGCGACCGCGGCCAGGTACTTGACCGCCACGACCAGTTCGCGGCGAAGCGGCGTCAGCAGCAGGTAGTGCAGGCTGCGCTCGAGGATCTCGCCCCGGAACAGGTTGAAGAACACGTACAGGCAACCGAAGAAGAGGATCGCGCCGAGGAAGACCGTCTCGAAGATCGTCTCGTAGACCGTCCGGTTGCCGAACCGCTCCAGCACCGTCTGGCCGCTGATCGGTATCGAGCCGACCAGCAGGACGATCGCTACCGGAACCGCCGATGCAAGCCCCAGGATCACGGCCCTGCGAGTCAGGAGCAGCCGGCGCAGCTCCAGCCGCACGAGTCCGCCGACCTGCCGCGCCAGCAGCGCCCAGTCGATGCGCGTACGCGCCGCCGTCTCCCGGGCCACGGTCACGAGGGTTCCTCCTCTTCATGGACCAGGTAGCGGTAGACCGCCTGCAGGTCGCTGTCGGCCGGGCCGACCGCTTCGACCTCCACGCCGCCCTCGGCGACGAGTTCGGCGACCAGGCGCAGGAAGCGGTCCGCGTCCCGGGTGCGCAGGTGGAGCCCGCCGCCATCGTCGTGCAGCTGGACTTCGGTCACATGGTCCAGCTCGAAGGCGCGGCTGGCGAGCCACTGCGGACGATCGCAGCGCACGAACACCTGCAGCGGCTGCTCGCGCACCTCCTCGAGTTCCGCCCGCATCCCCGGCACCTCGCCTTCGGCGACGATGTACCCGTTCGAGATCAGGATCACACGGTCCGAGAGCAGGTCGACCTCGTGCAGGATGTGGCTCGAAACCAGCACGTGCTGGCCTTCACGCGCCAGTTGACGGAAGAGCTCGATCGTCTCGGCGCGCACCATCGGATCGAGGCCGTTGAGCGGCTCGTCGAGCACCATGACCTGCGGCCCGTG
>JAPOVF010000352.1:3490-9458 GCA_026708285.1 Acidobacteriota bacterium
CCCAGCCAGGAGTCGTAGAACTGCTTGTAGAACTCGCCGAAGGCCGTGCCGGTCAGAATCGCGCCCATGAACACGATCCGGGCCCAGGGCTTCCACTTCACCCAGGCCGCGATCGCCAGCATCGGCAACGACATGCAGAGGGTCCAGACCGCCGACAGAAGGACCAGGGACGGTGCGATCCGCCAGTGTTCCAGCAACCATTCGCGACCGCCCAGTGACGCCTGAATGACGAACAGGAGCAGCCCCGGCGCCCAGGTGATCGCGGAGACCAGCACGCCGAGAACGACAAGCTTGCCGAGCACGTAGTCGGTCCGGGTCAGCGGCCGCGAGAGATAGAGCGGCATCGCCCGGTTGCGAAGGTCCGCCGACACGAGGGAGGGGCCAACGACGAGGACGACGACGAACGCCAGGTAGAGCTGAGCGCGCAGGAAGAGGTTCTGGAAGAACCAGGTGTTGACCTGGACGAACTCGAGCAGGTCGGCCGAATCGATATTGATCAGGGCCAGCGCCTCCGCGTTGTAGCGCAGGTACATGGCGACGAGCAGCACCAGCGGCCAGGCGAAACAGAAGGCGAAGAAGGCCAGGAAGAGCTTCGACGCGAAGACGTCGCGCAGACCGTAACGGCTGATGACGAGAAACCGCGTCCGGGCCGGCATCAGGGGGCCGCTGTAACCCTTGTAGCCATGGTCATAGACGGCCATCGTCGCCCTCCATCGCCTTGAGGAAGATGTCCTCCAGCGAAGTGCGCTTGTGATCCAGGCGGCGAATGGTCACGTCCTGTTCGATCGCCGAGGCGTAGATGTGACGCACCTTGACGCCCGGCGGCAGCACGGCCTTGATCCGGCGGCGGTTGACCACCGCGACCTCGCAGCCGAGCCCCTCGATCGCCGCCCGGAAGCTGCTTCCCGCGCCCTCGCGGTCCGCGGCGAGATCGAGCTCGAGGAACCGGCGGTTGGCCCGTCGCTCCTCGGCCAGGTTGCAGTAGGTGGCGATCCGCCCCCGGTTCAGCACCAGCACCTCCTCGCAGCACTCCTCCACGTCGCGCAGCAGGTGCGACGAGACGACGATCCTCGCCTTTCCCGAATCCCGGATCTCCCGGATCAGGCGCAGCATGCGGAGCCGGGCGGGCGGGTCGAGCCCGTTCGTCGGCTCATCGAGGAAGAGCAGGCTGGGTCCGTGGACGATGCCCTGCGCCAGCTTGAGCAACTGCTTCATGCCCAGGGAGTAGGTCTCCACGTTGCGGTACCGCGCCTCGCCAAGACCCACGTAGAAGAACACCTCGTGGGCGCGTTCCAGGGCGGCCTCGGGCGGCAACCCGGAGAGTTCTCCCATCAGGCGCACGAAGCGGACGCCGGAGATGCCGGCGATGAAGGCGTCCCGCTCCGGCATGTAGCCGATCCGCCGCCGCAGTTCCCGGCCCTGAGCCTGGATGTCCATGCCGAACAGGCGGGCCGTTCCGGCCGACGGCTTGTAGAAGCCGAGCAGGGTGTTCAGCAGCGTCGTCTTGCCGGCGCCGTTCGGCCCCAAAAGACCGATCGCCCGGCCCGAGAACGCGCCGCGCAGGTCGTCCAGCACCTGGTGCCGGCCAAACCGGACCCCGAGACCGTCGAGGTCGATGACCGGCGGCGCCTCACTCATCAAGCAGCAGGCCTGTGACCGCGGGTCCTCTGACCCGCGGAGAACAACGCGCCGGCCGCCAGGCCGGCGACGACATCGACGGGACCAGTCTCCGCCTCCGGTTCGGGATCGACCGCGTCTTCCATCGACTCCAGGCCCTCCAGAAGATTGGGCAGTCCGAACAGCGGGCCCAACCCGGTGAAGGCCAGCAGGCTCGGACCGCTGGAGGTCACGACGATCTCGCTCTGGCCCGCGTACACCGTGTAGAGCGCCGGCCCCTGACTGTTCAGTTGTTCCTCGATCGCCTGGACCACGGCCTGCTGATCATCGCCGGCGACCTCGGTCGGCAGCAGGTCGAACAGTTCGCTCGCCGTCTCGGCAAGCCGGTTGTAGACCATCGCAGAGAAGTCGGCGTAGCCGTTCTCGGGCAGCAGATCGAGGAAGTCCTGGCTCGAGGTCAGCGACGCGCCACTGCCGCGGTACCGGATCGCGGTGTCGATCGTTGCCACGTTGGAGGCGCTCACCATGTACCCGTCAAAGTACGTGTAGAAGATCTCGGGAGTTTCGAGCAGGCGCAGCATGGCCGCGCCGGCGGTGGCGTCTTCGTCGCCTTCGCCCGCTTCGTCGTCCTCCCCGTCGCCGTCGTCCACCTCGAGGCCGAGACGGTAGACGGTGCGGCCGCCCGACTCCTGTTCGTCGAGAACGAGCCGTGCATTCCCGTCGCCGTCCAGGTTCCCCGTGACCTCGGCCGCTTTGTCCACCAGCACCTCGATCGAACTCTGCAGCGCATCCGCATCGTAGACGGCCGCCACCGCCTTCCACGCCGGGACGGGCAGCACCGGACCGTCGATGCCGGCCGCGTACTCGCCGCCAACGTGCTGAAGGAGGTCGTCGCGCAACGACAGCCCGAGTTCGGCCTCGACCTCAGCCAGCGGCTCGTCGAGGTCGATACCGTGTGCGCTCAGGAAGCCCGTCAACTCATCGTAGATCGTCAGCGGATCCTCGATCACGCCCGCGGAAACGAACGACGTATCGGGCGAGAAGAACTCGAGCGCTCCGTTGGCGCCCGGTTCCGCCAACCACGACACCATTCCCGAACGCTCGCCGTCGAAGCTCAGCGCAGCCGTCAGGTTGGCCCGGTCGCCGTCCTGGGTACGGGCGACGACGAGGTCCTGGACCCTGTCGAGGCCCGTGAAGGCGAAGACCGCGACTTCTTCCACGTCCTCGTCATCCTCGTCGCCCTCTTCCTCTTCTTCGTCCTCTTCGTTCTCCTGCGCGTCGCGGATCCCGGAGATGACTCCGGCCAGATCGACCGCGGCGAGCAACTCCGCGCCTTCCGCGTAGCGCTGCGCCAGCCGGCCGTGCAGGCGCGAGCCGACGAAGGGGTTGGCGGCGCCCTCCCGGTTCGCTGCTACGGTGCGCAGAGCGTCGAGGGAGGTCGACGCCGCGGCAATGTCGTCGGCGATCCACAGCACCAGCCCCTCGTCCTCCTCGGTGGCTGTCTCAAGGTCGTCGACGATGTTCACCGGCGCTTCGTCGGTCGCACGCGCGAGTTCCGCCAGGTGACCCTCGATCGCCTCACGCAGGGCCGCGGAGTCGGTCACTTCGGTGACCGCCAGGGGGGCCATGTCTTCCTCGACCAGGTCACCGACGACGGCGACGACCGTCTCGTCGCCCATCGCATCCCCAAGGCCGCGCAGAGCACCGACCACGTCTTCGATCGTGCCCGCCTCGTCGGAGGCCTCGAACTCCGCCCACCACTCGGCGAGCAGTTCGCTCGACTCGATCCGCGAGCGCACCAGCTCGAACAGGTCCCCAAGCGTCGCCGGCGCGTTCGGCATCGCCAGGTAAGCCCTCGTATCGCTCGGCATCAGGTCGAGCAACCGGGTCGAGTGCCGCGCCGGCGCCGCGTCCATCAACTGGTTCAGTTGGCTGCGAAGCGACTTGAACTCTTCGAGCACCGCCAGGTAGCGGTCGGCGTCCTGGCTCCAGCCGACCTCCTCCTGCAGCGTCATTGCGATCAGCGTCGGCCGGCTCCTCAACTGATCGCCGGCCAGCAGGCTGTGCCGCTCGCGGCCTTTCTCGACCTCGACCTCGCCCTCGATCACCGAGACCCGCGAACCCTTCACGCCGTGAGTGACCGCGAAGATCGTGCCCTTGACCGACACGAGCATCTCCTCGGTCGACACGACCAGCGACCGGTTCGCCTGCTCCGCCGCCTGGACGATCACGCTACCCCGGTCGACCCGGATGCGGTCGCCGCGGCGGCGGGCATCGACGCGGAAGGTGGTCAGGCCGGCCGCCTCGATCCGCGATCCGTCCACGAGTTCGAACACACCGCGGCTGCCGGCGCCGGTGCGGATCCGGTCACCGCCGTCGATCGCGTCTCCCGGGGCGAGCGGCACGAGTTCCGAGTCATCGCCGGATCCGGCAACGAAGATCCGGCCGTCGACGTTCTGGACCTGGACGATCCCGTCCTGTGGCGGCTGCAGCACGCGCTGAGAGGTCCAGACGCCTGCCGCTGCTACGGCTACGACCGCCGCCGCCGCGGCGTAGTAGCGGCCGACCCGCGCCGGCGCTGCCGGTCCGGACCAGTCCGAAACAGCGCGACCCGCGCGAACGGCCTGCAGGTGCTTGCGGCAGGGGATGCACTCGCGGCTGTGATCCTCGACCAGCAGACGCTGTGCCTCGGGAAGTGTCCCCGCCACCAGGGCCGGCATCCGAGCCTGGTAGTCGGCGCAGGAGGTCAGGGTCCCCGAGGTCGAGGAGGCGTCGCTCGGTTCCCCGGCGGCTCCCCCATCCGCGGTCGCGGCGGCGAGGGCACTCTGCACCCGGACCGCTGCCGCGCTGGCGGCACCGGCCGGCGGCTGCTCGGCGGCGATCGCCCGAGCGGTCTCGATCAAGGTTCGATTCATCTGGTTGCGGTTGCTCATCGCAGCATCCTCCCCTTGCCTGCCTGTCCTTCCTCTTCCGGTTCCGGTCGCTCCTCGGCCAGCGCCAGGCTCAGGCGCTTCCGCAGGCGGTGCAGCGTCACCGCCACCGTCATTCGCGAGGTACCGAGCATCGGTCCGATCTCCGAGTTGCGGTAGCCCTCGAAGTAGCGCAAGGCGAACATCTCCGCCGCGCGCGGGTTCACCTTGGCCAGTTCCCGCCGCAGCCGGTCACGCAGCTCCCGTGAGGCGAAGCGTCGATCCGGGTCGCTCGCGCCGTCGACCGCCGGTTCGATCTCCTCGATCACCTGCTGATCGAGCGCCACCAGGCGGGAACGCTTGCGCGAGCGGAGCAGGTCGAGCGACGCGTTGATCGCCGCCCGCCTCAGGTAACCCCCGGCGTTTCCCGGCACGAGCGCCGCCGGCGGCCGCTTCACAAGCCGCAGGAAGATCGTCTGCAGCACGTCCTCGGCGTCCGTCGCGTTGCCCGTGACCCGGTACGCCGTGTAGAAGATGAGCCGGTGGTGCTCCTCGAACAGTTCCTGCAGCGTCGCTCCCGGATCCGGGATCGGAGGAGGCGCAGCGGGCGGCTCTTCGGTCATCGAAACGCTTGCGATGGTCAAACGACGTCTCCTTGGCTCCGGGTACGCCGGCTCGGTACCGGGCACCTGTGGGTTCATGGGTGAAGACGCCGCAACGGACGTTTGTTTAGCAGACAGGAGGGCGCCCTACTCCTCCGATGACCGCACCACCGCCGCCAGCAGCACCGTCGCCAGGGCCACGACGCCGCCACCCAGCCAGGTGAGCAGGTGCGGCTGCTCGCCGTGGAACCACATCGCCCAGAACGGAGTGAGCGCCGGTTCCAGGAGCAGCAGGAGCGCGACGACGGGAGCTTGCAGGACGCGGGCGGCGCGGGTCACGAGGACATAGGCGAGCGCGACCTGGAACAGCCCGAGATACGCCACGATCAAGAGGTCGCCGGGGGCGGCGGAGCTGAGCGGCGCCATCACCGGGAGGCACGCGAGGCAGACGATCACGTTGCCGCAGGCGGCGGCCGCGATCCCGGGAGCGCGAATGCCGTCGGCGTCTCCAGAAGAGGACGTACCGCCGCTCGTGCCGGCCTCTCGTCCGGCCGACGGCGGCCGACGGTCGGCGGCGCGCAGACCGATCAGCGTCAGGCCGTAGGCCAGGCCGCAGAAGGTAGCGAGCACGTTCCCCGTCCGGGGATCCGGTGCGGTGGCGGCGGCATCGGCGCCGCCGAAGAACGCCATCACCAGACCGGCGCCGAACAGCGGCACGAAGAGAAGCTGCCGGCCGTCCGGTCGTTCCCGCAGCAGGAGCGGCGAGAGCAGCAGCACGAACAGGGGCGCCGTCGACTGCAGGAAGATCGTCTCGGCCGCCGTCGTCCGCTTGGCCGCGTG
>JAPOVF010000265.1 GCA_026708285.1 Acidobacteriota bacterium
GAGCACGCCAGAGGTCGATCTCATCCTCCGTGACGCCGAACGCAAGATGACCGGGGCCGCGGGATCCGTGGAGCCCGAGACCCCGCAGGGTCAAGTCCGGGTCGGAGGTCGTCTCCGGGTTGAAGAGCAGGACCATCTGGCTGCCGCAGCGGAAGAACACGTGCCTCCCATCGAGCTTCGAGTGGAGAGTGAGTCCGAGGATCTCCGTGTAGAAGGCCTCGGCCGCTTCCAGATCGTCAACGTAGAGGCAGGCCTCGAGAACGAAGTCGAGCTCTCTCGGCCGGCTCTCCTCCGACCCCTCTGCCGCGGTGCGATTCGTCGTTGGCGCCCGGACCTTCAACCTGCCGCCAACTCGTCGATGCGCCAGCGCATCTCCCGCTCGTAGCGTTCCTTGCCCGGAAATCCGCCCGCGCGGTACTGGATCCGGCCTTCCGGGCCGATGACGATCGTCGCCGGGATGCCGGTGATGTTGAAATCCGTCGCACTCCCCTCGTCGAACAGGGTCGTGAACTCGTACCCATGCTCCTCGAGGAAATCCCTCGCCACGGACTGGTTCGCATCCGTCGTGATCGCCAGAAACACGACGTCCTCCCGGCTGGCATAGCTCTCCGCAAGCTCGGCGTAGTGCGGGAGTTCCGCGCGGCATGGGCCGCACCAGGTGGCCCAGTAGTTGAGCACCACGGTCTTGCCCACGAGGTCCGAAAGGCGCCAGTCCTCCCCCAGTGTGTCGGCAAGCTCGAAGTCCGGCGATTCCGCGTCCAGCGGCCGGCCGAGGAGTCTCTCCCGTAGTTCGACGCGCGCACCTTCGGCGGCCGTGGCGAGATCCGCGTCCAGCTCAGCCTCCGACTTGCCCAGCCGCCCTGCCGCGGCGAGCGCTTCCTCGCGGTAGGACGGTTCATTCCTCAACCCACCGTCGGCCGCGTGCCACGCCAGGGCGTCGACCAGCATCCCGTACCCTTCGGTGTCGCGTTCCTGCTCGATGAGAAACTCGGCAAGGCTGGCCAGGCGGTCGGCGCGCTTCCAGCGAGCCACCGCTGAACGCAACGCCTCCTCCGCTTCGACAGGGCGGTCCAGCCTACGCAAGGCGCGGCCCCGCGCCCGTTCGAAGCCTGCCCACCAGTTGTCCGTGGTGGCTTCGAACTCCTCCGCCCGTGTGCCGGGATAGACGAGGCCGCTCCTGCCCTCCCGGATCCGCGCAATCCCCTGGTCGGCGAGGCGCAGGACTTCGTCCGCGCGCTCGTCGACGGCCAGGAGGTGGTTGATGGCCTCGCCATAGGTGCCAAGCGCATAGCCGGTATCCAGCCGGGCAAGCCGTTCGGTGAGGTCGATCATCTCGTCGAGCAAAGCATCGTGGGTCAGCGAGGCGAGCCGACTAGTCGTCTCGTCGGGCGGAGACCCCTCGACCGGAGCCACCCCGGAGCCTGCGCGTCGCTCCGATTCCTCTACGAGCAGACTGACCCGGAGACTCAGCGGAACGGTGGCCGTCAAGAAGTCCTCGTTCTCCCAGCGCGGCGGAAACCGCTCCAGCCAACGGTCGAGGATCTCCAACTGCACGTCCGCCGGCTCCCCGCTTGCCCCGAAGTAGTCCTCGTAGAAGAGGTCGAAGTGCGCGTAGCTCGCGGCCAGATGCCGGGCAGACGCGACTTCCTCCAGTCGCTCCAGCCACATTCGCTTCGCCTCCCTGTCATCAAGCAGCGAATAGCCGTGGACCAGCACGTAGCGGAGCAGGCCCGTCTCCGGTTTGGAGACGACACCCTCCGCTGCCTCGGCGGCTTCAACCAACTGGGCACGGATCTCGTTTTCGAGAACGGCCACGTTGTCGTCGTCGCCACCTGACCTCGCCTTCTCGAGCCTGGCTCCGGCCCGATGGATCCGGAACACAGGCGAATCGCCCACATCAGGCTCGATCTCTTCCAGGGTCTGGAGCCAGGCATCCGGGTCGTTCAGACCGTCCGCCGCGTTCTCTGCCTCGAAGTACAAAGGGCCGAGATCCGGGAACCTCCGCACCGCCTCGCCAGCGGCCTCGAGGGCCTGATCGAACCAGTCGCGCCGCCCCCTGAACGTCCCGCCCCAACCGAGGGAGTACACATACTCCTCGTGCACGCGCGGATCGTCGGGAGCAAGGGCCAACGCCCGTTCGTAGGCGGGAATCGCCTCCTCGTACTCGTGAAGGACCATCGCCGTTCGCGCTACGGCATACGCGGCGGCCGCGTTGTCCGGGTCGTCATCCAGGACGGCGGCAAAGACGGCCTGGGCGTCGTGGAAGAAGCCCTCCTCGAACTTCGCCCGCCCGTCGGCGAGACGTTCTTCGAGCGCCGAACCGCCCGGCTGGCAGGCGGGCGCTGCCGCCAGCGTCACCAAGGCCAGCGTGAGCCCGATGGACCGGATGCGAGCTGATCGTCCGAGCAACGCGGTTCGACTCGACATTACGCCCTCCCGCTGATGAAGAGCACAGTGTAGCTGCCGCCCTCCACTTCCGTTCGGTCATCGGACGGTACTGGCCCCCGTGTTTTTGGCTGGCATGCCGCCGGTGCTCTCCGTCGCAAGTTCGCCCAGGAGCCGGGCCGTGTTCCCTGCTCTCCGCGCCAGGAATCGGGCTGTCTCGCCCAGCAGGCCGTCGCGCCGCCTGTGAGCGAGTTCTTCCCGCGCGGCCAGGGCGGCCAACGCGCCCAGGGTCGCCCGCGCGTCTTGCCCCAGAAGGCCTTCCAGGGCGAAGCGCCGCTCACCAGCGCGCAGGCCCAGGCCGAGTTCACGCGCCACCTTGCCGAGCGCGGCCCGAGTCAGAATGACGCCAGAGCGGACGGGAGCGAACAAGGCCTTTAGGAAGACAGAACCACCTTCCGCTCGCGGGTCAGCAAGCTCGGGTGCCTCGCGCAGGTGAGCGGGCAGAGCCGCCGCCGGCCCGACTCGCCCCACTTCCTGCGCGAGGGTCTCCCGGAGCAACTCCGCCCAGCGCTTGTAGCCACCCACCGCCAGTTCTTCGACATGGTCGAGATACGCGAAGACCCACGGCGCGATGTGCTCGTGGAGGAGGGCGCCCCGCGCCTCCGAGGCAAGAGAGGCGCCCGCACCGGCGGCCCGCCCCTGCTCTTCGCCCAGGGAGGCGTACAGGCTGAGCAGGACGCCGAGGTGATCCGGCTCGGCCGAAGGCGTCCGGCCCACCGCGCGCCAGAAACCGGCGATCCGCTCTCGTGCCTCGCCACCCATCCAGCCCTCGGGACCGACGTAGATCGAGGCGTACGGCGCCAACTGGAAGACGAAGAGTTCCGCGTACGCCGAGCCGTCGATGCCGTCGCCCAGGCCGAGCAGATCGGCGACCCGGGCGTGTTCGGGTTCCGGCGGTTCAGCGAAGATGGACAGGGCCCGCAGCAGCTCGACGGCGGTCACGACAGGCCTTCAGAACCGGTAGGCCTCGCGTCCGGGCCGGACCGGACGCAGCATCCACCAGGGTCGCCGCAGCCCGTCCGGAGAGTTCCTGTCGGCAGGCCGCACCAGTTCCAGCCAGCGCTCGAACTGCGCCCGCGAGCGATCGGTGTCGACCGAAACGTCGCCGCGCCGGTCGCCCGTGGCCGCCGGCGCAACGCTCACGGCCTGGTGCCAGCAGTGCTGTCCGGAGACCGGGTCCGGATGCACCGCGTGGGTCAGGTTCTGATGCACACCGACATCGGTCCACCAGACCCGGAGCGTGTCCGGATCTTCCGACCGAAACGGACCGCCGCCCTGCTTCGGCGCGAGCGACCACTCCGAGCCGCTCTGGCCGAGCGCGACGGTCATCATGCCGAGGCGCTGGCCCGGCTGCCCCTCCGGCTTCCAGCGGCCCATGTGATGGCTGCAGGCAACGACCCCCGGCCGGATCCCCTCGGTGATCCACGCCCTGACCACGAAGTAGCCGAGGTCGGTCGTGACCCTGACCAGGCTGCCGGTTTCGCCAACTCCCAGGCGTTCGGCATCGGTCGGGTGGATCCAGAGCGGGTTCGTGTGGGCGATCTCGTCGAGCCACTTCGAGTTCGCGCTCCGCGTGTGAATCTGCACCGGGAGCCTGAAGGTCGAGATCAACGGCATCCGGCCGGAATCGAGCCGGCTCGGATGCACGTGGCTCTTGATGTAGGTGGGCGCCGCCAACTCCGGCCATCCCCACTCCGCCAGGGTGTTCGACCAGAACTCCAGCTTGCCCGAAGGCGTCGGCCAGCCGCGAAGCATCTCACCGTCCACGCATACGCCGACCCGACGGCGGCCGTCTTCGTCCGGCTCGAGTGCGGTGCCTCCCTGCGCCTGCGGGCTCGCCGGAACCGGCGCCCGCGTGTAGACGCGGTCGCGGACGTCGACGTGAACATCCTCCAGCTCACCCTCCGGAACGCGCTGCTCGAACACCTTCCCGACCTTCCTCGCGACCTCGAACGCACCGTAGCGGCGCATGTACGCCAGGGGCGACAACCCCTCCCCCGCGGCGACTTCAGGCAGCCCAGGCACGGTGTTCGCGAAGATCCAGCCGTAGTACTCGTCGACGGTCATCTTCTCGCCCGGACGTTCGACCGACTCGAAGAACTCGCGGATCCCCAGCGCGCCGTCGGGATCGATCCGCCATGTGAGTTCGATCCAGAACTCGTTCTCCTCCCAGACGTCGCCGGGATTCGCTTCGCGCGTGTCGGCGATCCCTTCTCCCAGGCGCTCCCGGGCGGCCCTCAGGACCGGCTGGCGAAAGCCCAGCCACTGGCCGTCGTACTGCTCGTACGAGGTGAGATCGTGCCGCTCCGAGGAATGTCCCATTGGCAGGACGTAGTCCGCGAAGTAGGCCGTCTCGTTCCAGGTCGGCGTCAACGCCACGTGCAGACCGATCCGGCGCGCGTCGCTCAGCATCTCGATCCAGCTGAAGCCGTCCGGGTTGGTCCACACGGGGTTGTGCACGCGCGTGAAGTAGACCTCGAGGCAGGCGTCCTGCTCCCGCATCAGGTGGGGCATCAGGAACGACATCTCGTTCAGGGCCAGCGGATACTCCCGCGGCCACTGCACTTCGTTCCACCGCCGCGGATGCCGCCCCGGGAGGCGCGGCGGTTTCGGAACGAACTTGTTCCAGGCATTGGGGAACGTCCCGCCCTCGGTGGCCAGCGCTCCGAGGAGTGCGCCAAGCAGCGTCAGCGTCCGGGCCACCTGCCAGCCGCCGAGATTCCCGGCGCTGGCACTGCGCCAGTTGTGGGTGGCCAGGCGGGTGCCGGCAGTCGCGATCACGTCCGCCACCGCGCGCAGCTCATCCGCATCCAGGCCCGATTCGCTCGCCGCGTACTCGAAGGTGTACTCGGCGTACATGTCGCGCAGCAACTCCTCGAAGCGCTCGAACGGCGCGCCGGCTTCGCCCCGCGCCGCCAGGAAGTCCGGCCAGTTCCACCACCGGCGCACGAAGTCGCGGTCGTACCGGCCCTCCCGGATCATCCAGTTGGCGATCGCCAGGAAGATGGCGGCTTCGGAGCCGGGGTAAGGGGACAGCCAGTGGTCGGCGTGGGTCGCGGTGTTCGACAGGCGCGTGTCCAGCACGATCAGCTTGGCGCCGTTCTTCCTGCCCTCCATGATGCGCTGCGCGTGAGGGTTGAAGTAGTGCCCGGTTTCGAGGTGGCTGCTGACGAGGACGATGACGCGGGCGTTGGCGTGGTCCGGGCTCGGGCGGTCCATTCCCATCCACCAGTGGAAGCCGGCGCGGGCGCCGCTCGAACAGACGTTCGTGTGCGAGTTGTGTCCGTCGACGCCCCAGGCCGCGAGCATGCGCTCGGTGAATCCGTCCTCACCCGGGCGGCCGACGTGGTACATGACCTGGTTGTGCCGGTCTTCCTCCAGCGCCTTGCGGATGCGGGCGGCAATGTCGTCGAGCGCATCGTCCCACGACACGGGCTCCCACTTCCCTTCTCCACGCCGGCCGGCCCGCTTCAGAGGATGGAGGACCCGGTCGGGATCGGTGATCTGGTTGAGCGTGGCCGGGCCCTTGGCGCAGTTGCGGCCGCGTGAGCCCGGGTGTTCGGGATTGCCCTCGAACTTGCGCACCTGCAGCGTGTCGCGGTCGACGTAGGCCAGGAGCCCACACGCGGACTCGCAGTTGAAGCACGTCGTCGGGACTAGCATGTAACGCTTCCGGACGCGCCGTGGCCACGCCCGCGAATCGAGCTCGACCCAGTCGTTCCAGCGCTCCTTCGGCGGAAAGGACGCGAGGTGGACCCGGCTGGCGCCCGGGTAGAAGGATTCTCCGCGGGCTTCGGCGTCGGCCCTTGCCGCCGAGACCACGCGTTCCAGGCGTTCCAGGTTGTCCCGTTCGACCACGGGTCCTTTCAGGAGAGCGGCACGGACTGGCCCGCTTGCAGGTAGGCGTGTTCGTAGAGCAGGAGACCCAGAAGCCCCGTCACGACGCCGATCGGCGCACCCATGCCGACCAGCAACAGCGCGGCCGCGGCGAAGACGAGGCCGGTCCAGTACGGGCCCGCGTACCGACCGCGAAGCATGGTTCGGGCAGCCAGGCCAGCGTGGGCCGTCGGATGCGTCATCGTCGCCTCGCCGAGAGCCAGGACGACATGGACGGCCAGCGAGGCCAGGAAGACCCACACGACTCCGACGCCGAGCTCCAGGACTCCTCCCGCGACCAAGTCGGCCAGGATGAGCGCGCCCGAGCCCGCCACCAGCGCCTGGACGAGAAAGTGGGGAGGCAGGAGCGGGCTCTGCCAGAGATCTCGCGCGCGCGCCTGGGCAAGAAGGTAGGCGGTGTAGACGGCGACCGCGGCTGCGAGCGGGCCGCCGGCCCAGGCCAGTGCCTGCGTCCAACCGGGCCGGCCTGCCGCAAGCACGCCGAGGTGAACCGCCAGTAACGCACCGTACGCGGTGATCGCGAAGCCTCCACGCACCAGCCAACTGCCCCACTGCGGTCTGGCAAGCACCATCCAGAACCGCTCCGGGTGCTCCAGATCCCACACCAGAAGCGCTCCCGTCAGCACCAGAAAGGCGAGCGCCAACAAGGGCCCGACGAGCGTCCACACCGGCGACGACCAGGTGATCATCCCGAGGACCGCCAGTATCAGCGGCACCAGGTAGGCCCCGGCGGCGATCGACTTGGTGAAGGTGTAGAGGCTCACCCGGAAGTCCCACGGGATCTGGTGCGGAACGTCGTAGCTGAGCAGTGCCGCCGCCGAGCTGTTTCGGGGACCGGTACTGCCGGACGACACCTTCCCGGCTCCAACGTCCTGCTCGCTCCACATGAACAGTCCACCCTCCGGCTGGCGCGCGGCAAGTGGATCGAGCGTCGCGCGATCCGCGCCCTTGTAGAAGACCTTCGGCCGCGTCTCCTTCTCCGGCCGGCGCACCGCAACCGGTTCCTGGTTGACGATCCTGGAGACTTCGGAGAGCGGATCGTTCATGTCGCCCACGATCAGCGCCTCTGTCGGACATACGACGACGCACGCCGGCTCGAGGCCGACGTCGAGCCGATGCGCGCAGAAGTTGCACTTCTCGGCCGAATGGTCGTCCGGATTGATGAAGATCGCATCGTACGGACACGCCGCGATGCACGCCTTGCAGCCGATGCAGATCGACTTGTCGAAGTCGACGATGCCGTCGTCCCGGCGGTACATCGCGGCGGTCGGACAGGCCGCGACGCAGGGCGCGTCGTCACACTGGTTGCAGCGAGTGACCTGGAAGGCGCGGCGGGCGCGCGGGTAGCGGCCCACCTCCACCGACTTCACGTAGGTGCGCGTGACCGAAAGCGGCACCTCGTTCTCGGACTTGCACGCGGTCGTGCAGGCATGGCAACCGATGCAACTCGTGTGGTCGATGACCTTGGCCCACAGGGGTTGCGGTGCGGTTGGCGCCTCGCTGGTCGTGGGCACGTAGGAGTTGGGTCGCCAGGGCGTCTCCGTCTGTCGGGACGATGAATCACCCTAGCAGCCGACTGGCGGCCAATCCTGACCGCAGTCCTAGCTCTTCCTGATGCCACGTCCGGTTGCACCGTCCGGCGGCGTGTCGCGAAGGACCCCGGCGCGTTCCAGCTCGTCGACCCGCGCATCGTCGAAGTCCAGGACCTCGACCAGGACCTCGCGGTTGTGCTCGCCCAGGCAGGGCGCTCCGCGACGGTAGGTTGGCGGCGTGGCGCTCATTTGGATCGGCAGGCCCGGATAGCGGCGCCGGCCGACTTCCGGGTGATCGACTTCGGCCCAGAAGTCCCGCGCTTCGAGAAACAGGTCTTCCGCCAGGTCGCGGGCGTCGGCGACCGGGGCCGCCGTCAGGCCGGCGCGATGGAGCGTCGCCACGAGGCTGTCCCGCTCCCGGCCGCAGGTCCACCTCGCGAGTAGCTCGTCGACCCGGTCCTCGTCAGCCTGCCGCTCCTCGAGCGACATCGAGCGAAGTGCCGCCGGCAGGTGCGCGATCTCGCACAGCGCTCGCCACTCCCCGTCGCTCTCGACGCTGATCGCGATCCACCGCTCCTCACCAGCGCATGGATAGCAACCCTGCGGCGCCCGCCGGGGATGCCGGTTGCCGCGCCGCGGTTCGGCCGCCCCGCGAAGCTGGGCTGCCAGGATGCGGTCTCCGAACATCGTCGCCATCGCCTCGACCATCGGGGTCTCGACCGTGCCGCCCCGGCCTTCGCTCGACTGCGAGCGGCCGTACAGCATGGCCAGGGTTCCGACAGCCGTGTGCAGGGCGGTCATGGGATCCGGCCAGGCGATGCCCGACCGGTGGGGACCGCCGTCACGGTAACCGAGCGCGGAGGTCAGTCCCATCGTCGACTCGATCAACGGACCGAAGGCAAGCCGGTCCCGGTAGGGGCCCGAGTTGCCGAAACCGGGCATCGAGACGGCGATCACACCCGGGTTGATCTCGCGCAGCCGATCCGGGTCGAGTCCGAGTTTTGGCATCACCCGCGGACTGAAGTTGTCGCAGACGACGTCCGCGCGCTCGACCAGGGCCTCGAAGATGCGTCGGGCCTCCGGCTCGCCCAACTCGAGAGTCACCGACCGCTTGTTCCGGTTCATCTTGTTGAACGCGGCATTGCGGTTGAACGGACAGTCACCGGCGTCGTTCTCCGGGAACAGGTGGGTGAGCCTGGCGAGCCTCGCCGACCGAGTCGCTGGCCCTCGTGCCCACGCGGCCTCGATCTTGATCACGTCCGCACCCAGATCTCCCAGGATTCGGGTCGCCAGCGGGCCCGCCCAGACCCTGGTGAGATCGAGCACGCGGAGGCCCTGCAGCGCCCCGTGTGGCAGCGAGGACACAGCCGCGGGGCCGCTGGCGGCATCTCGCGCCTGCCAGCCCGCCACCCCACCGAGTGAGGGCGGCGTTCCGCTAAAGGAAGAGTCGATCTGTTGCGCGTTCGTCTCACCGTTCAGGAGGAACGGCCCGCGGGGAACGAGCGGCCCACCGGCGCCGTCGATCGGCACGAAGAAACCGCGGGCCCGAAAGTGCGGATCGTCCAGCACCTCCAGC
>JAPOVF010000219.1 GCA_026708285.1 Acidobacteriota bacterium
ACCCTCAAATCGTTTGACGCATCAGAGGCTCGCACGGTAACTTCCGTGCGTTGGTCGTCGGTGTGTAGTGGGCCTGCGAGCCGGGTCCCCTGCTGAATACAACAACCGACAAACGGCGCGGGGTCGCTCCCGGCGCCCGGTGAATAAGCAGGCGTACGTGCCCACTGTGCATGGCGACCAACAAGGCCCGGCGCCACTCCCTCGACCGCCCGGTGCCGTGGCCGCGACTGCCAGCACTGGTATAACGAGAATTCTCGTCAGTTCGTCCAAGAGGAGGCACCCGATGCAAACCAGGGCTCGTCCAGCCGTCGCCGCGGCAGCCGCCATCGTTCTTCTCGCGGCCCCGGCCGCGACCGCCACTGATGAGGAGGCGATTCCGCGCACGTCCTCGGGACGCCCCGACCTCACCGGCACCTATGACGTCGCCACCCTGACGCCGCTCAGCCGGCCCCGGGAGTTCGGCGACAACGCGTTCCTGACGCCCGAGCAGGCCGACGAGATCGTCGAGAGGGAGAGGCAGCGAGTGGCCGCGCGCGCCGCCGTCCGCCAGATCACCGAGGCGCCTCCCCCAGGCGGCGCGCCGCCGATCGGTCTGGGCGACGAGTTCCGCGAGCGAAGCGGCGCCGGCAACGTAGGCGGCTACAACAACTTCTGGACCGACCGCGGCAGCGACGTGTTTTCGATCGACGGCAAGTTCCGGACGTCGATCATCGTCGATCCGCCGAACGGACGAATGCCCGCTCTGACCGCCGAGACGATGCAGCGGCTGTCCGAACGGCGCGGCCCGCGCCGCGGCAACGACGGCACCGCCTGGTGGCTGGACGTCGAGGGGCCCGGGCCGTACGACGGACCGGAGTCCCTGGGCGTACCCGAGCGCTGCCTGATCGGCTTCGGTTCAACCGGCGGACCGCCCATGCTGCCGGTGCTCTACAACAACGCGAAGCGGATCGTGCAGACCGAGAACCACGTGATGATCCTGATCGAGATGGTTCACGACGCCCGTATCGTGCGCATCGGCGGCGAGCACGCGCCGGCGAGTGAACGCCGCTGGCTCGGCGACTCGATCGGCTGGTGGGAAGGCGACACGCTGGTCGTCGAGACGACGAACTTCATCGACCGGCCGGCTCTCTTCCTCGCCTCACGGAACCTCAAGGTGACCGAGCGCTTCACTCGCGTCAACGCCGACGACCTGCTCTACGGCTTCACGGTCGACGACCCCACGGTCTGGACCGCGCCCTGGAGCGGTGAGTACCTGTGGCCAGGCATCGCCGGCAACGTCTACGAGTACGCCTGCCACGAGGGGAACTACTCGATGGGCGGCATTCTCAAGGGCGCGCGGCTACTGGAAGACGAGGCGCGAAGCGCCGCGAGCAGCGGCGGCGAGTAGCTTCGCCCCTCGCCGCCGAAGGAACTGGACGGCCTCCTACCTGGGCGGCTCGGTCGGGTCGCGGCCGTCGCGAGGCGCGCCGGTGCCGGACGAGCCCATGAACAGCTTCCGGCCATCCGGGAAGGTCAGGTCACGGCCGTTCGCCTTGTTCGAGCCGTCCTTGGCCTGGTAGCCGTCGACCACGATCTCGGTCCCGGGCAACAGCGAGTTCTTCGTGAAGCCGCGACGGGCGAGTGTGTTCGGCGTTCCGCCTTCGACCATCCAGACCGTCGACGTGCCGTCGTCGTTCGCGACCTCGAGGTGGATCCATGCGTGGGGATTGATCCACTCCATCTTCGTCACCGTGCCGCGAAGCTGGAGCGGCCGGTCGGCGTCGAACTCGGCCGAGAAGGCGTGGTGAGCCGCGACGGGTATGGCGATCACCGCGGCCGCGCCGGCGGCCAGCAGAACGATCCGCTGGAACTTCATCGTTGTTCTCCTCTTCGACGTTCAGCTTGGGCGGTCAGGGACTTGAATCGGCGCCCTTGCGCAGATGGCCGTACATCAGTTCCTCGGCGAACTCGACGCATTTGAACTCCAGGAGCTGCATGTTCGGGTCGATCCGCCGGTAGAGCGGCAAGCTGATCTTCCAGGGCTCGCTGTACACGTTCTCGTCCGTGATCGTCGCCTCGTACTGAAGGTGGTAGGGGCTCGTTGCGGTCCAGCGCTCCTCGACGTGGATCGCATCCGTATGGTGGTTGCCGCTTGAGTCGAACCAGGTGTCGGGCACCTGGCTGGTCACGTCGACCACCAGGGTCTCACCCTCCCAGCGTCCCCGCGAGTGCCCCATCCACGTATCGAAGGGAGCCTCGAAGTCGGGCCGGTTCATGTAGATCACCCTGCTGGCGCTGGCGAACTCGTACGCGATGAGGATGTGATCCGGCGTCTGGACGATCTGGAAGGGGAAGGGCAGGTAGTTGGCCCGCGGGATACCCGGCATGTAGCACTTGACCGCCGGGTCGAGCTCCAGCCAGTTCTCCCGGTTCCTGTTCCGCAACTCCAGCGCATCCGGCAGATAGGGGATCTTCCCGCCCTCGACGACGCCGAGGCCGCCCGGGACGGCACCCAGCGCGCCCATCTTGACGACCGGTCCATGGCGTGCCGCGTGGGCCTCGATGTCCCAGTGCGTCGCGCCCAGGGCCTGCCAGATCCCGTTCAGGTCGGGCTTGCCGTCATGGGTGCGCGGCGCCGTGTAGTCCGTGCCCTGCGCCGAGGCCGGCGCCGCCGCAAGGACGGCCGCCGCCAGGACCGCGACCGCCGTTCGCTCGATGAGACTCCGCTTCATCACACGATCTCCTATCCTCTGAGCCGGGAACGGTGAGGATAGCAGCCGTCGCGGCCAGTAGCTTGGGCGGCCCGGCCGGCGAACCAGGCCCGCTAACATGATGCTCCCTTGGCCGGTTCACGACTCCTCCGAAGCTCCGCGGAGCGGCTGGCGGCAACCATCGCCGCGGCCGCAACCATCGCCCTGACGCTCTGGCACGCCCCCCCGCAGGCAGCCGCGCAGACCGAGCCGCCGCCAGCCGAGGAGGCACCGGACGACCGACCGCCGGACCAGCGCCCGATCCGCGAGGACATCGTCCTGCGCGAGTCGATCGACGTGCGGCTGATCAGCCTCGACGCCGTGGTGACCGACTCTTCCGACCGACCCGTCACCGGCCTGACGAAGGACGACTTCGATCTCAAGGTCCAGGGGGAACCGGTCGAAATCCTGAGCGTTTCGGCCGGGGAGGAACTGCGCGAGACGATCAGCGGCCGTCTCACGCTGCTCCTCTTCATCGACGAGCGGCACCTGCAGCGCAAGCACCGCGACACGGCCCTGGCCGAGATCGCCGAGGCCCTGGACGCGGAGATCGAGGCGAATCCCACCTGGGTTGCGGCTGCCGCGTTCGGGGAGCGTCTCGAACCGCTGCTTTCGCCCACACGCGACCGCGACGCGGTCAGAGCGGCAATCGCCGCGATCTCGGCCCGCGAACCGCCGGCTACCGGCCTCCGCAACCAGCAGCGCGTCGCTTCTGTGGCCCTGCGCGACACTCTGCGCCTGATGGCCGCCAAGGGCAGCCGCTACCGGCTCGGCGAAGCGTCTCTCGCCAGCGTCGAGTCGAACCTGCGCAACTACGGCGAAGCTCTGCGGCTCGACACTCTGCAGACCGTCGCCGCCGTGCGCTCCCTGGTCGAGGCCCTGGCTTTCGTCCCCGGCCGCAAGGCGATCCTGTTCGTGAGCGACGGCCTCCCACGCCATCCGCTCGACAGCGCGGCGAAGACGATGTACGACCGCCTCGCGGGCGCATCGCGCCAGCTCGAAGGGGACGAGTTGATCCGGGCGCCCGGCACGCTCCAGATGCACGACCGCAACCATTTGCCCTTCGGCGTCGACCGGGCCGACGACATGGGCCTGCCCTCCAACAATCCCCAGCTCGACGACGGCGGTGCCCTGTCCTTCCAGACGCTGGCCGCGGAACTGAGCTGCGCGGACGCGTTCGAACAGCTCGCGGCCCTCGCCAACACGCACCGCGTCACCTTCTATCCGCTCAAACCGCCGGTGGTCGACCCGTCCATCAGTGATCTGGGCGAGAGCGCCGCGGGGCGCGGCTCGATCGTCGAGCTGTCGGATGTGCGCTCCGGCATGGAGAGTCTCGCCGGCTTGACCGGCGGCCTGTCCTTCGCCGCCGAGACCGGTGTCGGCGAGTTCCTGCAGTCGACCCGGGTCGACATCTCGACCTACTACTCGCTCTCCTTCGCACCGCCCGACTCGATGGGCGATACCGGTATCCGGGAGGTCACACTCCGGTTGCGGAAGCGGTCCGCGGCTCGGCACGGCAAGGTGCGCTACCGCGCCAGCTACGTGCCGGTGACGATCCAGCAGAACCTCGCCAGTCGCGCCTGGGGCACCCTGTTGTTCGGCTGGGAAGAGAACCCGCACAACATGGAGGTCCAGGTCCGCCGGGTCGCCGACCCGCCGAAGGGCCGGAACCAGGGGCAGACGCCGCTCGAAGTCGTCGCCAGCCTGCGGATCGGCGAACTCGAACTCGTACCGGCGCAAGCCGCGCGCAAACCCGTCGCCAGCGGCGCCTACCGCGTCGTGCTTCAGATTCAGCGGGACGATGGCAGCCGGATGCCGCCCCAGCACTTCGATTTCGATCTCAAGGTGCCTCTGGCCGAACTCGAGGCGGCGGGAAGGCAGTACATCGCCGTACGCAGCGGTCTGCTGCTGGCTCCCGGGAGTTACCGCCTGGCGGTCGGTCTCTGGGAGGAGAACAGCGGGCGCTCCTCCTTCGTGGTGCGGGAGCTGTCGGTGCAGCCGGACCCGAGCGTCGCCTGAACGAGCGACACGCCGGCCGATCCGTCGAACGTCAGCGCTGCATGCGGTAGTTCAGCTTGACGATCACCTGCCGGCCGAGGGGCACCCGGCGATGGATCGCCTCCGCGGTCCAGTTCTCGTTGTAGACGACGTACAGGTCCGATCCGGGCCGGTAGATCCAGTGGAAGCGGGCGTTCACGCCGAGCAGTTCGTCCGCCGTGTTGTACTGCGCAAGCAGATTGAGACGAACATTGGGGGTCCACGAGACGTCCAGCCGCTGCTGGAACTGATCGAAGCTGAAACTGCCGGCGGCAAGCGACACGTCGGTGTACGACCAGGAGGTCGAGGTACGCAGCCGCCTGGACAGCCGCAGAGTGACGGTCGACGACGTCGTCAGCCAATCGCCGTCGAAGAAGCCTCCAAAGAACGTCAGGTTGTCGTACCACACCGGCCGTTTGCCGCTGGTGGAAAAACCGCCCGCAAAGCCCTCGTTGTCGTACAGGCCGGTCGGAACGACGATGCCCGGCGAGATCTCGAACGGTTCGAACAACTGCTCCTTGGACCAGCGCCGGCCGAACCACAGGAACTCACCGCTCTCCGTAGCGAAACCGAAGGGCGAGAAGGCGATTCTCTCGCTCTCCAGGCGGCCGTCGCTGCTGCGTTCGAAGCGCTCGACACCAAGGTCGGACCACCAGTTGAGCAGGCCCCACTTCTCGATCCTGGGCCGAAACTCCAGGCGCGGATAGAACATCCTGAAGTCCCGCCGCAGCAGGAAACCGGCCGTCGGCTCGAAGTCCGGCTGCACCTCCACGTAGTCCGCGGTGGCGCTGAACTCCGGCCCCTGGTAGGCGAAGCCCGCGCCCCGGGTCTGGTTGTCCTCCTCTTGGGCGGCACCCAACCCGACGTCGCTTTCCGCCCAGAAGCCCGAGACCTCCGTCCGCTGGGTCGGCTTCAGGTCGAAGTCGAGGCCGACCAGCCGTTCGCCGCCGTGTCCCTCCCGGCCGCGCTGGGTGAAGATGCCTCCGACCGTCGACCGCTCGCCGATGTTCCTTGTGAACCGCGCCACCCCGTACGTCGCCGCGGGCACCGCACCCTCTCCATCCTCCCCCGCCGGGAGGCCGGCAGTGCCGATCCCCAGAACGCCGATGTTCCAGCCGCCGGCCCGCCCCGTGAGCCGCGCACCGACGTCGATCGGCACCGTCCGACCACCTTCGAGCCCAATCTGCCGGGAGAAGAACGGCCTCATCAACGGCTGGCCCCACGGCACCCGAGGCCGCGGCCCGAAGTCGAAGACGCCCGCGTTCTCCAGGAAGAAGTCCCGCTTCTCCGGGAAGAACAGCGAGAACCGGGTCAGGTTGACCTGCTGGTCGTCGACCTCGACCTCGGCGAAGTCCGTGTTGTACGTCAGGTCGAGCACCAGGGAGCGGGTCAGCCCCCACTTCAGGTCCAGTCCGCCGTCGAAGTCGTCTCTGCTGCTCCCGAGGACCCGGTCGTCGCTCTGTCCGGCGACCGCGTACGGCACGATGTCGAGCTGGCGTGACGGCCGAAGCCCCCGTAGTCCGGTCATCTCCCCAGCCAGGGAGACCCGGTAGACGGCGACCTGCTGGTACTGCACCAGGTCACTGTTGCGGCTCGCCTCCAGCGGCAAGGACGCCCAGTAGGTTTCTTCGTTTCGGCGCCGGATCACCCGCTGCACGTTCAGGCCCCACACCTCGCTCTGGGGATCGAAGCGCAAGGTTGAGACCGGAATCGCGATCTCCGCCACCCAGCCCTGCCCCGTCCTGCGCGCGGCGACACCCCACACGCCGTCCCAGGCCCAGTTCACGTCCCTGCCCTCGTCGGTAACCAGCGCGTCGGTACGCGCGCCATTCGGATTGGTCTGGAACAGGTAGGCGTTCCGCCCGTCGTGAAAGGTGTCGAAGAGCAGCAGGATCGAGTCGTCCTGAAACAGGTCGCTGTCCCGCTCCATCTCCTTCGCCACGATCCTCGCCGGCTCGCGGTCGTTCGCCCGCACCGCGACGAACAGCGTGTCGGGCGTGTACGCGACCGCGAATTCGGTCGACTCGCTCGAGGGCTCACCGGTGCGCGGCTGGCGCTGGACGAAGCCGCCCGCCCACTCGGCGGCGGCCCAGGCGGAATCCGTCAACTCCCCGTCGACACGCACCGGCTGCTCGATTCGGAGCGCCTCCATGGCAGGCCGATCCTGGGCGGCCGCGACGTGCGGGAAGGCCAGCATCGGCGCCAGGAGAAGGACGATCAAACGAAACCGGTCCCATCCGCTTCGGAACCGGGCGCCAGCCATCGCAAAGGCACGATATCGTGCGCTACACCGCACCCCCACCAGGAGACATACGATGTCGACACGCATGCTGCTGATCGCACTGGGCTGCGCCGGCGCCGCGGGCTTCCTCGGCGCGGCCGGGCTCGACAGGACCTCCGACACGATGTCCTCGGCCGCGAACAACCTCCTCGCCGCCCTGACCGCCGACCAGCGCGAGACGGTCATGCTCGACTTCAACGCCGCCGAGAGAGTCGACTGGCACTTCATCCCCAAGGAGCGCAAGGGGCTTTCCATGCTGGACATGGACCCGGCGCAGCATCATCTGCTCCACGCCCTGCTCAGCGCCTCGCTGAGCCGCACGGGCTACGGCAAGACGACCACCGTGATGAGCCTCGAGACCGTGCTGCGCAGGCTCGAGGAAGCGGCCGGCGCCAACCGGTTCACGTCGATGCGCGACCCCCTCCGCTACCACGTCACGTTCTTCGGCGAACCCAGCGAGGACGGCGACTGGGGCTGGAGCTTCGAAGGGCACCACGTGTCGCTCAACTTCACCGTCGTCGCCGGGGAGGCGACCGCCTCCACGCCGCTGTTCCTGGGCGCCAACCCGCACCGCGTGCCGAGCGGGCCGCGCGAGGGCCTGCGTGCCCTCGGCAGCGAAGAGGACCTTGCCCGGGCCTTGCTCGAGTCCCTGGACGAGGAGCAGCGTGACCGGGCCACGATCGGCGAGGAGGCGCCCCGCGACATCTTCAGCTCGAACCAGCCGCGCGTCGAGCGCCAGATTCCCAAGGGCCTCCCGGCGAGCGCCCTCAGCGAGGAGCAGCGGGCTCTGCTCGACGCCCTGATCGAGGAGTACGCCGGCAACGTGCCGCCCGACCTCGCCGAACGGCGCCGCGCCCAGGTCAAGGCCGCCGGAAACGCGATCCACTTCGCCTGGATGGGATCGGGCGACCCCGGAGCGCCCCACTACTACCGCGTCCAGGCGCCGGACTTCGTCATCGAGTACGACAACGTCCAGAACAACGCGAATCACAGCCACACCGTCTGGCGCGACTTCGACGGTGATTTCGGCCGCGACCTGCTGGCCGAGCACCACCGCGACTACGAGCACTAACGAGGCGGCCGCGGAAACGGCCGTTCCGTTGCTAGGGTTGCGCCCCCGGAAACAGAGGAGGCGCCCCATGTCCGCACCCAAGCCCGGCACGGCCGGGTGGCTGGCCCAGGTCCAGGAACCAACCGTCGACCCGTCCCGGCGGATCGTCGATCCGCACCATCACCTGTGGCGGCGGCCCACGGGCGACTACCTGCTAGCGGATCTGTGGGGCGACACGGAGGCGGTCGGCACGGACGGCGAGAGCCACAACATCGAGAAGACGGTGTTCGTGGAGTGCAGGGCTTGCTACCGCGAGGACGGTCCCGAGCACCTGCGGTGCGTGGGTGAGACGGAGTTCGTGGCCGAAAACGCCGCCGCCTCGGCCGAAGGCGAGGGTGCTGTGATCTCGGGCATTGTCAGCCACGCGAACCTGACCCTTGGCGAAGGCGTAGCGGAAGTGCTCGACGCCCACGAGGAGGCCGGCAACGGCCTGTTCCGGGGCATCCGCCACTCCGGCGCCCGCGATCCCCACCCCGAAGCCTTGCGCATCGCCGGCCGGGCGCCCGAGGGTCTCTACGCCCGCGACGACTTCCGGCGCGGCATGGCGGTGCTGGGCGAGCGCGGCCTGACCTTCGACACCTGGCACTACCACCACCAGAACCGCGACTTCGCCGACCTGGCGCGCGCCGTGCCCGAAACGACGATGGTCCTCGACCACTTCGGCACGCCGCTGGGCGTCGGCCCCTACGCGGACAAGCGCGAAGAGATCTTCGAGAACTGGAAGGACGACATCGCCGAAATCGCCCAGTGTCCCAACGTGGTCGCCAAGATCGGCGGCCTGGCGATGCCCGACAACGGTTTCGGCTGGAACGCCCGGGCCACGCCCGCCACTTCCGACGAACTCGTCGCCGCCCAGCGCCGCTACTACCTGCACACGATCAAGTGCTTCGGCCCCGACCGCTGCATGTTCGAGAGCAACTTTCCGGTCGACAAGCTCTCGATCCCGTACCACGCCATGTATAACGGCCTGAAGAAGATCGCGGCCGGATTCCCGGACGACGAGCAGGACGCGATGTTCTACCGGACCGCCGCCCGGGTCTACTCCTTGTGAGGTTGCGGCTCCAGGCTGTCGCCTGCGGCCT
>JAPOVF010000241.1 GCA_026708285.1 Acidobacteriota bacterium
GCCGCTTCATGCTGACGGAAGAGGCCTTCCACATGTTCGTCGGCGAGAGCGGCGTGACCCGCATCGTCCAGCGCACCTGCGAGGCGATGGCGGCGGCCGGCATCGACGACCCGTCCGAAGTCGAGGCCGTGCGCGCGCTAGGCGTCATCGACCTGCCGACGATCCAGAAGAAGGTCAACCTCCACTACTCGCTTACTCTCGACCTGTTCGGTTCCGAGCTGTCCACGAACTCGGCCAACTTCTTCAACGCCGGGCTCAAGGGCCGCTTTCGCGAGCACCGGCTGGAGGACGACCACCGCCTGCTCGACGACACCTACGGAATCCCGGAACCGGCGAACGGGGCAGCCGGATCGAACGGAGGCTGGCAGATCGTCCAGCATCCGGCGCTCAACGCCCTGAACGCCCGCCTGCGCGACGACTTCACGGACGACTGCAACCTCGGCGTCGGCCGCTGGAACAAGACGATCCGGCAGACGGGAGTGGACTTCGAGATCACCCTGCCCCACGTCGCCTTCCACCGACAGATCGGTGTCTACCGCGACCTCCACGCGACGCCGACAGGCGAGATCGTCTCAGAGGACGAATGGAACCGGCGCCAGCACGAGTGGCTGCCCGACGACAGCGACCGCGCCTTCATCGAGTCCCTGATGAAGCCGGAGTTCCGGCCCGGCCACTACGCCTCCTGGATCGCCGAGCCGAGAATCCGGATCAACCACAAGCCGGGCGACTTCGAGTGGGTCAAGCTGGCTGAGGCCTAGGGCCCCGGAACCCCGCAAGCACATGGCCGGCTATCTCCCGGGCTTCTTCGCGCCATGGCTTGCCTCGGCCCTGGTGCTGGCGCTGAGCGCCCTGCTGCCCGCCCGCCGCGTGACGGGCTACGTCCGGGACGAGCGGTCCGGACAGCTTCTCCGCTACCGCCTGAACGGCCCGCTCGTCTTCGCCGTGACGATCGGCCTCTGGCTCATCGCCGGCTACGGCGGCGTCATGCCCTGGGACTGGCTGTGGACCCACCGCTGGAGCGGCGCCGCGGGGGCTCTGGCGCTCGGCATCGTCGCCTCTGCCGCGGTCGTGCGGACGGCGCCGAGCCGCGGCGAATCACTCCTGAAGGAGTTCTTTCTCGGCAGGCGCGCCAACCCGCGCATGTTCGCCGGCCGCGTCGACGCGAAGATGTTCCTCTACGTGTTCGGCGCCACCTACCTCGAACTGAACCTGCTCTCGTTCGGGGCCCATCACTTCCTGACCTTCCCCGAAGATCCGTCGCCCGGCGTCGTCCTCTACGTCGCGCTCTTCACCTGGTTCCTCTGCGAGTACCTCCTGTTCGAGCGGGTCCACCTCTACACGTACGACCTGTTCGCCGAACGGGTCGGCTTCAAGCTCGTCTGGGGCTGCCTCTTCTTCTATCCGACCTTCTACGGAGTGGGACTCTGGGCGGCCGCTGATCTGCCCAACCCGGATGCTCCGGTCTGGCTGCTCGTTCTGGCGGCGCTCGTCTTCTTCGCGGGCTGGTCGCTGGCCCGTGGCGCCAACATGCAGAAGTTCCACTTCAAGCTCGACCCGGAACGAACGTTCCTGGGCCGGTTGCGACCAGAGGCCATCTCCAACGGCGAGCTGCGCGTGCTGTGCAGCGGCTTCTGGGGCGTGTCGCGCCACGTGAACTATCTCGGCGAGATCCTGATGGCGACCGGCCTGGCGCTCAGCCTCGGCCAACCCGCGCTCGTGGCTCCCTGGCTCTACCCGCTCTACTACGTCCTGCTCCTGGTGCCGCGCGAGCGAGACGACGACCGGCGCTGCGGCAGGAAGTATGGAGCCCTGTGGGACGAGTACCGACGGCGGGTGCCGTGGCGCATCGTGCCGCGGGTCTACTGAGAGCGGCGGCAGTACCTCAGGGGTACAGCAGGCCCGACCGCCACGAGTCGCCATCCCGCTCGTAGAACGTCCGGTCATGCAGCCGGTGCTCCCGCGCGACCCAGAACTCGAAACGCCGGGGCACGACCCGCAGCCCCGTCCAGTGCGGAGGGCGCGGCACGTCGCCGCCCGCGAAGCGTTCGGTCACGTTCTCGAAGTCGGCGAGCAGTTGCTCGCGGCTTGCGAGCGGCCGGCTCTGCTGCGAGGCCCAGGCGCCGAGCTGGCTGTTCCGGTCACGGGTCGCGAAGTAGGCGTCGGCCTCGGCGTCGCTGACCCGTTCGGCACGACCGAAGATGCACACCTGCTCCTTCGGTTCGCGCCAGAAGAAGTTCAGGCTCACGTCCGGTCGCGCCAGGATCTCCCTGCCCTTGCGGCTCTCGAGGTTCGTGTAGAAGACGAAGCCGCTCCGGTCGAAGTGCTTCAGCAGCACGACCCGGGACGACGGGTGCCCCTCCTCGTCGGCGCTGGACACGACCAACGCGTTCGGCTCGGTGAGGCCGGTGGCCGAGGCGCGCTCGAAGAGATCGCGGAAACGAGCGAAGGGATCGGTGACGGTCACTCAGATCCGAGGCAGAACCTCGTCCGTGAAGAGCACGAAGGAGCCGTGACTGAGCGGCGCGCACAGCAGGTAGTCGAGGAACATCTCCTCCTTCAGACGCGCGATCTCGTCGACCAGTTCGTCCGGCGTGCCGTACAGGATCACACCATCGAGGTACCGGGCGACCGCGGACTCCTCGTCGCCGGCCTGACTGAAGGGTCGAGCGGCCAGCTCGGGTCGCTCGAGGTTGCGCCGCGTATCGGTCGCGACCGCCCGGGTGCCCTTCTGCCTGTGGGACCTGACCGTCCACAGCGCGCCGCGCCTGGCGATCTCCTCCGCTTCCGCCCGGGTCGGCGCGCAGGCGATGAGGCGCGCCATCGGGATCTCCCGACCATCGATCGAATGGCCGTGCTGCTCCAGGATCTCCCGGTACAGCTCGCGCTTCTCGGCGATCCGGCTGTGCGCCGAGTGCGGGTCGAGCATGATCGAGAAGCCGTTCTGAGCAGCCCAGGTCATCGACTCAGGCGAGGATGAAGCGAGCCACACCGGCGGATGCGGTTTCTGTGCCGGCTTGGGCAGCACCTCGACTCCCTGGCATTGGAAGTGCTCTCCCTCGAAGGTGAGCTGCTCGTTCGTCCAGGCGCCGACCACCGCCTGGACGTGTTCCCGGAAGACCGGATAGCTGTAGCGCGGGTCGACGCCGAAAGCCCTGAACTCCCCCTCCGCAAAACCGCGGCCGACGCCCCAGTTGACCCGGCCGCCGGAGAGCACGTCGAGCAGCGCCACCTCCTCCGCCAGGCGCAGGGGGTTGTAGAACGGCGCCAGGGACACACCCGTGCCGATCCTCAGGTTCTTCGTGCGCGATGCGACCTCAATCCCCATCATGTGGATCGACGGGCAGATGCTGAAGGAACTGAAGTGGTGCTCCGCCAGCCAGACGGCGTCGTACCCGTTCTGGTCCATGATGTCGATGCGCTGGAACGCCCGACGGTAGACCTCTTCGAGCGGAATTCGGCGGTCAGGCCACGAGAAGAACTGGAGCACCGCGGACTTCATCGGCGCGCTACTTTCTCACACGTCGCGGCGGTCCTTGAACACGTAGGAGAGGCCGTCTTCGGCGAAGGCGCGGCACGCCTTGTCCTTGAACTCGACCGCCTTGTCCCACTCCTCGATGTCGTAGTAGTCCCGCTCGGCGACCACCCGGATCTCGCGCACCGTGCGCTCGTCGAGGTCGAGGCGTTCCGCGATCTCGCGGTCCGAGAGACCTCGACGCCGCTTCTCTCCCGGCAGATGCTCGTGGATGTCGACCTGGATCGAGTTCGACAGCTCCAGGATCTCCTCGCGGTGGCGGCGGTAGGTCTCGGGATCGACAAAGAAGAAAGCCATGTTCCGTTCCTCGCTCGGGTCTACGCCTTCTGCCGGAACTCGGCGCCCACGGGACAGACCCGCATGCACTCCCAGCACTGGCCCTGACTCTGCGCCGCGTAGGTCATTGACCACAGGGTCTTCGTGAAGTGGCTCGAGTAGAGGACCATCTTGCGCGCCTCCGCGTCGTCCTGGTCGAGGGCGAGTTCGAGTCCCTTCTGGAAGCCGGGAATCCAGTGCGTGTACACGCGGGAGGTGCAGCGCGCCGCGTCATACCTGCGCTCCACCAGCCGGCCGTTTTCGATCCGCCCGTCGAGGCAGCCGCCGTCGCCGAGCGGGCAGACCCGGGTGCAGGGCGTGGCCCCTTCCGCCTCCCACATCTCCACGCAGGCCGGCGCCGGGCAGGCCGGCTCGGCAAGGGGCGGCGTGACCGGGAATGGATACGTCGTGATGATCGCCGAGTAGAACAGCAAGCCGTACTCGGGATGCAGCACCGGCCCGGCGAGACTGCGCGAGCCGCAGCCAGCCAACTCCGCGGCCAGCGCGACGCTCAGGAAGGGCCGGTTGCCGCGACGGACGCCCGGCGGTACGAACAACGCGTAGTAGCCGAACTCCGCCTCGATGAACTTCGCCGTCTTGAGACCCAGGGAGTTGATCCGGTCGCTGGTGCCCATCGTCTCCAGATGCTCGTGGACGGGGCTCGCCCAGTCCGCGGCCCGCGGCGGACTGCCCCCGACGACCACGACGCGGCGCGCTTCCGGCAGCAGGTCGGCGGGACGGAAACCCTCCGGCGCCTCGTCGAAGGCGTCGGCGTCGGCGACGCCCCAGGCCAGCGCGCCGCCGCGCTCCATCATCGCGGCCAGCCGGTCGCGGGCTGCCGCGGTCTCATCCGCGCTCGGAGCCGCCGCCGCGGACGCGGTCACTGGAGGCGCCTCTCGTGCATCCCGACCGGGCACACCCGCATGCACTCGAAGCACTGCGCCACGCTCTCCTTGTAGTAGCTCAGCGACGACAGCGACTGGCTGAAGAAGTCGGAGTAGATCATCGACTTGCGCCGCTCCCGGTCTTCCTCCGTCGTGATCTGGACCAGGGACTTCTGGATCGAGCCGATGCCGAAGTTCATCGACCGCGAGGTGCAGCGCTCGCGGTCGTAGTACGAGTAGCTGATCCTGCCGTTCTCATCGAGCGCGCCGTCAAGGCAGCCTCCCTGGTCCTTAGGGCACGAGGCGAGACACGGCGTGGTGCCCAGCTTCTCGTACATCTGGATGCAGGGCTTCGAAGGGCAGACGTCCTCTTCGAGCGGGTGGTCCGGTTCAAGGTCGAGCGTAGTGACCAGGGCCGCGTAGTACAGCAGGCCGTAGCGTGGGTGCAGGATGATGTTCGCCGCCAGCGAGCGGGTGCCCAGGCCGGCCAGCACGGCGGCCAGCATCATGCTCATCGGCGGGTTGTGTCCGGCCGTGGGGAGAGACGGCGCCTGGAGGGCGCGGTGGCCATGCTCGCGCTCGATGTAGTCGCACATCACGTGGACCGCCACGTTCTCGCGGAAGTCGTAGCCTGTGATCTCCATCACCCGGTGATCGGGACTGCGCCAGGCGCCCGCCGTGGGCCCCTGGTTACCCGCGACGACAACGCTCTTCGCGCCCGGCAGCACGTCCTCCGGCCGATGACCTTCCGGCACGAACTCGTTGAACGCACTGGCGGCAGCGACGCCGACCACGAGAGCCCCGGCGCCGGCGCCGACATCGCGCACTGCCGCCGTTCGCTGCTGTCGGGCGTCCGCCATCAGGATCGCTCCGGTAAGGTGCTCCGCGTGAACTCCGGGGACGATAACACCGGCGCCGCCGCGGGCGTCGAGGTCGTCAATCCGTGGGAGGAGCGGAAGGACCGCGGCCGGTTCTCCGCCCTCATCGCCTCTCTGGTCCTTCTGGCCACCGCTCCGAGGAAGTTCTTCGAGGGCACCCGGCCCGACGCGGGCATCTGGGGTCCCCTCTGGTTCGTGGGCCTAGTCACCGCCATCTACATCGTCCTGGGAGGCGTGGTTCTCTCGGTCCTCATCCTGACCCTCCCGGACCAGGCACTGGAGTTCGTGTACCAAACGGCGTGGCGCATCGATCCATCTCAGTTCCCCACTGCGGAGGAGCTGCCCTTCGGAACCACCCTGGCCGTTCTCATCGTCTTCCAGCTCCTCCTGCTTGCCCTTCCCCTCATCGTCGCCGTCACGCTGATCGCGACGTTGATCGCAGGCTCGCTCGTCCACCTTCTGCTGGTCGTAACCCGCACGTCGAGGCCACACGGCTTCCGCGGCACCTGGGTCGCGATCTGCTATGCGAACGGCGCCGCCCTCCTAGGCATCGTTCCCATCGCGGGCGACGTTCTGGCGACGGTCTGCAGCGCAGTGCTGTTCGGGATCGGGCTCCACGTCGTTCAGCGAGTCGGAGTCGCCCGAGCCGCGGTTCTGGCCTCCATCCTTCCCCTCTTGACGGTCCTGGTGCTGGTGGTCCCTCGCCTGCTGGAGAGCGCAACCTCCTAGTAGAGTCGGGCGCCGCGCCGCACCCAATCAGGGTGCCGAACGTAGAGCCGCCTGACGCCATGATCGACCAGCTCGACGACATCGAAGCGCGGGTCTCCGCTGCTCTGGATCATGCGGCCGATCTGGAGCAACTCGAGGAGTGGCGACGGGCAACGATCGGCCGCAAGGGCGAGGTTCAGCTCCTGACCCGGCGTATGGGCGAGATCGAACCCGCCGACCGCCCCGCCTTCGGCAAGCGGATCAACGAGATCAAGGCCTCGCTCCAGGAAGCATTCGAAGCGCGTCAGGAAGCTCTGAAGCGATCGGCGCACGAAACCGACGGCGACACAGACAGGCTCGACGTCACCCTGCCAGGCCGACGGCCCACTCTCGGCGGTCTGCACCCGTCGACCCTCGTCATGCGCCGCATCGAGCGCATCTTCGGCGACATGGGCTTCCAGACCTACCGCAGCCCGGACGTGGTGACCGACCAGTTGAACTTCGGCGACCTGAACATGCCGCCCGACCACCCCGCGCGCGACATGCAGGACACGTTCTACACGACGGATCCGAGCGTCGTGCTGCGCACCCACACGAGCGGCGGGCAGATCCTGGCGATGCAGGAGCAGCACCCGGCGCCGGTGCGCGTCATCCTGCCCGGCATGTGTTACCGCAACGAGCAGATCACGTCCCGCAGCGAGATCCAGTTCCACCAGATCGAGGGACTCGCGGTGGGCCCGGCGATCACGTTCGCCGATCTGAAGGGCACGCTCACCGAGTTCGCCCGGCGCCTGTTCGGAGAGGGCCGCGGCGCCCGTTTCCGGGCCAGCTACTTCCCGTTCACGGAACCGAGCGCGGAGATGGACATCGCCTGCTTCCTGTGCGACGGCAAGGGCTGCCAGTTGTGCAAGGAGACCGGCTGGCTCGAGATCCTGGGCTGCGGCATGGTCCACCCGACCGTGCTCAGAAACGGCGGCTACGACCCGGATGAGTGGAGCGGCTTCGCCTTCGGCATGGGGCCCGAGCGGATCGCGATGCTGCGGCACGGGATCCGCGACATCCGCTACTTCTGGTCGAACGACCTGCGCTTCCTGCGCCAGTTCCAGCGGTTCGGCTGATGCGCGTTCCGCTCAGTTGGCTCGGCGATTTCGTCGAGCTCGACGGTTCGCCGGACGAACTCGCCGAGTTGCTCACGAATGCCGGTCTGGAGGTCAAGGCGATCGAACGCTTCGGCGTCGACGGCGCCGAGTTGCCGTGGCCGGCCGACCTGGTCATGACGGCGAAGGTCCTGCGCGTCGACCCGGTCCCCGACGCCGACCGCCTGGTGCTGGCGACCGTCGACTACGGCGCCGACTCCACCCGGCAGGTGATCACCGGTGCACCGAACCTGTTCCCGCTCCTCGGTCAGGACCTCGGCGATGCCGGCCCCTGGGGCGGGCTGCTGCTCGCCGGGGCCAGCTACCGCAACCCCTATCGCGACCTGAAGATCACGCGGCTCAAGCCGAAGAAGCTGCGCGGCATCACCAGCGACGCGATGCTCTGTTCGGCCGCGGAACTCGGGCTCGGCGAAGACCACGAGGGGATCATCCTGTTCGAACCGGCCGATGAACTGCCCGAGCTTCGGCCCGGCCGGCCCCTGGCGGAGGTGCTCGGCGATGTCGTGCTCGACATCGACGTGATCCCGAACATCGCCCGCTGTGCCTCGATCCTGGGGGTGGCGCGCGAGGTCGCGGCGCTCACGCAGGCCGGGTTCCGGCCGCCCGCCGTTCCGCTTACGATGGACGGACCGCCGATCGCCGGCCGGGTCGAGATCGCGACCGAGAACCCCGACGTCAATCCGCGGTTCGTCGCCCTGCTGATCGAGGGCATCGAGCAGGGCGCGTCGCCCTACTGGATGCAGCACCGGCTGCAGCTCGCCGGGCAACGGCCGATCAGCAACGTGGTCGACATCAGCAACTACGTGATGCTCGAGGTCGGCCAGCCGAACCACACCTTCGACTACGACCTGCTGCGACAGAGGGCAGACTCGTACGCCGACGGGGGGCCGGTGCGGATCGTCACCCGGCTGGCGCGCGAGGGTGAACGCCTGACGACGCTCGACGGCGCCGAACGGGAACTGCGGACAAACCAGATCATGGTCACCGACCCGGCCGGCTCGCTCAGCGTCGGGGGTGTGATGGGCGGCCGGGACAGCGAGATCGGTCCGGAAACCCGCAACGTGTTGCTGGAGGCGGCCGCCTGGGAGCCGCGGAGCATCCGGCGCACCCAGCGCCAGCTCGGGGTCCACACCGAAGCCGGTTTCCGGTTCAGCCGCGGCGTTCACCCCAGCCAGGCCCTGCTCGGCGCCCGGCGGGCCGCGGAACTGCTCCGGCTTCATGCAGGCAGCACGATCGCGGAAGGGATCGTCGATCACTACCCAATGCCAGCCCCGGCCGTCACCGTCGACTTCGACCTCGGCTACCTGCGCCGCCTGAGCGGTCTCGACCTCGACGCCGAAGAGACGGCGAATCTGCTGCGGCGCCTCCAGTTCGAGGTCGAGATCGTGGACGACTCGGCCGATCTGCGGGTCACGGTTCCCGACCATCGCCTCGACATCACGGGCCAGCACGACCTGGTCGAAGAGGTCTGCCGCATCTACGGCTACGACCGCATCCCCTCGACCGTGCTCAGCGACGTGTTGCCGCCCCAGCGCGGCAACCGCGAGCAAGCCTTCGAAGACCGCGTCAAGGACACGTTCGCCGACCTGGGACTGCAGGAGATCGTCAGTTACCGGCTGACGACGCCCGAGGCGGAAGCGAGGCTGCAACTCGAAGGCGCCGAACCGCCGCCCTACGTCCGCCTCGCCAACCCCTCGACCCAGGACCGCGTC
>JAPOVF010000052.1 GCA_026708285.1 Acidobacteriota bacterium
GCTCGCGCACCATCGCCCGCGCCTCTTCCTCCGTCGTCGGCGTGTTCGTGAAGCCCGAGTTGAAGCCGCCCGGGTAGGAGAAGCCCAGGCCGGCAGTGAACGCCCGCGGCAGGTCCGGCCGTCCGGCGTTCGCCTCCAGCATCAGGGCCACCTTCTCCGGGCTGTCCGAGCCGATACTGCGGGTGGTGGTGACGCCGTAGTAAAGCTGCGACCGGAGCGCCTGCTCCGTGGCCTCCACAGGACCGCCGTAGTGTGCGTGCAGGTCGACGAAGCCGGGGATCACCGTCTTGCCGGCTGCATCGACGACTTCCGTGCCGTCCGGCACCTCGACGGCGTCGCTCGGACCGGCCGCCCGCACGCGTCCGTCGTCGATCAGGATGACCGCGTCGACGACGGCGTCGCCACCCGTGCCGTCGATGAGCTGGGCGCCGACGATCGCCAGGTCGGCGGGCTCTACCAACTCCGTCTCAGAACCACAAGCCCCGAGAAGGGCGATCGCCGGCAGTGCGAGAACCGGAACAACGACGTTCCCCGTCATGGTGAGGGCAGGCTACCAGCCGGACTCGCTCGCGGTCCCCGTCCCCGCACCTCCTCCTGAAGGCTGCCAAGCCACCGACGTCACCGGTCGGTACTTCTCAGTGATCCCTCGACCGCCGTCCTCCGCTCTCATACGTCCTCACTTCGAGCCGCGCCATCAAGCCTCGTCGCCAAGCCGGCAATCTCGTCCCTCGGGCCCCGGTCCGGCACCCTGGTCTACTGGTTCAGGCACCAGTCCCCGCGTGGATGGACCTTCAGGGCAATCTTCGTGACTACCACAATTCCTCTCCCTCTCATCGCCGACGCAAATGGAACCGTCGTCCACAACGACACTAAGCTCGAATCCTATCTTCTCGTTCTCAACTTCGAACACGCTTCCCTCGTCCGTACCATAACCATTGAAATGGAAGCCGGCGTGCGTATGCTCCAGCAACGCATCGTCCCTGTTGGCTTCCAGAATCAACGACAAGAGGTTTGTAGCTTGCGTAACTACGCCCAACGCCTCCTTCCCCGTGGCAACGGTGGATGCGAGATCCCCCTCCAACACCTTGCCCGATATCTCCTGCATTACGTTCCCAATACTCCTCGCGCCGTCGTCGCTCTCGATCACGAAGACATGAACCATCAAGTAGCCGTTCGGATTCAGGTTTGGATAAAGAACTAGTCCGCTGCCACTCAGAGACACGGGATTGTCCACCGTTATGTTACGGTAAATGGGAGAGGCCGCGAGTGAGAACGAGCCAAGGTCCTGTACTGGACCCAGTGATGGTCGGTAGCCAGTCCTAGCGCCTGCGGCTTCGCTTCCGTCCGTATAGAGCGCGAGAACGTAGACTTCCTTGGTGTTCTCGCCCTTGTTGCTCGTAAGGCCCAAGGAGGTAATCGAAACCGCAACTGTTTTTACGTCTCTTGATTCCTCGGCCATGGCCGCGGCGAGCTCTTCGATCTGTTCCGGCTGTTGCAGATCACCACCAGCACATCCGAGAGCCAGGAGTAGACCGGCACTAGCCGTCATCAACGCGAACTTCCTCATCTTCTTCCCCTTGTTGAGAAGGGCCCAGCCCGGGTGTGTCCCCCGAGGACTAGGCCGTAGTGGCAAGCAACGTAGTCACTCCCGCAGCAACGCTGTCTGGCCATTGCGTATCGGAGAATGAGCGCCAGTGTTGCGCCCCGAGCAGGGAGGCGCAACAAGCAAATGACCCCCTGTAAATGAAGGTTGGCGGTTCGCCAGGGGCGCAAGTAACTTCCAAGCTGCATGCGGTCAGCACACCGCGGTTGGGGTAATCCAAGCAACAGGGAGGATTCTGGATGACGAAGGCCGGATGGGTTCGTGGCGCGCTTGGCGCGTATCTCGTTTCAAGCATTCTCGCGGTGACACCCGCCGCCGGAGATCCGATTGACGATTGCTTCGACTACGCGAACTCCAGTTGGTCGGACGACTACCTGACCTGCGCCGGGACGGGTGACGGCTGCTCGATCTGCGTCGGCTCGATCGTGGTGTACAAGCTCGAGGACATCGGCGGTGCAGCGTCTCCGCTTGGAACTGAGCTAGCTGCGATCTTGCCAGGGTCGTACGATGCGGATCGTTGGCTGGGTCGCGGCGAGGCACCCCCACCCGGTAGCTCGATTGGGGAGTTCTTGCGAGTGGAGCACGGCTGTTCGGAGGATCCAGGTTTGTTTGACGCCGTCGATCCGAGGCAGCGTCCGCCGGTTGTTCCTGCGCGGCGCTCTGCCGCAGCCCCGGACCTGCCACCAGCTCCCGCTCCGTGACATTGCGACACGGCAAGGTGTGCCGTCTCTGCCGGAGTCGGCCGCTGGAGACGGTCGCTTTGTCGGGTGCCTTGGCGTTCCTTGTGTGCTTCCCGGCAGTGGCGGGAGGTCAGAGCCCAGTGTTCGAGCGCCTGAGACCGATCGCTCTACCCGAGACGCTGGCGCTTACGGCGGACCTTCGTTGGCTGGACGAAGGTCGGTTGCTGCTCGGCGTCGAGGGGGGCGGCGTCTACTTATGGCGCATCGGGGACCAGGAAGGCGTCCTCGAAGCCTCCGTGACGGGTGCCGGCGGCTATCACCGCGGCTTTGAGAGCTATAGCCGCGTCGGCGGTAGCAGTTCAGGAAGCGTGGCGTTTGCCGGCGGCGTCTTCGGCGTCTATCTGAAGGGGGAAGGCGACCTCGACACTCTGAAAGCCATCGAGATCGTCGGCGATGTGGACCGACGTGGTGATCGGACAGCCGTGGTTGGCCTCAGCCGCGACGAAAACGGCGGTTGGGAGGATCACACCGCTTGGCTGTTCAAGGATGGGGATTCCGAGCCGCAGAGGCTCCTGCCCACCCGGGACGACGGAGAAGCCATGGGGCGATGCTGGCATGTTGGCGTGTCCGTGATTCGCCTCATCTCCGATGAGCGGGTCCTTGTGGTGCCCGGACTCGAACCAGGCGTGTTCGTCTACGACCGGTCGGGCCAACTCCTGGAGAGCCTGGGCGCGGACACCTTCGGTGCCGACGCGGGCTGCGGGTTGGAAGAGGGAAAGCGGTCCATGCTCGGGAAGGCTGCATTCAGAATAGGGTGGTTGGCGCGCCGCCGAGTGATCGACGAACTCCTGGCGGACGGGTCGGGCAATATCTACTTCTTCGTTCGCCACGTGCCCGGCGGGCCGGGAAGCATCGTTCTGGAATCCCCGGAGTCCGGCCCCGACTCGCAACCGGTCGCAACCTATAGCGCCACGAATCCTCCACTCGGCAGGGTGTGCTGGGATCTCGTCCAGGCGCGTGCCGACGAGTTGACCGCCGTGACCACGCTTCCCTGTGCCGTCGAATCGAGGTTCGCCGATACGCGGCTACGGGCCGATCTACGCGGAGATAGGGCCATCGTCCTCCTGACGGGGTTCGCGGGCGCGCTGGCGCGGCCGGCAGACGTGTTCGAAGCTCTAATCGGACCTCCTGAAAGCTGAGTTGGTACCTGTACGCACAGCGGCCGTGATCCTGGCGGTCGGTGCAAGCCTGGGACCGATACACGCTGAGGACGGGTCGGCAATCGGCGATGGCCGGATGCAGATTCTCTGCATCGACGGGGATCGGCGCGCGTATCCCCTGGAACCGATCCCGGGCAGCCGATCGACCCAGATCTGGAGCAACCCGAACCTGCTTGCCGGAGAACGGAGCCCCACGCATTGCTGGGCGTGGAACGAGGCCTGCCCTCCGCACCGCGTCGCTCCCGGTGAGGATGCCGCCGGCGCTTGCAAGACCAACCCCTCCGGAAGCGCCCGGCTGTCGATTCGGGTGACGTCCCCCGGAACGGACAACGATCCGCCAGACGGCGGCACCGGTCTGCCTGACGGAGTCGAGATCATCGGGGCGCCGGCCGAGATGTGGCGCGAAACGCCGATCAGCCTGTTGCCGACCTGGGCAACCGACTCCGGTCTGCTAAGCCTGCCCCGCGGCGCCGAGCAGTGGAGGTTGCAGGCTCGCGCCGAAGGACGACTTTCCCGCCCGCGAGACGTATCCCTGGAGGAGGACACGGTTGAACTGGTGTTGCTGCCCGCAGCCGGTGTCTCCGTACAGGTGACTGCTGACCGAGCGCCGCTTGCCGGTGCGCGTCTCTCTCTGGTGCAGCCTGGCCGATTCGCCGACAGGCGCGCGCCCGAGCTCCTCGCCTTCGAATTCACGGACGACGCTGGCGAAGGCAACCTGGCGATAGCGGAATCCGAACGCTCGCTAGTGGTCGTCGGCAGCCCCGCACGCACCGCGGCGGCCTTCCAGAGACTCGAGGACGTGCCGGCCGTCGTCGAACTAGGCCCGGGCTACGCAGTGACCGGTGTGGCTGTCAACGTCGCAGGCGACCCGGTAGCGGAAGCACGGTTGCTCGGCCTCTCCTGGATTCCGAACGGCGGCGGCCTGATGCAGCGCCATACGGGAAAGACGGGAGCCGACGGCCGCTTCCGCCTTACAGGGTTCTCGCCGGGGACCGCACTCCTGCGCACCGATGGCGGAAACCTCGCCTACTCCAGGCAGTTGGATCTCGACCACTCGGTCGACCTTGGCTCGATTGTGCTTGCTTCGCCCGAGCATGTGTGGCTGGAGATCGTCAACCGGGACAGCCGGTTGCCCGTCCACAATGCCTCCGTCCAGCCGGCAGGAGGCGAGTGGGCGGCCGCCGGCGAAGATGGCGCGGTTCTAGTGAGCCTAGTCCTCGGGCGGAGCCTGCTGGTCAAGGCCAAGGGTTACATTTCGGCCAGCGTGGAGTTGCCCGACGGTGCGGGGCAAACGGGCGAGGAGCCCTTCGTCGTTGAACTCGAACCGGCGTTCACCGTCGAGGGCACCTACGTGGCCGCCGACGGGCTCACGCCCGCGGCCGGTGGCCGGTTCGTGGCTCGGCGCGAAACCGACAACATGAGCAGCCATCGACCGCTGGCGCCGGATGGCTCATTCTCCATCGATCTGCCCGCCGGCGCGTACTCGTTGGAGTTGTCCGCCGGTAACGCCGGATCGAGGCGCCTCAGCGTCAACGGGTCATCCGGAGAGGTTCGGGATCTGGGAGTCGTTGCTGCCTCGGCCTCGGCCTGGGTTTCGGGCTACGTCCTCAGCCCGGACTTCGTACCTGTGGCAGGGGCATCGATCTCCCGCGTGCGCTCGTCCGAGATGGGACCGCTGATGGCGTGGGCGCTTGGCAACGTCGACCGCGTGACCACGAACGCTGAGGGCTACTTCGAACTGTTCGGTCTCGACGGCGGCGTCTCCACGCTCCGGGTGGAGGCAGAGGGGTTCGCGCCCATGGAGTTCGAAGTAGAGGCGCAAGCGGTTGAATGGGTCGACGCGGGAACTGTGGAACTCTCACGGGGACGCCGCGTCCGCGTTCGAACCGACGTAGACCGGGGTGAGGTCGTCGTCGACACGGGGCTCGTGGGGAATCCGAGGCAGTTCATTCGAGTCGCTCTCGTCGACGGCGAGGCCTTGGTCGAGAGGGTGCCGAACGGTGCCTTTGCGCTTCAGGTCCTTGAGGACGGCGTGCCTGTGTGCGAATGGGACGAGCAGGACGAAACCGGCGGTGTTTCGATTCGTTGCGACCGGAGCACGGTCACCGTTACAGGCCGAGTGACGCTCGGCGACCAGGCGGGAGACGGCATGTTGCTCTGGCAGCAGAAGGGGCGGGCAGCTCTGCCTGAAGGCGGCCTCATCACTCGCGGAGGCCCCTTGCCGAGGACGCAGGTCGTATCGAACCGGCCGCAGGAAAGGCAGGCCATGCTGAACGGCGAGGGCCGCTACCGGATCGAGGCGGTGCTTCCCGGCAACTGGGAAGTGATCTGGATGCCTCTATCGGGCGGACAACAGGATGTCAGGGAAGTTGAAGTCCCGGATGGCGCGGGGGGCGACGTGGTGCTGGATCTCGACTACGGCGGCGTCTCCCTGGTCGGGATCGTAACTGAAGCGGGTGGAGCGCCGGCTACGCACGCGACCGTGGACGTCTTTCCCAGCCGGCGAGCCGTGGTCGCCGACGAAGTCGGGCGCTTCCAGATCACGGGTCTGGTTCCGGGCACGTACCAGTTGCGCGCACGGCTGCGTGATCTGCGCTCCCACCTCGTTGACGTCGAGTTGCGGACTGGCCGCAGGGAGGCGGTGGACCTGGTCCTTGTCAACGATCCGCCGAACGACGAAGTCGCCATCTACATTGAAGGAGGCGGCAGCGGCCTTTGTTTCGTCAAGGCCGATACGGGCGTGTCTCACGTTCTGCAGATCACTGGCGGCATGGCAAGACAGAAGCTCTCGCCGCCGCTCTCGCGCCGACTACAGGTCGCCTGCCGTGCCAGCGGGCATTGGGTCTTGAGCGATTGGCGGGATCTACGTCAGGCTCTTGACGAAGGAGTAGTGCTGGATCCCTTCGAGTCAACGGCGACGCTTGTCCTCACGGGCGTCGCGCCAGGCGCACCGATCGAGATCACCGGTCCCGGCGATTGGAACCTCGGCTCTCTCCGTCTCTGGTTCGGCGGAGCGCGGACCTTCCAGGTCGGCGAGACCATCTCGAACCTCCCAAGCGGGAGCTACACACTGCACTGGGGTAGTGGCTCGCGTATCGTACGGGTCGAACGCGGGCGTGCCACAGAAGTGGAGATCAACGCCTGACGTCGTCCGACTGCGCAATCGGCAAGTGGGAACTGGACAACACCAGTCTGACCAGGTCCGCCTGCCTTGAAGTCCAGGTCCGCGAGAGAGCCTGCTGAACGAGCGAACGGACGGAGACCACGCGCCGGTTCGTGCTGTCCGCGATCTCACGTATCGTCAGTCCCTCCGCAAGGGACACCGCGACGCGACTCTCGGCGGGCGTCAACCCGAGTGACTTCGCGACTTGCTCCGGTCTTGGCCGAATCCGGCGCCAGGGGTCCAGCATCACGACAATGGCAGCGACGCCCGTGTCACTGGCGTTGGCTTGATTGACGTAGACGGTCAACGGACGCCTGTTCGGCCAGGCGCGGACCGTCGCAAACCCACCGGCCCCGGACTCCATCTCGCCGCCGACCGCCGGTGCCACAAGGCGCTCCAGAGCTTCCGCATCCGCCGGTCGCTGAGCTCGCAGCTTCCCGTCGCGCTCAAAGAGGCCCCCCTCCTCCTCGCGGAGGATCTCGCGCCCGCGGGCATTCGAGCCGACGATCGCGCCGCTACTATTGAGGCTGACAAGGCCCACTTGTCGCTGGTCTACAAGAGCCTCTGCAAGGGTTGGCGGCGGGGCAGACACGGATCTAAGGGCTCGAAGTCCCAAGCCCTGCCTTCACGGCCTTCAGTTCTGCGATCTGCCGGTCGATGTCGCTGTCGAACACGGGCGCGACGAAGAGCCGACCACAAGGTCGGTCCGCATCCGAAGCGGACGAACAGTCTTCCTGGTCGTCTCCGACCTTTCGGTCCTCTGGATCTGATGCGTCGGCGACCATCGACCCTGTGTACGGCGCGATCTCGTGGCGGATCGGGTCGACGACCGAAGCGAAGACTCCGGTAGCGACGCCGGCGGCCAAGGCGGTAACCGCAGTAGCCAGCGCGGCGCCAGAGCCCGCTCGATGGGGATTGAGAACGACCCTGATTCTCCTCTCCAGCCGCGACTGCTGTGCCATCGGCAGTGACAGGACCGCCCGAACTGGAGCCCTGCCCTCAGCGAGCGAGAGAAGGTGCCCTGCATACTCCGACGGCCGCACACCGAACGACAGGACTTTCTCGTCGCAGGCTTCCTCGCGTCTCGCAGCAGCCAGACCCGACGCCACCCAACTCAAGGGGTGGAACCAGTAGAAGGCCAGGACAGCACGGCCCGCGAGCTGCCGGAGAGCGTCACGCCTGCGAACGTGGACCAGCTCGTGAGCAAGGACGATGCGGCACCGCTCTTCAGACCAGCTCGCAGCCGAAACCGGGAGCAGGATGACCGGCTTCCATACACCTCCCGTCATCGGAGTCACGACTTCCTTGCCTTGAACGAGCCTCACTTCCGCGCGGATGGCCAGTTGCTTCCGTAGCGCCTCCAACTGCCGGAGCCAGGCTTCATTCTCTACGGGCAGCGCGACACGAGCCAGCCTGTGGAACCGCAGGGCTGCCACACCAACGGAGACGAGCGCCACTCCACAGCCGGTCACCCAGACTAGGAAGGCCAACCGGGTCAAGTTCCCGGAAGAGGGGGGTTCCGCCGTCCCCCTGGCCGCGGGAGCTACACGGACCCGGGGCGCAAGCTCTGTGACAGCCGCGGCCGCGTCGGCCGGTCCGCCAGCCTGGGGAAGGACGGCCACATCCCAGGAAGGGCCGAACAGTCTAAGGGCGGGCAGTATCAGCAGGAGCGCGAATGTGAGCGTCCACAAGTTATGGCGCGTCAGTGCCGGTCCCTTGTGAGTCAGCCACTGAAGAGCCAGAGCCACAAGCAGCAAGACCGTAGCCCGGACGACGAGATCCGCCAGACCCGAAAACTCCGCCGTCATGAAGAGATCGCTCACCGGCCCTCTCTCGACGCCCAGTCGATGAGCAACTCGATGCGCGCTCGCTCTTCTGGGCTGAGCTTTGCGTCCTCAAGCTCCAGGAGCGTAGCGACCGCAGCCTCGACCGAACCGCCGAAGAACGTCCTCAGGACATGCCGCATCGCCGACCGGCGCGCGCGAGCAGCCGGGACCGTGGGCGAGTACAGGTAGCGGGCGCCGTCCTGCTCACTCACGAGATGTCCTTTGTTGACGAGGATGCGAAGCACCGAACGCACAGCCGAGTAGGTGGGCGGTTCTGCCATGCGTTCGCGGATCTGCACCGCCGTGGCGGCTCCGGACTCATGAACGATGTCCATCACCTCGCGCTCTCGTCTGCTGAGTTGGGGCAGCTCGTTCACGATCGCCTCGCCCATCCGAGGCACTGTCTTGAAGACTCCATCTCGACGTCCTGAAGACACCATAGCCGACAGGTGCTGAAAATTCAACACCAGAGTTGGACGGGCCGACGCACACCACGGAATGAGAGAATCCCGCTAATCCGAACCGGAGCATCCAATGAGCTGGAACGACGACGTCAAGGAGATCGAACGGCAGCGCCGC
>JAPOVF010000068.1:0-6659 GCA_026708285.1 Acidobacteriota bacterium
GAGGAGGAGACGATCGTGCGGCGGTGCTTCTTGAGCTGGTCCGGCATGACGACCGCCTGGCTCATTCCCGTCTCGTCCTCCAGGGTCAGGAACAGCAGGCCGCGGGCGGTTCCCGGGCGCTGGCGGACGATGACCGAACCGGCGGTGCGCACGCGGCGCCCGGCGGGCTTGTCCGGGAGCGCCGCGGCGGTCACGACTCGGCGGCGGTCGAGCGCCCGGCGGTAGTACTCCATCGGGTGGGGGCCGGTGGTGATCGAGGCGACGGCGAAGTCGGCGGCCGTCTCTTCCATCGGCGTCATCTCGTCGAGCGGCGAAGGAGTGGCCGTCGTGAGTTCGGCGAACAGCGGTCCCTTCGGCTTCTCGACCTGGGCCGCCTGCCACAGCGCGGCGCGCCGGCCGCGCCCAGGCAATGCGCCTAGGGACGCCAGTGCCGTGAGTTCGTTCCGGCGCAGGCGGCAGCGCTCGGCGAGATCCTCGATGCTCGCAAAGCGCCTCGCCGCCTGCTCGGCCTCGATCCGTTCCGCCGCTTCGCGCCGCAGGCCCTTGACGTAGCGCAGCCCGAGACGGATCGCGCCCGCCGGGGGCGGTTCGCCGGGCGGCTCCGGTTCGCCGGCATCCGCCGGCCGGTCCTGCCAGCGGCACGTCACCCCCGATTCGTTCACGTCGATCGGCAGCACCGCGCTCCCAGCGCGCTGCGCTTCGCGGACCAGGGTCGCCGGGTGGTAGAAGCCCATCGGCCAGGCGTTCAGGAGCGACAGGAAGAAGGCGGTCGGGTGGTGGCGCTTGAGGTAGGCGCTGGCGTAGGCGATCAGGGCGAAGCTGGCGGAGTGCGACTCGGGGAAGCCGTAGAGCGCGAACGAGGTGATCGCCTTGACGATCTGTTCCTGGGCTTCGCCCGTGATGCCGCGTTCGTTCATCCCCGAGCGCAGCCGCTGCTCGATCTCGTGCATGCGCTCGACGGAGCGCTTGAAGCCCATCGCCCGCCGCAGGTCTTCCGCCTCGCCGCCGGAGAAACCGGCCGCGACCATGGCGACCTTGAGGATCTGCTCCTGGAAGATCGGCACGCCGAGGGTGCGGCGCAGGATCGGTTCGAGCAGCGGGTGGGGGTAGGAGACCTCCTCGCGGCCGACCCGGCGCTCGAAGAAGGGATGCGCGATGCCGCCGACGATCGGGCCGGGACGGATGATCGCGATCTGGATCACCAGGTCGTAGAACTTGTACGGCTTGTGGCGCGGCAGGGACGCCATCTGCGCCCGGCTCTCGATCTGGAAGACCCCGACCGTGTCGGCACGGCAGATCATCTCGTAGGTCGCCGGGTCGTCGGGCGGCAGGTGGGCGAGGTCGACTTCCCTGCCCTCGTGGCGGCGGATCAGGGGCACCGCCTCCTCGAGCGCGTTCAGCATGCCGAGACCGAGCAGGTCGACCTTGATCAGCCCCAGGTCGGCGCAGTCGTCCTTGTCCCACTGGACGATGACCCGGTTCTCCATCGCCGCCGGTTCGAGCGGCACGATCTCGTCGAGCCGTCCGGCGCAGAGCACCATGCCGCCCGAGTGCTGACCGAGGTGGCGGGGGTGGTTCTGGAGCTGCCGCCACAGGCGAACGAAGATCTGGATGCGCCGGTCGCGGGGATCGAACCCGAGTTCGGTGAGCTCCTCGTCCATCTCCTTGCTGTCGCCGCGGGAGAGGTCGTAGTGCCAGTGGCCGAGGCCCTTGGCCAGGCGGTCGACCTGGGACTTGGAGCACCCCAGCGCCTTCGCCGCCTCGCGCGCGGCCATGCGGTCGCGGTAGGTGATCACGTTCGCGGTCATCGCCGCGCCGTGCCGGCCGTAGCGCCCGTAGACGTACTGGATCACCTTCTCGCGCTGGTCGCCGGACGGCAGGTCGATGTCGATGTCCGGCCACTCGCCGCGTTCCTCGGACAGGAAGCGCTCGAACAGCAGGTCCATCTTCACCGGATCGACCGCGGTGATGGAGAGCGCGTAGCAGACGGCCGAGTTGGCGGCCGAGCCGCGGCCCTGGGCGAGGATCCGCTGCTCCTTGCAGAAGCGGACGACGTCCCAGACGATCAGGAAGTAGCCGGCGAGGTCGAGCTTCTCGATCAACGCGAGCTCCTTCTCGAGCTGTGCCCCGGCTTTGGCGGTCAGCGGCCGGAAACGATCACGCGCCCCCTGCCAGGTCAGTTCGCGGAGATGGGAGATCGGCGTCTCGCCCTCGGGCACCGGGTAGTCCGGGAAGCGGTAGCCGAGGTCGGCGAGGGTGAAGTCGAGTTCCCCGGTCAGTTCGTGCGCGGCGTGGACGGCGCGGGGGAGATCGGCGAACAGCCGGTGCATCTCCGTAGGAGCCCTCAGGCGGCGCTGGCGCTCGCGGGCGAGGCGGGCGCCCGCGTCGTCGACCGTCACGTGGTGCCGGATCGCGGTCATCAGGTCGTAGAGGGGCTTGTCGCGGGCCGCGGCGTAGCGTACGCCGCCGGTGGCGACGACCGGCACCCGGAGCCTGTCCGCCAGCCGGACCAGGGCCTGGTTGCGGTGCTCTTCGGCACGGATGCCGTGGCGCGAGAGCTCCACGTGCAGGCGGCCGGGGAAGACGGCGTGCAGGCGTTCGAGCTGGCGCCCGGCCGCTTCCAGCCCTTCCCGCGCCAGCGCCCGCCCGACCGGGTCGGTTTCGGCGCCGGCCAGGCAGTGGAGCCCTGCCGCGTGTTCTTCCAGCAGCGTCCAGTCGATCCGGGCCTCGCCCTTGGGATGGCTGAGCGCCCCCGCGGTCAACAGGCGACAGAGGTTGCGGTAGCCCTGGCGGCTCCGCACCAGCAGGTTGACGCGGGTCTCCTGGTCGTCCAGGGTCGGCCGCTCCTCGCGCTGCCGCGAAACCGCGGACGCCTGCGGCCGGTCGATGACCGCCTCGGCACCGACCAGCGCGCGGATGCCCGCCTCCCGCGCCGCCTTGTAGAAGCGCGGCGCGCCGGAGACGCCGTTCCGGTCGAGCAGGGCGACCGCCGGCAGCCCCAGCGCCGCGGCCCGCGCCACCAGGTCCTCGGGTTGCGACGAGCCGCGCAGAAAGGAGAACGACGACGCGGCGTGGAGTTCGGCGTAGGGCGGGGGCCGAAGCCGGCGTTTCGGCGGAGTCTGAAACCGTCGCCGTCGCAGTTGCTCCTTGACCGCGCCCGGCGCGGCGTAGCCGGGGTTGGGCTCCCCCCGGGCGTCGAGCAGGTCGTTGCCGCCGCGATCGCCGTAGCCGCTGCCCTTGCGTACGGAACCGGAGAGCCCCATGTTGCGGGCCGGCACGTCGACCTTGGGGTTGGGGGAACTGTCCCGGGCCATCCATGAAGCGTAAATCAAGCGGTAACGGAAAGCAAAATCGTGGAGGCACGTTCGCCCGCGCTGTGGCAACATGGAAAGTGAACACACCCGGTACAGGCGTTTTCACCCAATTCTCGCCGTTTTGAGCAAAAGGAGATGGGAAAGTGACGAAGTATCTGATCGAGGCGAACTACACTCACGCTGGCGTCCAGGGCCTGATCCAGGAAGGCGGCAGCCGTCGGCGGAAGGCGCTCAGTGAAACCGTCGAGGGCGCAGGCGGCACAGTGGAGGCCATCTACTACGCGTTCGGTGGTACCGACCTGCTGATGATCGTCGACCTTCCGGACAACGAGACCGCGGTCGCGGTCTCAATGACCCTGAACGCCGGCGGCGGTATCGAGGTGACGATGCGCGTCCTGATGACGCCGGAAGAGATCGACGGCGCGGTGGCGAAGAGCGTGCCCTACCGCGCGCCCGGCGCCTGACCCGCCGTCAGGGTGCCCGTAGCGGCTGGCGGGCCTGGTAGAGCGCCAGCCGGTCGAGCCGTTGCGGCGAGTTGCCGCCGGCGGCCTGGCGTTCCTGTTCGAGCGCCCGTTGCTGCCAGGTGACCGCGTCGTCGAATCGGCCAGCCTCGGCCAGCGCCATCGCCAGCGTTTCCAGATGGTCGAGCGCCGGCTGTTCGTCGACCACCGATTGCGCCAGTTCAACCGCCCGGGCGCCGTCGCGCACCGTCTCGTCGGGGCTGACCGCGAGTAGGCGCGCCAGCAGGTGACGGGTGGCGACGTCGCCGGGGAAGCGCCCGAGGGTGTCGTCGAGGGCTCGGCGCGCTTCCGCGTAGCGGCCGCTCTCGAACAGCATGAGTCCGAGGTTGAAGCGCGCCTGCAGATCGTCCGGCGTGAGGGCGACCAGGGCCTGCAACTGGACGACGGCTTCCTCCGTCCTGCCCGTACCGACCAGCACGGCGGAGAGCATCCGCCGCGCCTCGACCATGCCGGGGTCCCGGGTGACGATCTGCTCGAGTTCGGAGATGGCGCCGGCGGTGTTGCCGGAGGAGGCCCGTACCTGCGCCCGTTGCAGACGCCAGGAGAGGTTCTCGGGCGCCAGGTCGGCCGCCCGCTCCAGGTGCCGGGCGCCTTCGGCGCGGCGGCCCTCCCGAGCGAGGAACATCGCCAGGGCGAAGTGCGCCCCGGGATGCTCGGGGTTGAGCGCGATGGCCCGGCGCAGATGCCGTTCGCCCCGCCCGGCATCGCCGAGAGCCAGTAGCGAACCGGCCAGGCGGAAGTGCACCTCGTCGTCCGTCTCGTTCACCGCGAGGATTCCCTCGTACAGCGCGACCGCCCGCTCGTGGTCACCTTCCGCGGCCGCGGCGACGGCGCGGTCGAGCGGTAGCGTGACGTCCTCCTCGAGCGGTCGCAGCCGTTCGAGCAGCGGGTCGTACATCGGGATCAGGACGTCCTGGTTCAGCCGCCACGCCTCGGCGGCCCGGTCCGCGTCGCCCAGGGCGCGATGGGCGAGGCCGACGTGGTGATTCGCCTCGCTGCCTTCGGGCTGGGACGCGGCGACTTCCTGGAAGAGCTGGAGCGCCTTCGCCGGGTCGTCGCGTTCCAGGGCGATGTAGCCGAGCCCGACGCGGGCCGTGGCGCTCTCCGGGTAGGCCTCGATCGCCTCCTCGTAGGCAGCCTCGGCGGACTCGAGGTCGCCGGCGGCCACATGGAGTTCGGCCAGCCGGATCAGGGTGGGCGGGTCGTCCGGTCGGATGGTCAGCGCTTCCTCGGCGCTGGTTCGGGCGGCTTCGAGATCGCCAAGTGCGATATGGAGGAGCAGCCTGAAGTAGGCCCACTGGAAGTCCGCGGGCGCGAGTTCCCGGAGTTGGTCCAGGCAGACGGCCGCCGCGTCGTGCAACTCGTAGTGCAGGTAGCGCGCGCAGAGATCGCCGTAGGTGTTCGCCGCCACCTGCGCCTGCATCGGCTCGGCGGCGTGTTGCAGGGCGCCTGCCGTGAGCGTCCGATAGTCCCGAAGCCTCTGCGCGTCGACTGTGGGCACTTGGGACAGATCAGGTTCCGGCACCTGGGTCAGGTCCAGCGTCTCCCTGACGCGCCGGATCTCCAGAAGTTCGGCGAAATCCTGGGCGGCGGCGGGCAGCGGGGCAATCAGCAGCAGCGCGACGATGGCCGCGGGCCCGCTGGGGGGACGAGTCATGTGGCTTGGCTGCTGCTCAGACCTGCTGATGGAAGTAGTAGCAAAGCCCGTCCGGCGCCACGACGAAGAAGACCCGGAACTTCTTGCCGTCGCGCTTGTCGATGCGCCAGTTCTTGACCTTGACGCCGTTGCTCTTCAGTTCGGCCCGAGCCGCCTTGATGTCGGTGACCAGGATCGCCGCGCCGTCCATGCTGGCGTCGCCGCCGTTGATCGCGAAGCCGATGCGGACGCCGTCGCGCTCCAGGACGACCGTTGGCACGGGCTCGTCACGGCGTTCGACTTCCTGGAGCCCGAACGCGTTCGCGTACCACTGTGCCGTGGCGTCGAGGTCCTCGACCGGCAGGGCCAGCACGTCGTCCTGAAACGGGTAGGCGGCTTCGTAGAGCTTCATGGAGCACAGCCTATCGACCGAGGTCATGGAATCATCGCCGCCATGGATCCCGAGGCTCTCGAGCGCGCCCGCCTCAAGGCGGCGGCGATCGGCATCGCCAACGTGCGGCGGCATATCTTCCTCTGCTGCGACCAGACGAAGCCGAAGTGCTGCGACCGGGAGTTGTCCCTGGATTCCTGGGACTACCTCAAGCGCCGGCTGCTCGAACTGGGCCTCACCGAGTCGGGCGCGGTGATGCGAACGAAGGCGAACTGTCTTCGCATCTGCGACGCCGGCCCGATCGCGGTCGTCTATCCGGAAGGCGTCTGGTACTGGGGCTGCACGCCGGAGGTCCTGGAACGGGTGATCCAGGAGCATCTGATCGGCGGCCGGGTGGTGGCGGAGCAGGTGATTGCGGGCGCGAATGCGATCTGAACCTCCTCAGTCGTACACCCCGTCCGCGAACCAGCGCTCCGACATCCGGTCCCGATAGATCCGGCAGACGGCGCCGCTCCGCAACTCGACATCCCAGTAGTCCCGCAGCGCCGGGTCTTCCCGCCACCAGCCTTCCTCGATTTCCCAGGGACCGGCGGCGGTGCGGACGGCGCCTTCGATGCGGACGTGACGCTCCTCGGTCGGCAGGGGATTGATCTGTCGCGGTGCGGGGCAGGGTACTGTGCGGTCCGTCTCTTCGCTCTCCGCGGTCAGTACTTCCACCTCGACCGGCGGCCGCAGGGTGCGGACCGCCAGCATGCCGCGGCCGGGCCGGGGCTCGAGCCGGATCCGGGGCGGCGGGG
>JAPOVF010000068.1:7061-8961 GCA_026708285.1 Acidobacteriota bacterium
CGACGAACAGGAACGGCTCCAGGTTGTCGATCGGCCACTCGAAGGTCTGCGACTCACGGAAGGTGGGCGGCGGCGGACGGGGAGTCAGCGGCTCCGGGTCGAAGCCCCGGGCGGCGGCATGGAGCGCCGCTCCGCGCTCGCCGAGGCGGCTGTGGACCTCGGCCGCGGGCAGGCCGGCCAAGTCGCCGACCGTGCGCAGTCCCCAGAGTTTCAGCGTGTGGAGAATCTCCTGGTCGCCGTCGTCCTGCACCGAGCTGGGGCCGCGGCTGCCGCCCTCGAACAGGGACTTGAGCGGCAACGGCGCCAGAAACCGGGCCTCGCTACGAGGCGCCACCACGTTCGGCGAGCGCGCCAGGGCGACCGCGGCCCGCGCCGCGAGCTTGCTGCCGGCGATGCCGACCCGGCCGGGGAGGCCGGCGGCGTCCATGGCCCGCATCATCGATTGGCCGAGGCTGTGCTCGTCGTTGCCGGCGCCTGGGGGCAGCAACGTGCCGGCGGCGGTCTCGTCCCGTCCCCTGGCGCCGTTCCCGGCGGATGCCGGACTGATGCCGGCCAGATCGAGGTAGACCATGCCCTCGCCGCCGTCCTCGACCCGGGGCGAGAAGGCGTCGGCGATCTCGAGCAGCACCTCCTGCGCGGTGTGCTCGCGCTCCGGGTCGCGGCTGCGAGAGACCAGACCGGACTCGATGTTACGGGCCTGGGCCACGGTCAGCCCCGGCCGCACGCCGGCTCGCCGTGCCAGCCGGGAGGCGGCGACGATCCGCGCCGACGGACCTTCGTGGACCACGACCGCCTCGCGGGCGAGTTCGGGCGCTCCTCGCAGGTAGGCGGCAAGTGGAAACAACGTGGTCCTCAGGCAGGCGATGCGGGTCTTTCGCTTACCCGGCACGGCGCAGAACCTCGACCGGCGTACCGGCGGCGTGGCGGTTCTCCGTCCGCCGGGGCGGCGCGCCGGGCAGGGGGCGCCGCAGACTGCCGGTGAGCACGCGCAGCTCGACTTCGGCCGCGGCGCCCGGCCGTTCGCCGCGCGACTTGGCGAGTTCGAGCCGGGTTACGAGCCCGTCGAGCAAGCGTGGGCTTCTCGGCGCGGCCTGCGCCCATAGGGCGCGGACCGGCGCTCCCAGATCGAGAATCTTCTGCGGCGCCGTGCCACCGGCGCGGTACGGCGTCGCGATCAGCAGCGCCGCCTGATGGTCGTCCGCCGCGCGCCGCAGCCGCAGCCACGCTGACTCCTTGCCGCGGCCGCCGGGGACCGGCGGTAGACCGAGGTCGAGCACGACCAGGGGGAAGCCGCCGCCGATCAGCACCTCGGCGCTACCCAGCGCCTGCTTCAATCGCCTGGGCCGTGCCCAGAGCAGCCGTTCGAGGACGACCCCGGCGCGCGCAGCCGCCTGCGGATCGAAGTGATCCCCCAGATCGACCAGCGCCGCCGATTCACCGCCCTCGGTGGCCCCGGCCAGGATCTCCAGCACCAGCGAAAAGCGGCCGCTGCTTCGGGGGCCGACCAGCTCGATCGTCTGTCCACGACAGATGCCGCCGTCCAGCAGTCGGTCGACATCCGCAAGCCGCGTGGCGAAGACGTCGGCTTCTACTTCATGGATTCCGGCCGGGTCGTCGCCGCTCACCAGATCCCGCCCGCGCCGGATCTGGCGCACCAGGGACCGCGGCCACTGCGGGTCGGTGAGGGCTGCGGGCAGGGAAGTCACGGCGCCGTGAAACGGAACGGGAAGAGACGTGGAAGTGGGAAGAGACCATCATAGCGCAACTAAGGCGTAAACAGGAAGCCCGCTTGTTGCCGCGTCGTTCCGGCTCAGGTGGACGGTTCAACCGTCCAGAGCGCCGGTGCAGCTGCTGCCCTGGCCCGCCGTGCAGCCGAAACAGTGGCTCGCCGTGGCGATGC
>JAPOVF010000233.1 GCA_026708285.1 Acidobacteriota bacterium
GTGCATCTCGGTGAACATGCCGGAGCCGTACCAGGGCTGGTGGGGATTGATGAACAGCATGGCGTTGCCGTCGCGCGTCTTCGACGGGGCGACGGCCCACTGGTTCGAGCCCAGGGACGCGGCCAGTTCCTCCGCCAGTCGTGGCAGCCGGCCGCGCGGCGCGTGGGCGGCGCCGAGCAGCCGCCCGAGGATCATGTAGCGCTCGAAGGCGAGCACGTGGAAGGGCTCCATGCGGGTCAGCAGGCGCGGCTTCTCTTCGGGGTGCCGCTCCAGGTAGTAGTTGTAGCCGGCAGCGAAGGCCTCGGCGATGCGGCGGATGTTCTCGGGCAGGTCGGGGAAGTCGCGGCGGGAGGTCCCCACCAGGTCGAAGAGCGCGACTTCGAGGTCGCTTCGGAAGCCCGACTCGCCGACGACCTCCGCGTAGCGCCCGAGCGCCTTGATGTAGGTGTCCTCGAGCTGAAAGAAGTGGTCCTCGCACTGTGCCCAGGCAGAGCCGAAGGCGACCGCGGCGTCGGTGGAGGCCTTGACGTGGGGCACTCCCCACTCATCGCGGTGGATGACGACGTCGGCGGCCCAGGCGGGTACGTCCTGGCTGCCGCCAACGGCTGCCGGTGTGCTTTGGCGGGGTTCCGTGTCGACCGCGCACGCGATGGCAGCGAGCGATAGGGCCCCCGCAGCGACCCGGCTCGTCCAGGGGTGACTCAAGCGCATCGAGCCGGCGAGTATCGCACGCGCCTCCTCGCTCGGGAGATACTGACCCGAGTAGACGAACCCGTTGGCGAACCGGAGCGGCTGGACCCGTGCGCCGACCTTCGCTAGGGTGCGCGGCCGGTCGACGGAACCGCCAAGGAGAGCACGAGATGAGCGAGAGCAACGGAGGTTCGTGGGTAGAGGACTGCAAAGCCTGGACGGTGAAGTCGGTACTGGAACAGATGCGGGCAGTCGCCACCGAAGCCACAGACTCACGGGGCGTCGTGCCGGCGGGTGGCCGCGGATCGTTTGGACCGGCGCGGACGAGTGAGGAAGTGAAGCACCTCGCAACTACGTCAGGATTCTCGGTAGAGCTTCATGCCAACGGACCGTTGATGAGCCAGATCAGCGGAGTCTCGGTCTGGTTTGTGGCTAAGGGCGAGGACGGTGCCACGGACCCATTCCGTAACCAGAGCCGCGTCGAAGCGGAGACGACCCTTCACGGCCGGGACGGAAACCGAGAAACCAGCAAGAGGGTGGCGTGCCTGGCGCTCGACTGCACCACCGGAAAGCCCTGTCTCGTGGACGAGAACCGTCGCCGAATCACGGTTGAGGAGTTCGTCCGCGAGGTTCTGCTGCCAGTCCTGTTCCCTGGAATGGTGGCGGTCGACCGCTCGGAGAAAGCGAACCGGGGCGCTGCTGCGTAGCGGCCCACTTCTCCGGTCGTGGCGCACGCGGAGCCGACAGTCGTCTCGTCGGCGACGCCATCCCGCTGGATGCAACGGCCAAGGCCAGTAGCACCGTAGCGAATCCGCTATAGGTGTGCGGACGCGAGGCGGCGCGACCCGCCTTCTGCGGGTCGCGCCGTGGTACCATGGGTGTCGCCCGGTGAAGTCGGCGGGTAGCCGGCCGCCCCCTTGCAAGGGGATGATCTGACTAGGATTTCGGGTTCGACTCCCGCGCTGGGCTCACCAAAGAACCGAGTAGTGAGTCACGGGGCGTAGTTCAGTGGAAGAACACCTGATTCTGGATCAGGAAGTCGCTGGTTCGAAACCAGCCGCCCCGACATCCACCACTGACCGCCTGAGATTCTGGCGAGCAGGCGGTTCCACGTCAACGGACGGTCGCATGGGCGTGAACACCACACAGCCGCGGCACCATGGAGGAATCACATGAACCAGACAGACACCAACGCCGTCATCGAGACCGCGCTTCGTCAGGACGTCGAGAAACTGGACAAGAAGATCGACCAGTTGCAGAAACGGCTTGATCGTCTCGTCGCAAATCGCGACGCCATCATGGCGACACTGGAGTACCGGCGTCCGACGCGGAAGCGTGCTCGAAAGTCCGTAGATCTGCATGTCACGGCGGTCGAGATAAAAGGTATGAGCGTCGAAGAGGCTGCGGTGTTGATCGCCCAGCGAAACGATGGCCGGATAAAGAGCACGCCAGCCCGCGAACTGATGAAGGAGGCGGCCATCCTACCGCGGGACGGCCGAGCCAGTACGAGGCTCTACCACTTCCTCAGCACGTCTGCCCGGTTCGAGAGCGTCGGACGCGGCGAGTATCAACTTGACGAGAACTACGAACCTGAACCGGACGTAGACCCAGCCGAATTGGAGATGCTGGAACGGCTGCGGCACGGCGATCCGCTCACCCACTAGCCGACGCCGCCTAGCCCTTCGCGAGAGCGTTTGAGATGGCAGACCCGTCCGCCGTGACGCTGCTCGAGTTGGCGCGCCGGTTCCCCGACGAGGAAGCGGCGGCGCGCTGGTTCGAGAGCGTCTTCTGGCCCGATGGCGTGAAGTGGTGCCCGCACTGTGGCGGCGACGACACGCACGCCTGTAAGCACCCCACGATGCCGTACAGGTGCCGAGAGTGTCGAGGCTACTTCGGCCTCCGCACTGGAACCATCATGGCGAAATCGCCCCTTCCGCTCTTGAAGTGGCTCTACGCCATCTACCTGGACGTGACGGCCCCGAAGGGGATCTCGTCAGTGCAGCTCGGCAAGGACATCGGGGTCTGTCAGAAGACCGCCTGGTTCATGCAGCAGCGCATCCGCGAGGGCTTCGAGACCAGCGCGATGCGCGACCAGCTACGCGGTACCGTCGAGGTCGACGAGACGTTCGTTGGTGGCAAGCAGCCAACTAGGCACCGGCGCGACAGGCGCCGGTACTCCGCCGCCGACAACTGGGGCAAGACGATCGTGGTGGGAGCGATCGAGCGCAACGGCCGCGCGGTCGCGGTACCGATTCGATCCAACGACGCACTCACGTTGACGCACTTCGTGAGGCTGCACGTCCGCTTCGCCTCAAGGGTCTTCACCGACGACCACGGCGGCTACGAGGACCTGATGGAGTCCTACCGCCACCGAACCGTCAAACACTCGCGGGGCGAGTACGTCCGCCCCGGCACCGACATCCACACCAACACGATCGAGTCCTTCTGGTCAGGCTTCAAGCGGGCCTTCAAGGGCACCTACCACAAGCTCTCGCCCAAACACCTGCACCGCTACCTGAACGAATTCACGTGGCGCCACAACGTCCGGCATCTCGGGACGCTCGACCGGATGAAGGAGGCGGCCGAGCGGATGGTCTGCAGGCGGCTCCGCTACCGCGACCTCATCATGCCGAACGGGTTACCGTCAGGCGCTAATCCGCAGACCGCCTGGCTTCCTTGATCTGCTGTCGCCTCTTGGGCCGAGGCTGCTTGAGCGCCGCCGCGACCTGCTCGGGAGTCGCGTCGCCGTACTTGGCCTTGTAGACCTTCTTGGTCTGCCGAGTCTCGGTCGCGGCTTCGTCGGACGGTCTCATCCACCAGAGTGTACCGCGGCGAGGGTCTGGCGGGTCAGTTTAGGTGGTGCGTCAGTTTGAAGTCTGGGGCTAGTTCGATGACTTCTGCTGCTGATCGGGCAGAAGGCCTTTTTCACCGAGGATCATCTTGTAGTCGGCCTTGTAGAGATGGCATCGCGCAAGCTCAAGCGCCTCGCGCAGGCTCACGCTGAGCTGTTTCGGGATGTGCCCGTGTCCGTCCCGCTTCCCACGCCTGATGCCGAAACGGGCGACGACGGCCCCGTCAAGCTCGACAATGGCGCGGTCGTGCTTGCCGCGGGACGTGTCGATGTCAGCGTCGAGCTTCTTCGCGATCGCGAGCGCTGACTCGCGATCAAGAATCCTAGGCCCTGGCAATGTACGTGCAGAGGACTTGGAGTTGGTTCTCTGGTCCTGGTCCGAGACGAGGCGCGTCCATGAAGACGTCGAACGTGTCCAGAATCTCGCAGACTAGCGCCTGCAAAGCGTCTTGCCTGTCCGTTCCGCCGATGGCAATGTTGGCCTCATCAAAGCTCGCCTCGAACTCGCCAACGTCGACTGGGCGTATGTGAACGGGAATCGGAAGCAGCAGTTCATAGCAGCCGTCCCGGAGATCATCAATGTAGGTGTGCTCGACGGAAGGACGTTCCTCGGTAGCGCTTCCATCGAGAGAGAGTAATGGCGACTGCGACGGATCAGAGGTGCACTCTGGTCCGACTAGAAACTCGTCGTCATAGACAACGGCGAAATGCAGATGCGACAGAGTCGGATACGCATGGTGAGACGATGACCCGACAAGTCGCATGGCGTGCAAGGCGTCTGTCGTAGATTCAGTGAGTTGGTTCATTCTCAGCCTCCTCCTGAGCACGTGCTTCTTGATCCCGCGCTTGACGCGCCTTCTCTTGGAGCCAATTGCCGATGCTCTCCGCGTGTTCAGGCCGCAGCATCATGCCGACGAACAGCGTTCGCGTGTAGTTCTTGTTCTCTACGGTTGCTCTCGCTTCTTCCTCGCTCATGACGCCGTCGTCGGTGAGCTTGCGGCTAGTCTTCGGCGGTGTCTCCTGGGACTCATGGAAAAGCTCGACCCAGACATCTCCCCTAGGCGTTGGACCACCCCACGCGCCGTTCACGGGTATGCGTCGATAGTCCTGGTCTTTGTTGAACTTGAACGTGACCTTCTTCGGAACTGCCACTACGTGTGAGAACCGCCCGGCCATTGGCCCAACGGCTCTTGCCCTCCTGTATCTGCTTCTGGATTCACCGGGACGAAACCGGTGTCGAGGAGCTAGGGCTTACTCGGCTTCTGGCACGCGCATACACGCCCCGCACACGGTCCTGATTCACGCGATCTCTGTGGAACCCTTGTTCCGCAGAAGTCGGAGCGAGAGTCTACACCCCCATGTCAAGTCCGTGTCAAGCAGCCGAACTGCGGCCCTCACCGGTTCTACTTCACTCTCACGACCCAGTGGCCGCCACGGTCCTCGATCACGTACGCGTAGCGGAACTGGTTGCAGTTGAGCGTGAACCTGCCAGCCCGGAACACCGACGGCACCGCACCCGACACAGAGTCGCACCGGTAGCCACGTAGCCTCACGAGCGCGACCAGGGACTCGACCATCACGTCGCTCATGTCGTCGGCGATGAGAGCGTCCGGTTCCTCGACTGGACTCCGCTTCCGAGTCGGTTTGGGGCGGGGCTTCGGCGCGGCCGGCCGTGTTCTCAGACGCGGTTTCGGCTTCGCGGATGCGGGCCGCGCCTTGCCGTCGACCCTAAGCTGCTGTCCGACCTCAATCTGATCGGCGTCCGCGATGCCGTTCGCGGTCGCGAGCGCCGCGACGGTAGTGCGGTGCCGGGCCGCGATCGACGACAGTGTGTCGCCCGGCTGAACGGTGTAGGAACTGGCAGAACGGTTCGTCTCGCGACTCTCTCGGCCTGGCGAGTCACCCTCGGACGGCGCGAGTCTGCTCGCTACCGTCACGAGGACGATCGAGGCCATGAGGCCGATCCCGATGGCCCCGAGGACGAAGCCGCAGCCGCGAAACCGGCCTTGTGTGGGCATCGCTTACTGACACCTGAACGCCTGAGTGTCGCGAATCGACGAACCCAGTCCGGTGCCGTACTGGTTGAGTTCGTTCGTTTCGGTGTCGCGAATCAGGATTGCGTAGGGGGTGTCGGTCGCGGCCCCGGCGTAGAACGACCAGTAGCCATCGGTCTCGCAACGGTCGATGACGCCGACTATGAGTTCGGGACGCTCACCGTCGAAGCGGAACATCGCGCCTGAGGGCGTGAGTTCACCGCCCGTCAGTCCTCGCGCGGTCTCGGTACTGCCGACAGCCGAGTAACGGACCCGTATCCGAAAGCGACCATCCTCCAATAGGCAAGTGCCACCGCGACAAGCTGACAGCGTGGTGGGTTCAGGGTCCGGCTGTGGCTCAGGATCCGGTTCTGGATCGGCCGTACTCGGGTTCGCATAGAAGTCCGCCACCGCGGCGGCCGTCCGTCGTAGCGCTCGGTCGGCGTTCGTCGTGTGGTCGCCAGCATCCATGCTCACGTGCTCCGCGAGATAGACCGGCAGTTCTCCATCAGGGCGCGAGAACCCCTTCAGAAACCAGTCGGCGTACGACATGACGGTGCCGAGGTAGCACGATGACGTTAGGCACTGGCCGACCTGCTCGTTAGGATTCACGTAGCCGAATCCAGTCGGATCCCAGAGCCACCTCTTCAACACGTCTGGATGGGTGTTTCTGGCCGGATCCGCCTCGTACGCATCAAGCAACGTCTGTCGGTCATGCGCCACACCGAGGCTGTGGCCGATCTCGTGAGCGAGAATCAGACCTTCGGCCCGACGGAACTCAAGGTCGAAAGAAGGATCCATCAAGACCACGCTGTACGCCTGCGGCTTCATCTCGTCGACCGTCCATCCGCTGTGCCACAGTCGAGCGGTTCCGAGCCAGGGAGCGCTGTCGCTCCGCAGCGCAACCACCGTCACGACATCGCCGCCGACTTCGTCGCGCTGGCGCTCGATCGTCGGGTCGGCCCTGATTGCGGTGGTGAGAAGATCCTCGTATGAGGCTCTGCTCACACTCGCGGGCGCACTCTTGACGCCCGCCACCTTGAGCCTCACTCCCGACGTGCCGTTGTCGAAGAACTCGTTGGCGGTTGTGACCCACTCGTGCACTCCCGACCGAACGACCGAACCCTCGAGGTCGTCGGTGTAGACGAACAGGACTCCGATCTCGGTCGTGGTTCCGGGTGGTGCCTCGACAACCGAATAGTCGATCACCCGCGGCGGGCCATCTGGTGCCGCGTGAGTGGTTCCGCACCGCATGGAGCGAAACGACAACGCACCCTCGAACTGTTGGGCCGCTACTGGTTGGCGTGGTTCCTGCCCGTCAGATGCCGCAGGGGCCAGGAGCAACACGGGCAGCGCCGCCGCGACCAGCGCGCTTGGGGACTCCTTCATGGGTCGTTCCCTCCTAGGAGGGCTCCGGCCCCTGGATTGGTGCCGGGCCGTTGTCACACCTGCGCGTGGGCTGGAGTCCCGCGTATTCGCCGAGTCCGGGGAGCTACCCCGAACCGTGTGACCGGCTGTTGCATTCGGCGGGCGACCCGACTCTTGGGCCAACCCACACGCCTTGGTGTGACCGCGACAGCGTAGCAGGCCCACGGCTCCTTCTGCGGACAGCCCGCCACGTTGGACCTGCTGGCGGCAGCCCAACTACCATCAAGACAAAGCGGGGGCAGCGCGGTTCCCACGACCACGCCACCCCCTAGCCACAAGCATCAACCACCTTCCCTCAGGAGAAAAGAAGTGACCAACACGCCTGCAGCCGAATCGACATTCGACTACCTCCGGGATCTCGACATCCCCGAACCGTCGGCCGAAGGATGGGCCGCGAAGCTCGTCAACATCGAACTGAACCGCGTGCGGATGATCGAGGCCGCCGAGGAGATCCATGTGGGGCATGGCGTCCACCTGACCGTCCGCTCCGGCGAGGTTCGGGTGAGAGTCGAGGCCCTCGACACGGACATTGACACCCACCAGCTTCTCGGCGAGATCGCGTACTGGATCATCGACGCCGCAAAGCACATCGACCCCGACCGGCCGTTTCGGGAGACCCGCGAGTGGGTGAACTGACGCGAGCCGGCGAGCAACGCTGTGGAGACAGTCAAGTCTGATCTGCAATCTCAGTTCGACGAGATGAAAGAACTTCTGGGCGAGAGCATCCATCTGACGGCGAATCGCCACACGGGGCAGACTCACGAAGCCCTCCTGGCGACCAACAAAGTCGTCTCGCGACTGATCGACATCGTCAGTGATCTCGTCGCCCAACCCGATGTCGAGCCGCCTGGCGTCGATCCATCGCCGCCATCAACTCATGGATCCGCGCCACGGTCTCCCTCGCGTCGCGCCTCCTCACCTTCCAAGAGCGGTAGCGCTGGCCAGTGATTGCCTGAATCAGCCAGCGTACGACCCGACGAGCCAAGGGTGCTTGGCCTCCAGAAGTCGAAGACTCAGTCAGCGGAGCGGCGCTCATCGGGCGCTCCGTCTACTTAGGTCTGTATCTCCCCCTCGCTCCTGCCTCTTACTCCGTCGCCCGGAGCCGTTGCATCTGCCCAGGCCACGCCAGCAACTCGCGGTCGGCTGTCACGAGGCTGTGACCGGCGAGAGCCGTGGACACGATGATCCGGTCGGCCGGGTCGGCGGGAAGATCGCGAAGAAAGACCGCTCGCATCGCGATGTCGCCATCGACCGGAATCTCGTTCAGGCCGTGGTACAGCAGGTACCCCCTTAGCGCCTCCACGGCCCAGCCGATCTCGACGCGACCCTTCTCAAGCAGCATCGCGATCTCCCAGAACGAGATTGCGGACACCGCGGCATTGCCCGAAAGGAAGGCTTCATCTACCGCGCGGTGAGCTTTCGCGCCGAGCCTCCGGTTGCCCTGAGTGAGCCAGATGAGAACGTTTGTATCTAGGAGCAGCAATGACGGCTATGTCCCTCAGTCGGGATCCTCGCCGAGGATGAGGGCCACTTTCCGCTCTTCGTCCCACTCCCACTCCAGGGGGGACATGATGTCGCCCTTGATCTCGATGACACCCCGAAGGCAGCCGAAGAGGCTCTTCGGCCTCTCCCGGTACGGCACGAGCCGCGACACCGGATTGCCGTTCTTCGTGATGACGACCTCGTCGCCGGTTTCGGCGACTTCGTCCATCAGCTTGAGACAGGTGGCCTTGAACTCGGAAGCCTTGATCGTCCGTTCCATGGTGCCGCCGACCGTATCACGGATTCAGGCCATGGTCATGACCATGGTCACATGCGTCGTGGAGCCAGCGGACCTCTCGGAGCTTCGCCCGGCCGGGGGCCGAGGCTGGCCAGGAAGTCCGCTGCGCTCTTGTGCCTCAGCCTCGAACCG
>JAPOVF010000125.1 GCA_026708285.1 Acidobacteriota bacterium
GCAAGGCGACCGACGTTGACCGCTGGCTGCACGGCATGAGGCGCTTCCAGGGACGACTCTACGAAGGGCGGCCACTCCCGGGCGACTGGTTCGTCGACGCCCAGGGCGACTGACGTGACCCCGTCCGACGATCCGGTCTTCTCGAGCCGCGAGGGCGGCGTCGCCGAGATCGTGTTGAACCGGCCCGCCCGCAGAAACGCCGTGACCGGGCCGCTGGCGCGACGCCTGCACGCGGAGATCGTCGCGGCGACCGAAGACGACGAGGTCGCCGTCCTGCTGCTCCGCGGCGCCGGCGGCGCGTTCTGCTCCGGCCTCGATCTCGGGGAGTTCCGGGCCGATCCCCCGCCGGACTGGATGCCCGCCTTCAGCGGCCTCTGGCTCGATGTCCACACGGCGCTCTACGACTGCCCGAAGCCGATCGTCGTGGCGCTGGAGCGCTTCGCGATCAACGCCGGCTCCGCCCTGGCGCTTGCCGCCGACCTTCTGGTCGCCGGCGAACGGGCCTTCCTGCACGTCGGCGAGATCCAGATGGGCATGGCGGCGCCGATGAACATGGCGTGGCTGCGCCTGCGCCATCCGGAGAGCGTGGCGGCCCGGCTGGCGATCGTCGGCCGGCGCTACACAGGCCCCGAACTCGTCCGGATGGGCGTCGCCGCCGAAGTCGTCGCCGAAGATGCCGTGCTCGACCGGGCGCGGGAACTTTCCGAGACCATTGCCGGTTATCCCGCCCATGGCATCCGAGCGATCAAGCGGACCATCGTCCGCGGCCGGCCCGCGGCTTCCGGCCGGGAGTGGTTCGAGTCGGTCCGCAGCGGCTGAGCGCTCCGGGGCCTCTCAGGCACGACAAGGCGACCCCACGCCGGACAGTCCCCACCCCGGCGCGATAGACTCGGGGGTAATGACGGCCTTCTCATTAGACGACAAGTACACGCTCTCTGAAGGCCGCGTCGCAATCACCGGTATCCAGGCTCTCGTCCGGCTACCGATGGACCAGCACCGTCGCGACCGGGAAGCCGGTCTGCGGGTTGGCTCCTTCATCAGCGGCTATCCCGGATCGCCGCTGGGCGAATACGACAAGCAGCTTCAGCGAGCGCATAGGCTGCTGGCGGAACACGACGTGGTCTGTCAGCCGGCCATCAACGAGGAGACGGCGGCGACCGCGATCTATGGCGCCCAGCTCCTCGAACGTTTCCCCCACGAACGCTTCGACGGCGTGGTCGGCATCTGGTACGGCAAGACGCCGGGCGTCGACCGCACCGGCGACGCCTTCCGCCACGGCAACTTCATCGGCACCGGCAAGTACGGCGGCGCCCTGGTGCTGGCCGGCGACGACACCGCCTGCAAGAGCTCGACGATCCCCGGCGACAGCACGATCAGCCTGTTCGACCTCTCCATCCCGGTGCTCTACCCGGGCGATCCGGCGGAGGTGCTGGAGTTCGGCCTGCACGGGATCGCCCTGTCCCGGTACGCCGGCCTGTGGACCGCTCTGAAGATCGTGACGAACGTCGCCGACGGCGGCGCGGTGATCGACCTGCCGCGGACCGCACCGCCGGTCCTGCCCGAGCTCGACATCGGCGGTCGCCGGTTCCAGAAGCAGCTCGACATGCGGCTGCTGCCGCCCTACTCGATCGAACTCGAGCGGCAGATCTTCTCCGAGCGCACGGCGGCCGCGCTGGCGTACGTCCATGCCAACGGCCTCGACAGCATTCGTTGCGCGAGCCCCGGCGACCGCCTCGGTCTGGTCGCGGCCGGCAAGCCCTACCGCGATCTTCGACTGGCCCTCCAGCTCCTCGGGCTGGACGAGGCCGCGCTCGACCGCTTCGGCATCCGCGTACTCAAGCTCGGCTGCATCGCGCCGATCGAACCGCGGCGTCTGCGCGAGTTCGCGGAAGGGCTTGAGGAGATCATCGTCGTCGAGGACAAGCGCGGCTTCATCGAGACGCAGATCCGCCAGGTCCTCTACAACCTGCCCGACCGGCCCCTGGTTGCCGGCAAGGAGACGCCCCGCGGCGAAACGCTCTTCCCGATGCACGGGGAGCTCGAAGGCCACGACATGGCCCGGATCCTCGGCGCCTATCTCGAACAGCGGCTGCCCGGCGCCGTCCCGGCCGCGAACCTGGCGGTTCTGCGGGCGGGCGCGGAGTCCGCCGAACTGGCCGCGAACCTGCCGGCCGCGCTGCCGCGAACGCCCTACTTCTGCAGCGGCTGCCCCCACAACACGTCGACCCAGCTTCCCGAGGGGTCGGACATCGCCGGCGGCGGCATCGGCTGCCACGCGATGGCGATGTGGATGGACCGCGGCGTCAGCTGGCTGCCGCAGATGGGCGGAGAGGGCGCCTGCTGGATCGGCCTCGCGCCGTTCACCGAGCAGGAGCACGTGTTCCAGAACGTCGGCGACGGCACCTACGCCCACTCCGCCAGCAAGGCGATCGAGGCCTGCATCGCCGCCGACCTCCACATGACCTTCCGCATCCTCTACAACTCGGCGGTGGCCATGACCGGCGGTCAGGACGCGGTCGGACTGCTCAGTTCGATGGGCGTGGCGAAGCAGCTTCAGCTCCAGGGCATGAAGCGGGTCGTCCTGGTCACCGAGGATCTCGAGCGCTTTCCCCATCGCGACGACAACGGCGTCGAGATCCGGCACCGCAAGGACTACGACCAGGTGCTCAAGGAGCTCCGGGCGATCAAGGGCCCGACGGCTGTCGTCTACGACCAGCAGTGCGCGGCCGAGAAGAGGCGCGAGCGCAAGCGCGGCATCCAGGAAACGCCCAGCCAGCGCGTCTACATCAATCCCGCCGTGTGCGAAGGCTGCGGCGACTGCGCGGCGAAGTCGAACTGCCTGTCCGTCGCGCCGCTCGAGACCGAGTACGGCCGCAAGACCCAGATCCACCAGTCGTCCTGCAACCTGGACTACTCGTGCATCGAAGGGGACTGTCCCGCCTTCATGACGATCGATCTGGGCGAGGGAACCAAGCCGGTCCGCCGTGCCGCGGCAGCGCCGCTTGGCCAGGATGAAGTGCCGGAGCCGAACCGTCAGTTGCCGGACGACGCGACGTTCCGGGCGCTGCTCGTGGGCATCGGCGGCACCGGCGTCGTGACGGTCGACGCGATCCTCGTCACGGCCGCGCTGCTCGAGGGTCGCTACGCGATCCACCTCGACCAGACCGGCCTCGCGCAGAAGGGCGGTGCGGTGGTCTCGAACCTGTTGCTCAGCCGCGAGCCGATCGCCCGCGCCAACAAGCTGGGCAACGGCGAGGCCGACCTGGCGCTCTCCTTCGACCTGCTCGCGACGATCGCACCCGATAACCTGAAGCGGTTCTCCAGGGAGACGACCGCCGTGGTTGCCAACACGGCCGGCATCAGCCCGGCCGCCGTGATCACGGACAGCGCCGCGCGAATGCCCCCCCTCGACGAGCTACGCAAGCGCCTGGCCCTGTTCACCGACGCCGACCGGAGCTACTTCGGCGATGCCGAGGCAGCCACCGAGCGCCTGCTCGGCAACAGCGTCACGGGCAACATCTTTCTGGTCGGCGCCGCCTACCAGCAGGGCCTGCTGCCGCTGCAGGCGCCCTTCATCGAACAGGCGCTGCGCGCCAACGGCGTCGCGGTCGAGGACAACATCCAGGCCTTCCGCTACGGTCGCCTGTCCGTCGCCGACCCGGAGCGGTTCCGGCGCGCCGCGGGGCTGCAGGGCCCGGCACCGCAGACTGCGGCCAGCGCCCTGGAAGCGGCGCAGGGGCGGATCGAACGCTGGGCGCCGAAGTTCGGGCCGGAACTCGAACGCCTTCTGACCGCGGCGCCACGAGGAGGGGAGCTCGATCGTCTCCTGCCCGGGCGGGTCGCCGACCTGTTGCTCTACGGGGGCACCGTGGTCGCCGAGCGCTACCTGGCATTCGTCGCCGAAGTCGCCAGGGCCGAGGAGTCCAGGCTGCCGGGGCACGCGGGAGTCCGCGAAGCGGCGGCGCGCTACGGCTTCAAGCTGCTCGCGGTCAAGGACGAATACGAAGTCGCCCGCCTGTGGCTCCAGGATCCGACCTGGGACCAGGTCGCCCGCGACTACGAGGGCTCCGTCAGCCGCCGCGTTCTGCTCCACCCGCCGACGCTGCGACGGCTCGGCTGGAAGCGGAAGATCCGTCTCGGCGCCTGGTCGCGGTCGATGTTCCGCATGCTGTACGCGGCCCGAGGGCTGCGCGGCACCGCGCTGGACATCTTCGGAGCGACCCGCCACCGCCGGCTGGAGCGAGGGCTGTTCGACTGGTACCGGGAGTTCCTGCAGCGGGCGATCGACCGGCTCGACGCCGAGTCGGCTCCGCTGGTCGTCGAGGCCGCGGAACTTCCCGATTCGATCCGCGGCTACGAGGACGTCAAGGAACGCACGATCGCCACGGCGAAGACGCGTGCGGCTCAGCTTCTCCGTCAACTCGACGAACGGCCCGCCGGTTCCAGAGTCGCCTGACCACTAGGTTAGGATCCCCCGCCGTGACGAGCCGCCGGACGATCGCGTTCCTCTGCGCCCTGCTTGTGCTGGCCACTGCCGCCCCGATGGCGGCGCAGCCAACCGCCCACCCGGTGCTCAGCGCCTTCCTGCCGATCGACGACTACATCCTCGAGATCGACGGACAGGCCGACTCCGCCGCCAGGCTCTACCTGTCCCAGCGAGCCGCCGCGATGCTGATCCTGAGCGACTCCCTGGGCGAACCCGTCCTGCTGTGGGCCCGCACCATGGTGGTGGATCGCCTGCCGGCGACCGACCTCCTGGCCGCCGGCGCCGGCTACGACGTGGTCGCCGAGCCGGCCAAGTCGTACGTCGGCGAGGCCAAGGCCGACCAAACCGGGATCTCCCTGGCCATCGAGGACCGGGCTGTTCGGGTTCTTCCCCGGCCGCCCCTGGTCGGCGACCGCACCCTGGGCGAACTGCTGGAGCACTCACCCGGCTACCGCGCCGGCATGGACGCCTTCGCACCGAACGTCGCGGCAATGGCCGCACTCCGCCAGGCCGAACCGGCGCGCGTGCGCGTCTACTTCGGCTCCTGGTGCGGCGTCTGCAAGCAGGTACTCCCCAACCTGCTCGAGGTCGAGGCCGGTCTCGAAGGCTCCAACCTCACCTTCGAGTACTACGGACTCGCCTCACCCCCGGCCGGCTGGGAGGACCCGGAAGTCACCGGCAACGAGGTGAAGGGCCTGCCGACGGCGATCGTCTACCGCGGCGGCCGCGAAGTGGGCCGGTTCGGCGGCGCGACCGACTTCGCCCAGCCGGAGCAAGTGCTGCAAGTCCTGCTCGCCGGCGCCCAGTAACCCGAACGACGACCGCGAAACTCCGCGCGTCAGCGCGCCCCGATCCGGAGCGGCGTCACCTCACGGAAGCAGATGATCGCGTCGTACGAATCGGACCAGTAGACGAGGCTCCGCTCCGCCGCCGACCGCTTGCTCAGCGGAATCGCGTGCAGCGCCGGTCGCGCCGGCCGGAGATCGAACACCGTCGCCTGGTGGCGAGCCAGCGATGCAAGCAGCTCGAATACCGAATCGCCCGATGTCTCGTCGGCGTCGACCGTCGCCAGTCCGGCGCGAATCCGGCCGCCGGCAGCAAAGGCGGCCACATGAAACGACGACAGCCCACGAGCAGCGGCCACCTCCGCGATGAAGTTGCCGAGTGTCGACACGCCGCGGCGATCGATGCCCCGGTGCAGGTGATTCCGGCCCAGTCGCGCCAGCACCCTGGCGCCCGTGTCTGCCGCATGCGCCCTGTAGTGACTCAGGAACAGCTCCTTCATTGCCTCTTCGCGGCGAGCGGAGGCTCTGAGCCTGTTGCCGTCGAGACGATCCGCCTCCACGGCAAAGGTATGTGCCAGGTTCACGAAGGAGTGCAGCTTCCCCGCAAGTTGCGGTTGAACTCCGGCCGCTTCCGCTAGCAACTCTGCAAGCGCCGGTGCCAGACTCCGCCGGTACCCGCCCGCCGTCGCCTCGACCATCGTCTGCAGGTGCGGGTTGTTCGCATGCTCAGCGGCCAGGGCCCGCACGACGAGGTGCGGCGACAGCACCTCCAGATCAGTTCCCCAGAGTACGGGTGCCGCGCCGTCCTCCTTGAGACCCGTCACCAGTTCGACCTCTGCCACCGTCCACAACCCGAAGAAAGGCGGCACAGATTCACCCTCGGCTGGGAACTCGACCCGACGCGCCATCCAGGGACTCATCTCTGCCGCCACGTGGCGGTAGCCCGATGCCCACAGGTCGGGCCACAACTCCCGCAGCAGTTCCGGAATCTCGTTCGAGAAGTGGACTTCGCCCAGCAGGAAGAACGCCGCCTGGCGCGCTTCGTCGAGCAGGAAGGCCATGCCGTCCTCCGAGAGGTCGTACTGGCTCTCGCGAAGGAGATCGACGGCCGACACAGGCTCCTGAGAAGTCGCTGGCGGCGACGAGAGGACGAACGGGATGGCCGCCAAGCACGCCACACGGAACCGCCTGACCATTCGTGGACGCTAACAGCCCGGTCCTGAGGGGCGGAACCGCTGGGCTCCCGTTCTTCAGATGTCACACTCGGACTACAGTCCAGCCTCCCGGCCGTTCACGACCACCGGCTCCTCCAGAGCCCCCCTGCTGCTTGCCCTGACCTCCGCGCCCCAGCGGCGACCGGCCGCCCAGAACGAGACGTCGTACGAGCCCGGCGTCACGCAGCCGAGGCCGAGCCGTCCGGACTCGGAGAACCGCACGGCCTCACCGGCGCCTGTCAGGTGGCTCGCGATCTCGGCGCCGGACTCGGTCGTCACGCTGAGGAAGGAGAGCGGCTCGCCGGCGCAGTCGGCGGCCGGGCACCGGAGTTCGAGCAGGCGGCCCACCGGCAGCGACTCCCGCAGCGTCGACGTGCGATTCGCCTCAACGTTCAATCCGACGCCGCCGGCGCAGGCGGCGGCGTCGTTCCAGACCACGTTCACCTTCCCGGTGGGCACATTCCGGGTTCTCTGCCCGCCGGCCGATGCCAGACCGCCGCCGACCACGTCGCCCGCCGCATTGACGAAGTTGAGCCAGATGCCACCAGCCGGACTGCCGTCGGACCGCCTGAGTTCCACTTCGAGCACGCCGGGCTCCGCCTCCTCCACACGCAGGAACTGGTGAACCGGCGGCTCGGTGGCGATGACGAGATCCTGGACCGCCGTTCCCGCCAGGCTGCTCCTGCCCTCCCGAGCACGGCTCGGGGACACGCCGGCGCTTCCCTTGAGCCGGTAGCTTCCCGGTGGAACCGGCGGCAGCACGAAGCGGCCGTCGTCACCGGCCTCCGCGAAGGCGACGACGCGGCTCAGGTCTCCGATCAGCGAAACCTGGCCGCCGACCGGCGTGCCGTTCACGTCGAGCAGCGAGCCGGTCACCCGAACACCGGTCAGGTCCATGCGCGGGACCGGCTCTGCCGGCCACAACCGTCCGAGGTAGCTGCCGTCGCCGGCGAACCACGTCATCCACAACAGGTCGTCGGCAACGCCGTCGACCTCGAACGAGCCGTCCGCGCCAACCGTGGCGCGCACCGGCGGGCTTCCAACGCCCAGCATGCGGCTCTGTTGGGGGCCGCCGCGGCGCTGCGAGGAAAGCTGGATCTTGAAGGTGCTCCGGGATGGCTCGAAGACGCTGCCGAAGGCAACGTTGCCCCCCGTTACCGGGCGCCCGTCCAACGCCAGAACACTGCGGATCGACCGCGTCGCAAGCGCCACGTCGACCGTCTGCACGTCGGCCGGCCCCTCGTCGATCCCGATCTCCTGCGACACGCGGACGCGGCCGGCCCCGTCGACGATCTCCAGCCTGTAGAGGCCGGGAACCGCCAGGAACTCCGCCCGCACCGTCGAGTCCTCATCGTCACCTCGGCCTGCCCCGGCCTGTGCCGGTGACCGTAGGGCCGTCTCGAGGATCGGACTCTCGATCTCCCTGAACCGGTCCAGCAGGCGGACCATCCCGGCTCCCAGACCCCGGACACGCACGGCGACCGGCCGGCCCGTGTTCAACCAGGACTCGCCCTGGTCGGCCAGTTCGTTCGGACCCAGCACGACGAGCCGATCCGTGACCGGCGCTCCGGGGCATTGCAGCCGCAGGTGATAGCGGCCCGCCCCGAGGCCGCCGAGCAGGTACCGGCCGTCGGCATCGGACACCGTCAGGTGACGTTGGCTCATCATCAGGGCCGCGATGGCGCCCGGGCCCGGATAGAGGAGCTCGACCACGCAGCCGGCGGCGGGTTCCGCCCCCACCGCGTCGAAGAGCCGCCCCTGCACGACCGCCCCGGCCTCGAGGGCGATCAGGCCGAGTTCGATCTCGCCGCCGGGGATCGGTGCGACCCGAACGAGCGGCGACTCCAGGTAGTTCTCGGCCCGGAACGAAAGGTCGACCGCGGCATCGCCCGCAAACGAAGCGCGGATCGGAACCACCACCGGACCGTCGGCATCATCGACACCGTGCGACGAGCCGGCCATCCGGCCGACTCCGTTCGTCCGCATCGTGAAGTTCCGGATCGGCTCGCCGGCGGCGCCCACGAGTTCGACGCGGACTGCGCCGGCCGAGGTCGGCGCCGACGGCGCCTCATCAACCGACTGCTCGCTGGCGACGAGTTCGAACTCGACGCGCGAGGCCCGCCGGCCCTGCTCGATCGTGCGGGCGTCCGTCTCGAAACCGGGCGCCTCCGCCGTCGCCTGGAGGTTCCCGGCCGCCAAACCCGGAAGCTCGAACGCGCCCCGCTCGCCGCTGTTCGTGCAGCGGCGCAGGGTTCCGAACCAGTCGGGAAGGCTCGGGTCGCGCCATGACGCACAGACGCTCGCTCCGGCCACCCTGAGGCCACCGCCGGCTTCACCTACGAAGCCCTTCGCCGTCCGCCCCGGCTGCAACCGGATCACCTCCGGCGGCGGCCG
>JAPOVF010000158.1:0-778 GCA_026708285.1 Acidobacteriota bacterium
GAGCGTAGGCCAGGCGAGAGCGTCAGGCTGGATCGTTGCCGCGAACCGCGCTGCTCCGGTCGTGTCGATCAGGGCGGCCGCGGCCACTTCGTCACGATCGCCCAGGCCACCCGCTCGGATGCTGACGATCAGGGTGCCTTTGCGATCAAGCAGGTCGCGCCAGGTCAGGTCCGCACTTCGGAGCGATGGCCGGCGTCGGGCGGAAAGGAGGACCTGCCGGCGAAACCGTCGCCAGCGCCTAGGGGCCCGGTTCTCGGCTACATCGTGTTCGCGAAGCGGCATGGGCGCGAGGATCCGCCGCGTGAGGGCTACTCCGAAGCGTGCGCGGCAGGCGCGAGGCCGGCGCGCGCGATCAAAGCGATTCGAGTGCGTAACAAGAGGATTGCTCCTTGTGGTTCATTCGACGCTGGTGGAAGCCAGGCCGACGTTACGGCGGCGGACCATAACAACTACCCTCCAAGTGGCCGATATGCGAATCGAGGCCCCGGAGTCCGGCGCTGTCCGCGCCGGCACTGGTTGTCGCGCCGCCCCGGCTCCGGCGAGGTTCTGAACGGCCCGGCGGACAACAGCGCTTCGTACCAGAAGCGCCAAGGCAGCGGAACTAGAACACGCGATCGGCCCTTCCGGTGTGGTAGCCCCCCTCGGAAGCCCGCTGCGTCCTGCTCGGGCGCGCCTCGCCGTCAGACGCCGGCATTCTCGTCCTACCGCGCCGCCGTTTGTGCGGATGGCACGGCGATGGCCGCCATGGCGTCCCTCTTGGCCCGCTCTCCGCGTCGGT
>JAPOVF010000158.1:788-8354 GCA_026708285.1 Acidobacteriota bacterium
CTGGTCGTGTCGAGGCTGGCGTGCCCCATGAGGTCGGCGACGGTGGCCACGTCGCCCTGGTCGAGCGCCAGGGTCGCAAACGTCCATCTCAGCACATGCGGCGAAAAGCGCCCGATCCTGGCCTGCTCACTGCGCAGTTCCACGCGGCGGGCTATGGCCCGGCCGGTCAGGCCGCGGCCGGCGCGGACCCGCCCTTGACCGTTCTGAGCGCGTCGAGGCGTCGCTCGAGGTCGGCGCGGCCCAGGTCGCCGTGCTGCCAGGCGCGGCGGAGCACGCCGCGCACGCTCGCGAGGCTGGCGTTCGCGGTCGCGGGCCGGTACCGCTCGGCGAGTCCGTTCCTGACCGCTTCGAGGCTCTGGGCGTCGGCGCGGTGCCAGGGGTAGCGCCGCCAGTCCGCCGGATGCCCGGCGGCGATGGTGGCGGCGCGTCGGAGGTTGGAGCGGACGGCCGGGCGCGCGGCTTCCGACTGCGCGGCGACGTAGGCGGCCGCGTGGCGACCGTGCCTGGAGGTGGGTTCGAGGTCCGGGGTCATGGGTGGAGGTCGTCGCGGCGGGGCCGGTCTGAGGCCCTGAGAGGTCCAGGAGCACGCGATCGATCCTTCCAGGCCCCTGAAGCACGGCCGCTGTGCCGGTCCCCGTGGCGGCGGTGAGGCCCTGGACCCGTTCCAGGCGGCGAGGTGGAGCGGTCCGGCCGGAAGTAGCCCCTAGATCGAGCCGGACCGCCCCGGCGCGGCAGTCTACGACCGGGCACGCCGCCGCGGACGGCTGCTATCGTCTCTTGGCCGAAAGGGAACTCATCGTGGACTGGCAGAGATGTACTGCGATTGAGCAGCACCCGCACAAGGTCAGTGGTGCCTGGGTGTTTCGTGGCAGTCGTGTGCCGGTAGCCGCACTGTTCGCGAATCTGCGAGACGGAGCTTCCGTCGAAGAGTTTCTTGAGTGGTTCCCGGGAGTCGATCCGGCGAGTGTCGAGGCTGTCCTCGACTTCGAGGCGAAGTCGCTGTCGGCGGCCGTGTTGCCTCGAGCGGAGAGTCCTGGGGTCCGGCCGTCGGCGTGAAGGTGTTGTTCGACCAAGGGACGCCTGCGCCTCTTCGACGCCACCTGCCGGGACATTCCGTGGATACGGCGTTCGAACGAGGCTGGTCTGATCTTCGGAACGGTGATCTCCTCGATCGAGCGGAGGCGGCTGGTTTCGATCTCTTGATCACGACGGATCAGCATCTCCGATACGAACAAGAGCTCTCTGGCCGGCGCCTAGGAGTGCTCGTGCTTCTCACGACTTCGTGGCCGAGGATTCGACGAAGAGTCGAGGAGGTGGCCTCGGCCGCGGCAAGGATGAAACCCGGCGACTACGAAGAAGTGAACATCCTGTAAGGCAAGGCAGGCCGCTTCTACGACCGTCCTGCGGGCCTCCTCCTCTACTTTCCCCCCGAAGTACTGCCGGACAATCGCCGTAAGCGTCGAGACCGGAGACACGGCAAGTTCAGATCAGCCCATTGGCCTGAAATCCTCGACACGCCAAGGGACGCCCCCAGGGAGCTTTACCCCAGGGGGCGGCGAAGTGTCATGCTGCTCGGATTAGCCGAGTGCGGGCTAGCGTTCCGCCGGCAGACCTCGGCTCGCCACGACTTCAAGGCTGCGGTCGCCAACGAGATCGAGCGCCTCGGCCACCGGTCGGCGCAGGATGGCCTGCACCTCTCCGGTCGCCGAATCGCGCAGAATGGTCAGTGGCAGGTCGGTGTCCTGGCTGAGGATGACCGTTTCGTCGTCGCCAAGAAGACTGATTCCTTCCAAGGCTCCCTCCCAACTCACGGGGATCGAGAAGACGAAGCCGGAGCGCCCGTCGTCCAGGTCCGGCAGTTCCGGCATGTCGAACGGCAGCGAGAACGCCAAGCTCCCGTCTTCCGTCGTCCCCCTCAACACGTAGTCGCGCCCCGGCGGTGGAAGGGACGTCAGGGCATCGGCGATGACCGCCGGCTCCAGAAACGGGCTCCCGCCGACATCCAGACCGCCCGACACGAGGAGCGACCGTCTCCTGACGCTCCTGGCGTCCGGCCCATTGACCTCTCCGAACCGAGCCATGGCGCCGGTCGTACCGACGCTCTCAGACTTCACACGATGCCGAAGAGCGTTCGCCAGATGGTAGTCGCTGATCCAGTGGTTCCTGCAATAGGTCATCAGGTCCGGTGTGTACGGAGAAACCAAGCTCTCCGAATCGCGGTCGTATCCCCAGGCTCCGATCATTCCCGTGGGGTCGGGATACAGAGGATCCGGACCGGCCGCGCCTCCGCACGGTGCGTGGGCCAGGGCCAGGTTGTGTCCGAGTTCATGAGCCACCGTGCGCGACAGCGGCTGCGAGAAGCTCGACCAGCCTGGGAGTCGCGCCACCCCCAGGAGCCCGAGCCGAACGGGCGTCAACATACCCATGTAGTACGCGCCGGGCCGTCCTTCCATGAGGCGGATCATCTCGGTTTCCTGAAGGACACCGAAACCGTCATCGGTGGAAGTGAGAACCGGAGCGTGTAGATTGAGTTCCAGTTCGCCGATCGGAAGAAGCGCGAGCGTATCCGCGAGCACCGGATGCTTGTCGGGCGCAGCCGCCATCTCCTCCGTGATCTCCAGAATGGTCCGGTCTGGCCTGAACTCGTAGAGGAACGGAATCACAGTCAACCGGAAGTCCGGCAGCTCGACCACGTCCACCACCATCCGCCCGCGCTCCGGTAACCGCCGCCGGATCCCGGCTCCGGCACGTCCGCCGGGGTCGATCTCGATGAACCATTCCAGCCCCGGCCGGATCACGCTGCCCGGTACGTCGGCGTTTGCGCTGCCGGTCAGGGAACCCTCGTCGATCGCCGCTGGCACGCGCGCACTGCTCGCCGGAATGTCCACACGATGTATCCGCGCATCGTCGAGGTAGAACGTGGCCCGTACTTCGGGCATCCTCGCGCCGTCGCCGTTCTCCTGAGCCAGGAACACCCGAAGGAGCGCAGGCCGACCCGCCACCAGCGGCACCGGGAACTCCCTCGATTGCACGGACTGGGTCAGATACGCCTGGGCGGGCTCGCATCGGGCCAGCCGTTGAATGGGAATCCGGCTAAGCCAGTCCAACAACTCGGGATCCGGGGGCGCGCACAGGCGTGTACCTCCGGCCTTGAAGCTCGCCAGGTTGTCGAGGCGCGTGAGGCTCACCGGCACCGGGCCCGAGAGCGCGGGATTGGCGCCGACCCGAAGATCGGTGAGGTTCGTCAACGACCCGAACTCGTCCGGCAGTCCACCCGACAGCGCGTTGTCCTCGAGATGCAAACGCCGCAGTTCGCCCAGAGTCGACAACCAGGATGGGATCGAGCCCGTGAAGCCGTTGCCTCCGAGTTCCAGGGACGAGAGACGGGACAGGCTACGGAGTGTCCCGGGAATGGCGCCGCTCAGTTCGTTCTTCTCGAGACTCAGCATGTGGAGATTCGTCAAGTCGCCGAGTTCAGGGGGTATCGAGCCAGTGAAGTGATTCCGATCAAGGAAAGCCGCTTCGAGCCAAGACAGACGACCCAGTTCGGCAGGCACGGGCCCGGTGTGTTCGTTCCAAGTGAGATCCAGAACCCGCAGATTGGCCAGATTGCCCAGCTCCGGGGGTAGCGGCCCCGACAGGTAGTTGGCGGCGAGGTAAACGAAGCGCAAGTTGATCAGCTTCCCCAACTCCCCGGGGATAGGCCCGGTCAATCCGCTTCCCTGCCAATTCAGGGACTCCAGACTGCGAAGCCGCCCGATCGCCGGCGGGAGGGGGCCGCCTAGTCCCGTCCAACTCAGGGTCAAGTACTCCAAGTCTGTCAAGTCGAAGAACTCCGACGGCAGCCGACCCTGGAGCAGCACGTTGCTTGACAGATCTAGGCGCTGCAAATGCCCAAGTCCCCCCAGTTCCGGCGGGATCCTGCCAACCAGGAAGTTGCCAGAGAGGTCCAACCGAACCACATTGCCCGATTCATCCGTCGTCACGCCGTGCCATTCGTCGAGCGGCCGGTCGGTCAGCCAGTTCGTATCGTCGGTCCAGTTCGGACCGCTCGTCGCCTCGTAGAGGGCCGCCAGCGCCGCCCGCTCGGAGATCGAAAGGTCGCCTCCAAGGCACGGGAACGCTTCGGCATCGGCGACGGAGCGCCCGGTACTGACCCGGGACCACTTGAGTTCGTTGGACCGGGTGTCACGGATCGCGATGCGGAAGTCCGCGTCCGATGCGGCTCCGGCATACACCGTCCAGTGACCCGTGGCCCTGCACGTGTTGACGACCCGAAGCAGGAGCTCCGAATGGCCGCTATCGGAGGTGAACAGTCCGGCGGACTCACCGAGGTTGACAGCCACCGTCGGCGCGGGCCGGTTCGGGGCGCCGGCTCTCGAGTACCAGGTCTTCACCCGGAAGGCTCCCATTTGCAGGAGGCACGTCACGCCGCTGCATCGGCTGCCCGAGTCCATGTCAGGGCCTCCGGTCGCGGTTCCGGCATCGCCCGACGCACAGGAGAGCACGCCGAAAGCGGCAAGGGCCGACCCGGCTTGCACCTGGAACCACTCGAGTTCGTTGGACCGGGTGTCACGGATCGCGATGCGGAAGTCCGCGTCCGACGCGGCCCCGGCGTATACCTCCCAGTAGCCCGTCGTGCTGCAGCGGTTGACGACCCGGACCAGCAGTTCCGAGCTGCCGCTGTCGGACGTGAAGAGTCCGGCGGAGCCGCCCAAGGCGGCTCCTACGGCTCCGGCCGGCCGGCTGGAGCCGCCACTGGGATACCAGGCCTTGACTCGAAAGCGTCCTCCCTGCAGGAGGCATGTGTCTCCGCTGCAGGAGGAGGTCCTGGCCGCGTTGTCACTTGCCAGGAGTTCGCTTGTCTGGGCCGCGCCGGGTCGGTCCGCCGACGGCGCCGCCACCGGCTCGCTCCAGAAGTAGTCGGCGGCCCTCTCGATACCCGCGACTCGATCGACGATCCAGCGGCGAAAGCGCGAGGCGTCTCGGAAGGCCGCGGCTGGCCGCCCCGGGGGCGCCTGCCAGGTGCCGCGCCAGTTCTCGCCTGCGGGGATCGCGCCGGCAAAGAACTGCGGCCGACCGTCCCGCTCGATCTCCCGGAACCTCCCAAGGGAGTACTTAACGGCTTCGTGGGTGCCTGAGTCCTCGTCCTCCAGGAAGAGCAGTACGCGGTCGCCCTCGGCCAGCGTCGGCGGTCTCCGCGGGGGGGGTAAATCGGCGCGCCACGGCACGACCCAGTCCGACTGCCGAACCTCGATCGCGCCACCGCCAAGGAAGCCCTTCAACACCTCCTCGATACGGAACAGGTACTCCGTCGTCGGGCCTGCGCCCTCCAGCCCCGGACGGACGTTGAGAACCTCGCCGAAGACGATCAGCGGCGACCGATCCACCATGCTCTCGTCGGTCGGCATGACGTAGGCGATGCCGGCGGCGGGAACCGCGAGCGCCAGGAGCACCGCAAGGTAGGCCAGGTGCGCAGGTTTCGGTGTCTTCATCTTGCCTCCTTCGCCCAACCCGGCTGCTTCCCGGCGGGAGCGTCCCGATTTCGCGCGTCCCGCAAGGACTTCCCTCATCTTCTGGTTTCCAACCAAGTGCCTCGCGTTACGCTTCTGCCATCGATCTGGCAAGAGCTTGCTTCGCAGGTGTATCTGTAGGGAAGCCTCTCGACGAAACCGTTCCGCTGACATTGCACGTTCGTCTTGCCACCGGAGATGAGGAAGGAACACGCCAAGAGCGCGCCGTTGAAACTCCACGAATCGGAGGGCAACGTCGTAATGACATCGCCCACGTTGTACCTCGTTCCCGACGTGCCGCCACCGCTGACCGTCACACGCACGGCGCTTGAGCAGTTGTTGCCGGTGTTCGACTCGCCGGACACGGAGTCGACGCAGGCGCCGTAGTAGTACGTTCCCGCGCTGGACGGAGCGGTCAGGCTGATCGACTCGGAACTCGAAGTCGAGGCGGAAAGCGCGCTGACAGCGTCCGTGCCGACCTGTGTGTCCGAGATACTGATGCCCGAGTCGGACGAACGGTAGTAGCGAAGCGTGGTCGACGCGGACCGACCGTCGCCCTGGTTGCGCACGGTGGCCCGAAGCGTGAAGGTCCCGCCCGCGCTCGGGCTGCCGTCGCTGACCGAAGGGCTCGACACGACGAGATCGGGGGCCGACGCGTCGTCTTCGTCACTCTCGTCGCACAACGCGTTCCCGGAGTACCCCGAAGGTGCCAAGCCGCCCCTGTTGTGGTTGTGCTCCCATTCGTTCCCGTTGGCCGTGTTGTAGACGCGGATCTGCAACTTGCGGGCCGTCGTAACGGCCGCGATCGCGCCCCACGTACAGCCGCCCACCACCTTAATCATCGCCTTGGGGTCGCTTCGGCTCCCGAACACCGCCACCTTGTCCGACAGCTTCTGGGCAAGCAACTGGTGAACCTCCCCGCTCGCCACGATGCACATGAAGGCTTGGTATCCAAGCAGGTTGATTCCTTCGCCTGCTGCATCGCATGGCGCAACCTCAACCGGCGGAGGTTCGGGGTCCGGCGGTGGAGGCGTATCACCGCCGTGATCCACGCCCAGGCGGATCAGAAAGACCTTGATGGACGCTTTCGGGTGATCTTGCCAGGCGATCCAATTCGAGTTCGCGCTTACTCGGGCCCGCACACTGAGCTTCGTGCTGCCGATCGAGCGGTCGTCGACCATCATCCCCATGCCGGTTGAGGATTGCCACGACACACCGAGCCACGTGTCACCGTCGCTAAGCCGCTGTCCAGCGACGACACCTGTCAACTTGAAGCACTCGAAGGCTCCGCTTGACGGACTTGTCACTCTGCCGTCGTACGCGTTGAGCTCCGTCCCTGGGCGTCCTCCCGAATCTCTGTAGAAGGTGATCTTGAACGGCAGCCGATTGCTGCTGCCGGCATCTTCCCGTCTGGCAACGCAGAGCGTCACGTAGCTCACGGTGCCGCTCGAGCTCAGTCGGAAACGCTGAGCGAACTCCTGTTCGTGAACGTCTTCGTTGTTCGCCACCAGCCAGGAGGCCTCGTGCGTGTCTCCATCGTCGTACTTGTACTCGGTCGTGGCGGCAGAGGCCACTCGGGTGGGGTCGGAGACTGCCGCCTCGACCAGCGAAATGTCGCCGGCCTCATAGATGACTACGTCGCGGACGGAGTGTTCGCCCAGCGCGCCGAGCGGTTCCTCCGGGACCAGAAGGTCCCGCCCCTGCTGGGCGCCCAGAGGCGCCGCCGCAGCCAAGGCGAGGATCGGCAGCACCGGGCGCAGTCGAGTCAGTCGGTTCATCTTCGTCTCCTTCTGGTAATGGCTCGCGTTCGTAACGTCGAGGACATCCCGCCGGTCCCTGCCGGCGTCGTCGGCGCAACCGGGGCGCCGGAAGCGGACCGGATCGTCGATGCCGCAGCGCACGGGCCGCTCCGCTGCCGCGTTGACGGAATCTGACTATGCGAGTGTCAGATCGGGGGGGGGGGGGGGGGGGGCCCTGGGGGGGGGGGGGGGCCGGGTGGGGGGCGGGGGGGGGGCCGCGCCCCGGGGGGGGGGCCCGGGGGGGGGGGGGGCGG
>JAPOVF010000158.1:8364-8876 GCA_026708285.1 Acidobacteriota bacterium
CCCCCGCCCCCCCCCCCCCCCCCCCCCCCCCCCCCCCCCCCCCCCCCCCCCCACACGGGCAGGGGCAAGGTCCAGTTCGGTGCCAGGGGTTAGCGCCGCCACGAGGCGGGATGCCCGGCGGCGATGGTGGCGGCCCGGCGCAGGTTGGAGCGCACGGCCGGGCGGCCTCGGACTGCGCGGCGACGTAGGCGGCCGCGTGCCTGGAGGTCCGCTCGAGGTCCGTCATGGCGTCGGTGTCCGTTCGGCCGTCGCCGGTTTCGAGGCTCTCAGAGGCCGCGGAAGCGCCGCGGCCGCCGAAAACGGGGGAACCCCTGACCAGGCCGGCCCCCGGCCAGCGCCGCCGCCGTGGCGGCCCAGGCACCCCCTTCCAGGCCCCGTCGTTCCGGCGATTTCCATGTTCGTAGGGAACGATAATAGCCTACAAAGACGCCGCGAGAAACTGCGATACGGCCCCAAATGTTGGGGGCAACTGTAAATCTCCCATTCGTGGCAGCCGAAAACTGCACAGTCCG
>JAPOVF010000198.1:0-341 GCA_026708285.1 Acidobacteriota bacterium
GCTTGCCGAAGAGGATCTCGTCGGCCAGCTTGCGCTTGATCTTCTCGTCGATCAGGCGCCGCATCGGGCGGGCGCCGAAGTCCGGTTCGTAGCCGTGCTCGGCCAGCCAGTCGCGGGCGGCGTCGGTCAACTCGATGGCGATCTTGCGGTCGTCGAGCTGGGCGCCGAGTTCGCCCACGAGCTTGTCGACGATCAGCCGCACGGAGTCCATCTCAAGCGCCTTGAAGACGACCCAGGCGTCGATCCGGTTGCGGAACTCGGGCGTGAACAGGCGCTCGACCGCCGGCTTCGAGGCGGCTTCGGCGGAGAGCTTCGAGCGGTCGCCGAAGCCCATCGGCTTC
>JAPOVF010000198.1:351-2527 GCA_026708285.1 Acidobacteriota bacterium
CGTCGTCATGATCAGGATGACGTGCCGGAAGTCCGCCTTGCGGCCGTTGTTGTCGGTCAGGGTGGCGTGATCCATGACCTGAAGCAGGATGTTGTAGACGTCCGGGTGGGCCTTCTCGATCTCGTCCAGCAGCAGGACGGTGTGCGGGGTGCGGCGGATGGCGTCGGTCAACAGGCCGCCCTGGTCGAAGCCGACGTAGCCGGGCGGCGCGCCGATCAGCCGCGACACCGTGTGCTTCTCCATGTACTCGCTCATGTCGAAACGGGTGAAGGCGATGCCGAGCACCTGGGCGAGCTGGCGGGCGAGTTCCGTCTTGCCGACCCCTGTGGGACCCGAGAACAGGAAGCTGCCGATCGGCCGCTCCAGGGTACCCAGGCCGGCGCGGCCCAGCTTCACGGCCGACGAGATCGATCGAATCGCCTCGTCCTGACCGAAGATGACCGCCTTCAACTCCTCCTCCAGGTTGAGTAGAGCGTCGCGGTCGTCGCTGGAGACGGACTTCTCCGGGATCTTCGCCATCGAGGCGACGACCCGCTCCATGTCGACCGGGTCGAGGACGCTCTTGCGCTCCTTCGCGGCCACCAGGCGGTTCGCGGCACCGGCCTGGTCCACCAGATCGATCGCCTTGTCGGGCAGCCGGCGGTCGAGCAGGTAGCGAGCCGAGAGGTCGGCGGCGGCGTCCAGGGCCTCGTCCGCGTACCTCACCTCGTGGTGCTCCTCGTAGCGGTCGCGCAGGCCGCGCAGAATCTCCGCCGACTCCTCGATCGACGGTTCGTCGATCTCGATCATCTGGAAGCGACGCGCCAGTGCGCGGTCTCGGTCGAACGAGCCCTTGTACTCGGCGTGGGTCGTCGAGCCGATGCACCGCAGCTTGCCCGAGGCGAGGCCGGGCTTCAGGATGTTCGAGGCGTCGAGCGAGCCCGACGACACGGCGCCGGCGCCGACGATCGTGTGGATCTCGTCGATGAACAGGATGTGCTCCGGCTCGGAGATAATCCGGTCGATCACCGCCTTCAGCCGCTGCTCGAAGTCGCCCCGATAGCGGGTTCCGGCCAAGAGCGCGCCCATGTCCAGGGCGTAGATCGTGACCTTGGAGATCAGCTCGGGCACGTTGCCCTCGTGGACCGCGAGCGCCAGGCCCTCGACGATCGCTGTCTTGCCGACGCCCGGGTCGCCGACCAGGACCGGGTTGTTCTTGCGCCGGCGGGCCAGGGTCTCGCACAGCACCCGGACTTCGTCGAGCCGACCGACCAGGGGATCGATGGAACCCTCGGCGGCGCGTTCGTTCAGGTTGGACGCGAACCGCTCGAGTGGATCCTCGACCTCTTCCTCCTCCTCGCCTTCCGCGTCCGGCTCGACCCGCTGCGGGGCGGGAAGGCCGCTGCTCTGCTTGACCGTGCCGTGGGAGAGGTAGCGGATGACGTCCAGGCGGGAGACGTCCTGGCTCTGGAGCAGGTAGACCGCCTGGGATTCCTTTTCGCGCATCAGGGAAGCGATCACCGCGCCGGCGTCCAGTTCGCTCTTGCCGGCGCCGTGGGCGTGCATGGCCGCCCGTTCGATGACCCTCCAGAACGCGATCGTCTGCTTGGGAGGCGGTTCGCCTTCGTCGCCGGAGTCCGGGGCCTGCTCGACGCTCTCGTCCTGTGCCGCGTCCGCTTCGACTGGCGCGGCGCCTGCCGCCTCGTCGGCCGCGTCGGCCGGGAGCACCGGCGGCAGCGTTTCCAGTTGCTGCTCCAGGAACTCCTCGAGTTCGCTGACCAGTCGGGGCAGGCGAACGCCGACCGACTGCAGTGCCTTCGCGCCCACCGGGTCGCCGCACAGGGCGAGCAGCAGGTGCTCCAGCGTCACGTACTCGTGCCGCCGTGAGGAGGCCTCGAGCATGGCCCGCCGCAGCGACTGCCGCAGATCCTCGGTCATGTGCACGGAAGCGATGGCGGTACCTTCTTCGCGCCGTCAGTTGACGTCGTCGCCGTCGTCCCCGCCGTCGCCACTGTTGCCACCGTCGCCGTCGCCGTCCCCCGTGTCGGGCTCGATCGTGCAGAGCAGGGGGACTTCGGCCTGCTGAGCCAGGCTGCCGACCTCGGCGACCTTGGTCTCGGCCACCGAGAACGGATAGAGCCCCACCACGCCGACGCCGTTCTTGTGGACGTAGAGCATGAGCCGCGAGGCGTCCGAT
>JAPOVF010000198.1:2537-8832 GCA_026708285.1 Acidobacteriota bacterium
AAGTCGTCGTTGTGGAGCAGCACCTTGTACAGCCGGGGACGGGCCAGCTTGGTCTTGGTCTTCGTCTTCGTGAGGACCTTGCTGTCGCCCTGCTGGTCGTCTTCGAAGTGCGGCATTTGAGGCTGATTATAGGTCCGGCGGCACCCGGCAGCGAAGCCAGGTCTCTATCGGCGAACAGTAGGATGGCGCGCTGCTTTGATCCGTGAAGACACGTTGTAGACCCGCCGACGCGAGAAGTGATCCACGATGCCTGAACTCGACCTGAAGAGCGACGACGGCCTACGGCGCGCCTGCGATGAGGCCGAGGCCCAGATGCAAAAGAAGAAGCATGCGCGCCGGCTTGAGGCACGGGTTGCTTTGCTGCAAGAGGTTCAGTCGACACCGCCGGAAGAACGGACGAGCACAGAGTTCCTGAAGAAGATCTGGTTCGACGAGACGCTCGGAGAGATGGGGGCGGGCAAGGCCGATCCCATGTCCGAGGTAATAGAGAACGAGGGGTTCAGAACTTGGTTCGCTGAGACGGTGACTGTCGATCTGCCTGCGCGGGAGGACAGGGACAGTCGCGTGGAGGCCCTCGAGCGGATGCGTAAGGCGCTTCTGGAGCGGGCGAAGGAGGCGATCGGATGGCAACCTCTCTTCATGGTGAATCGTGTTCTGGCCGCGCTGTTCCCGGAGGATCTGATCGAGCTCGCCTATGAGCTCGAGCTCTTCCGGGTGCTCAGAGCCCTCGGCGGCCACGGATCCGAAACGAACCACGTGAAGGCGAACTCCTGGATTCGCGAGCGCCTGGAAGAGGTGACGGGGCCGCCCGAGGGGACGCTGGAGGCGCTCGCCAGACGTCAGTACCTGCCAACGCTCCTCTCTGCCAGACTGAACGAATCCGAAAAGGACGAGCGGGGCGACTCGCTGGAACCGGGCAGCTCAGTCAAGCCTGATCCGTTCAGCGAGGTCTGGACACGGTTCAAGGACTCCGTCGACCGGGAAGGCCTCGTCTTCGAGTCCGCCGATGTGGAGTCCTTGCATCTCGGCCTGTGGGCCGACGAGCAGCGCCACTTCGCGGTGCTCGCCGGCCTGTCCGGCACCGGCAAGACGCAACTCGCCTACCACTACGGTCGGGCACTGCTTGGCGGCATGGACGACCAGGCTGAGAGGAGCAGGTTGCACACCGAGCGGGTGCAGCCGGGCTGGCACGACCCGGCGCCGCTACTCGGTTACTCCAACCCGCTTGCCGACGGTGCCTACCAACGCACGCCGTTTCTGGACTTTCTGCTCAGGGCCTCGGATCGTCCGTCCGAGCCTCATGTGTGCATTCTGGACGAGATGAACCTCTCCCACCCCGAACAGTACCTTGCGCCGCTGCTCAGCGCGATGGAACAGCGGGGCGGCAGAGTGGAGCTGTGTTCGGGCAGTGCGGCGGACGGTGACGAGGCTCCGGGAAACGGCGGCGTCCGGGGGGCACTTGGCGTGCCCCGGAACCTGATCTACCCGGCGAATCTGGTCCTGATCGGCACGGTCAACATGGACGAGACGACGATGGGCATCTCGGACAAGGTTCTCGACCGAGCGTTCACTTTGGAGTTCTGGGACGTTGAGGTTGCCGATTGGCCGGGTTGGGAGGACTGCAAGCTGACTCCGAGAGATCGCGACCGTCTGAAGCGCCTCTTAAGCGACTTGATGGCGGCGCTTCGGTCAGCGCGATTGCATTTCGGCTGGCGGGTGATCGCGGAGATAGTCCACTTCCTGGAAGCTCGCGGCCGCGAGAACGGCGGCCTGTCCTTGGACGGCGCCATGGACCGAGTGATCTACGCGAAGGTTCTTCCTAAGCTGCGTGGCGACGATTCGCCCCGGTTTCGCGATGCGCTCAAGCAGTGCCTGGAAGTACTGGAAGCAGAGGATCTGCACCGATCAGCGCGGAAGGTCAAGGAACTGGACGAGGACCGGGAAGCGATCGGGAGCTTCCGGTTCTGGCGATAGCCGACCAACCGTGTCGTTGGACGCGCGCCCGATGAACCGCGGCGTGGTCATGTTTCAGGTCAAATGCCCCGCGGGTCTCCGGGAGCTCAAGCAAGGTCCGGGAGAGATGCGGGAAGTAAACCGCGGCTTTCGGGAACGCCGGGAGGCCACGTTCGTCGGGCCGGCGGAGCTCGATTGCCGCCTGTTGATCGACGACGAGGAGATACAGCCCGTCGGAGCCGAGAGCATCGCTGGCCAGGGCCGCGGCGCCACGGACGCAACCGACGGTGGACCGATGTGGACTTGGACGCCCGGCTTCTACGCTGGGGCGGTTCGCGCCGAGCTGATCGACACCGCGGATCGCTCTTTGGGTACCTGGTGGCTTGACGTGAGCCCGGACCCTGAGAAGGCGGGAAGTGAGATCTTCGAACAAATGGTCGAGGAGATTTCGGAGTTCGACCAGGCGCTGCTCGTAGGCGATGAGCCTGCTCGGCGACAGCTGGGCGCCGTCGGCGAGAACGACGATCCGCAGATCCTCTTCGAACGGTTGCGACGGCGCGAGAGCGACCTGGACCGGGCCGTTGCCGGAATTCAGCGCGAGCCGGCGAGCGCCCTTTGCCGCGCCGCCGGTTCAGGCCTCACCGCGCCGTGCGACGGGTCGATCTACGCACCCTTCGAGCCGCCGTTCGGCAACCGGAGGCGTGCGCGGTCCTCCGGCCTGGCGCCTGCGCTACCCTGGCGGTTGACCGCGGCGCGGCTGCTGAACCTCGTTTCGATGTACCTGCGGTCCAGAGGCGCCTGGACGCACCGATCAACCGGTGCGCGCTCTACCTGCTCCGGTCGCTTCGAAGAAGGTGCCGCCACCTGAGCAGGAAACTGGTGGAGGCTGCCGCGAAGGAGCCGGAGAGCGACACGAGAACGGCGCTCCGGGACCGTCTGGAGCATCGACTCAGGATTCTGGCCCGGATCGAACGGAAGTTGCGGCTGGCCGAGCGGCGTTCACCGTTCTGTAACGCTCCTCGGCCGGAGCTCACGTCAGCTGGCCTGACCGCGATTGCGGCGCATCCGCTGTACTCGCGCTTTTGGCGGGTTGGGTGGGAAGCACTGCGGCGAGGCACATCCCCGCACGATCCCGCGGATCCCCTTCCGCTCAGCCCCACCTGGGAGGTCTACGAGCGATGGTGTTTTGTCGAGCTTGCGCGCTTTCTGGAGCGTTGGCTGCCGAAGCTGGAGGTGGGCCGCGAAGGCGAATCCTGCTGGTTCCAGCGCGGTCGAGGAGAGGGAGGGCTGGAGATCGCCCTCTACTACCAGAAGACTGCTCCAGGAACGAAGGGAAGCGAACGCCCCGGCTTGTGGTCCGTGTCCCGCGAATGCCGGCCAGACCTCGTCCTGCGCTGGAGGCGGGGCTGCCGTAGCGGCTTCCTGGCACTGGATGCGAAGTACCGAACCGACCGAAGGTCAATCCTCACCGGCATGGCCGAGTCCGCGCACCTCTATCGGGACGCGCTGCGGTGGGGGTCCGCCCGGCCCGTCGCGTCTCTGCTGTTGGTTCCCCGGCTCAGGAGCGGGCTTGGGTGGCTAGCTGAGGAGAGCTACGCACGCAGGCACGGCGTCGGCGCCGTGGCCTTGCGCCCGGACACCGGGCCGCCAGATTGGTTTCGGGGCCTGGTCCTGGGCGAGGCATGAGGAAGGTCGTAGGGGGACGAAATGGGGACGCTTGGTTCCCGGCGTTCGTATACTGAGGTGTAAGGAGTTGGCCGGTCGATGTGCCGAAACGTCGGCGGGCCCGAAGACGACACTGGTGAACGACGATGCTCCGACTGCGTTTGAACCTGTCGATGAAGGTCGAGCAGGAAGAAGATGTCTGGGTCGCGCTCTGCCCCGAACTGGACGTTGCGAGTCAGGGAGAGACGGTTGAGGAGGCAGCGGACATGCTGGACGAGGCAGTGCGGCTCTTCCTTAAGACCTGTCACGAGATGGGCACGCTAGGTGAGGTCCTCGCAGAGTCTGGCGTAAACATCGCCGTTGCCTCCGAAGTAGACTGCGCGCCGGAGCCCATAGACGTACCGCTGGAACTCGTGATCGGTGGCTGGCGGCAAGCGTCGCAAGCTGGGACCGGGCGAGTCGCTTCGTCGGTTGCTGTCCAGTCTTGAGAAGGCGGCACGCTCGGGCCACGCTACGGCTCTGCTATCCGCGGCGCCGGTAGGCGTCCTTCCGGTTGGCAACACGTAGAACCAGTACTCGCCGCTGCGCTGGCTGCACTTCGTAGATGATGCGATAGCTGCCTTGCCGGAGTTTTCGAAGGCCGGCCAAGTCGCCTTTCAGAAGGGACCCTCGGTCAGGTCTCTCCGCGAGTGTTCCGATGGCCTCAACAACGCGCTCGCGCATCGGCTTCGCAATTCTCCTGATCTCCTTCTTCGCGTTTCGCTCAATCTGGACCGAGTAAGGCACGCTTGGCTTCGTCCCACGACTCCTCGCTTGTCTTCGGGTCGGCGAGCCGGGCTTCTGCGATTCGCAGGGAGGTTGTCTCCCAGTCCTCCTCGAGCTGCTTGCCGACCTCGCGAAAACCGCAGGGGTAGAGCCCTGACTCGTTCACGTCGATGCGCTTCACTACGGAGCCGTCTGGGCCGGGCTCGAAGAGCCAGGCACCCACTTGATCCTCGGGCAGAGCCACTCTGTCCGATTCCGCCACATGCTGAGCAGGTATCTTGGACCGCTCCACGATGTTCGCCAGTTCTTCGAGCACCCACTCGCTATGTGTAGTCAGCAGGACTCTGATGCCGGCCACGACCAGCTCGGACAGGAGACGTACAAAGGCCACCTGCATGGCTGGGTGGAGATGCGACTCCGGCTCCTCCACGATGAGCATGTCCCCCGGGGCGGCAAACTGGCGGAGATAGTGGACGACAGGAGCGAGTTCGGAGACCATGGATGACGAAGCCGTGAGTGGCAGGACGCTCCGCGAGCCGTCAGGCCGATACGTGAAGTTCGGGTAGCCCGTGAGTTCAGCCCGCTGGAGGTCGATCGACCCTCCGAGGATGCGGGCTTCCAGTTCTCCGGCGAAGTCGCGTTGCCCCGGCGTTCGTGCTCGATGTCGTGCCCTCCGGACATTTGGCGATTCCGGTTGGAGTAGATGCTCGAGGAAATCGGCCAAGACGCCGGAAAACGCAGGCGTTGGCGCGGCTTCTCGGAGGCCAGCCATGGGCGCACTGCCGATGAGAGCGCTAACGACCACGCTATGCGCATGCATGATTCCGGTTCTTGATGCTGGGAGGTAGTAGGCCGGGTTGTTCAGGGGCCAGAGTACCGGTCCTACAAAGTACTGAAGCAAGCGATGGAGTATCCGTTCCGCGCTGCCGCGTGAAAGCCGCATCTCAGGATCAAACTGATGGAGCTGTTCGACGAACAGGGCTAGCTCGTGTCTACTGGACAGTTTGTAGTGAAGGGTGTCGGGTGTAGAGAGAGAGTTCTTGACGGTGGTTTTGGCGCTCCTTGAGGAGATAGCGAGTTCGTGATGGAGGTGGAGAGGCGTAGCGTGGTCGGACGTTGAGAAGCCGAAGTGAACGGACTTGCTTCCTCTGCGAACGAGAGCGCGCGCGGGGACTCCAAAGCAACGCTCCAACTCTCGCGATTCTGCGTGGCGGAGCGAATCCAGGAAGTCCCGAACGATCCCCGAAACCTGTGCGCCGGGAATAGCGGCTTCCTTGGGGCCCGTTCGGCCATCGCCGGCAGCGAGAACGGCGGCAGCGAAATTGCGAAGCGTTGGGAGCAACGCCGCTTCGTCCATTGCACCCTTGTCCAAGGTGGGATCCCCGATGAAAGGGGGGGCGGAGAGAAGTCGGCGTCCGAAGTGCCGGTGCAGCGCATAGATCAGGATGGCAAGGTACGACTTGCCTGCATTGCTGGGACCGATGAAGACCGTGAGTGGCCGGAGATCAACCCTGGCGTTGCGAATAGGGCCGAAGTTCTCAGCGTGAACTGTTGGCCCGAGCGATTCTCGTTGCTGTGCCACGGTATGGTCTTCAAGAGGCGCGAGCGTCGAGCAACTCGGAATCCAGTGGATCAGCTGCTGGCGAGCGCCGCTGAGCGGGCGTCGATAGTAGCAGCCCCGGGGAGCACTGCGACCGCCGTTTTGGGGCCGCTTGGTTGTCCAGTCTCTTCTCCCAGGAGTCCTCCGTACAAAGGACGCAGCCAGTTCGGTCGGCGCTTCTAACCCAACTGACGTCGCTGATCTCGCCACGCCTCGATTCCCTCGAGGTGTCGCTTCGCGTCGCGCTGCAGTGCCGCGCCGAGGAGCTGGTTCAGCTTCTCGTCCATGAACAGGTGCGAGCTGTAGACGGGC
>JAPOVF010000204.1 GCA_026708285.1 Acidobacteriota bacterium
TCGCGGAGCGTGTCCCTGGCGGCGACCACATCATCGTGATCGGGGACGTGGTGGCGGGGGAAGTGGTTCGGGACGCCGAGCCGCTGCTGTTCTACGGCGGCCGGTACGAGAGGCTCGCCGACTGAGCCCGCGTTCAGGCCACGAGCGGGCAACTCGGGTCGAACTCGCGGTCCAGGGCGGCCAGTTCGATGATCGCCTCCTGGATGACCTGTTGGGGAGTTGCTCCCTTGTCGATGCGCCGCAGCCACTGCATGGCCGGGTTGCCCTGTTCCAGAACGGTCCGGATGGGCTCGAGCAGACCGTCGAAGCCGTGGCGGCCAGCTGTCGGGGTGACACTCTCGAGCATCGATTCCGTCCACGCCCGGAAGGTGAGGGTGTTTCCATCGACCCAGTTGGTTCCTTCGGCATCGAGACTGGCGGTGCCGGCGGCCCGCTCGTTCGCCGCGGCCAGCTCTTCGAGTTCGGACGAGGACCGGTCATGCAACGGATCGAGGTCGGGTTGCTCCAGCACCTGCCACACGCGAGCTTCGTAGAGTGCGGTGACCGCCTGCAGGATGTACGGATCGCTGATCCGATCGCAGATCCTGAGTTCCAGGCGGTCCAGGTCCCTGGGTGTCGCGGGTCCGTTTGGCCGGATGCCGAGCCAGAGGTGGCGGCGGTTCTGCATCGCGCCGCTTGCGAGCTGCTGGTCCATCCAGGTGGCGAAGGAGCTGGCGTCGGTGAAGAACGGCACCCTTTCCGGAGTCAGCGGGAAGCGCAGCCATCGTGTCGAGTGCTGGCCGGTGGTTTCGCCCGAGAGGAAGGGTGACGCGGCGGTGAGCGCCAGGAACACCGCGGCCTCCAGTCGCAGGACCCGGTAGGCCCGCAGCAGTTCCTCCGGGTCGTCTATCCCTAAGTTGATGTGGGTCGAGGCGGTGACGACACGGTTGCCGTAGGTGTCGCGGATGTACCGATAGTACGGATTCTCCGGGTCGGAGAAGTAGAAGGAGTCGGGATCCGCCAGTGACAGCGCGCCCCCCGGCACCAGCGTGCAGCCGTGGTTGGCCTCGAGGTAGCGCCGGAGCGCGCAGCGCTTTGCCATCAGTCGGTCGATGAGGACCTGGTAGCTCCGGTACGGGGCGGTCGTGAACTCGACGTTGCGTCCATCCGGCTCGGTCGTATAGCCGTCGAGTGCGTCCTTGACCTGTGACGAGAGCGGCAAGACGTGGCCGTCGAGGGTCCCGGTGTAGACCTCCTCTTCGAGGCCCTTCAGCAGTTGACGGTGCAGCGGATGGTGGTCGACGGTCATGTGGGACTCAGGCGCGGCACAGATAACCGCCTAGCAGTGAAGGGCTTAGCGACTACAGAAGAGCCGTCGCCGAGCCCACGATTCTACCAAGGGGACGGCGCCTCCGGCCGTTGCTACGATCAGCCGCATGAAGATACAGGGCAAGTCGTGCGTCGTCACTGGCGGCGCGAGTGGCATTGGCAGGGCGCTTTGCCGCCGGTTCGCCGCTGAGGGTGCCCGGGGAGTCGTGGTCGCCGACCGCGACGGCGAGGGTGCCGCGGCGGTGGCGAGTGAGATCGGCGAGGCGGCGATCTCCGTGACCGTCGACGTGGCCGTGGAGGAACAGGTTCAGGACATGGTCGCGCGCGCGGAGGCCGCCTTCGGCGACATCGACCTGATCTTCTCCAACGCCGGCATCGGCACTGGCGGCGGGGTCGAGGTGAGCGACGATGGCTGGCAGAGCATCTGGGAGATCAACGTGATGTCCCATATCTACGCCGCCCGCGCCGTGCTGCCGAAGATGATCGAGCGGGGCGAGGGCTACATCGCTAGCACTTCGTCGGCCGCCGGCCTCCTGTCGCAGATCGGCTCGGCGCCCTACGCGGTGACCAAGCACGCCGCGGTGGCGCTCGCGGAGTGGATCGCGATCACCCACGGCAACGACGGCATCAAGGTGTCCGTGCTCTGCCCGCAGGCCGTGCGCACGGCGATGACCGCGGGGGGCCCCGGCGTCGCCGGCGTCGACGGCATGATGGAGGCCGACGAGGTGGCCGAAATCGTCGTCCGTGCGATCGAACAGGAGCGTTTTCTGATCCTGCCGCACCCGCAGGTCCTGGAGTACATGCGGCGCAAGACCTCGGACTACGACCGCTGGCTGCACGGCATGAGGAGGCTGCGGCAGCGCTTCCTGGCCGGGGCCTGACGTTCGCCGTCGATCGCCGTCGATCCGGTAGCTACGGTTCGTCTGGGCCGCCGAGAGTCTTCGCACCCAGGTGGGCGCTGGGAAGGAACAGCAGGAGGCCGACGACCCAGAACCAGAGCGGCGATGGGATCGTCGCCATGTTGTAAACGCCGGCGATCAGAAAGAAGGCGCCGACGATCAGAGCCAGACGGCGCTTCGCACTTCGTGCGATGCGCGCGGCTGTACCGCCGCCAGCGAACGCGCCCACGGCCCAGGCGATGAGAACCAACGCCATGTTCACGGCGGGGATGTCGCCCGGTTCGATCGACGCGCGGTCGGTCGGCACCCCGTCGGGAAGGGGAAGCAGAGTGATGGCCGCGATCTGAACGAAGCTGATCACGAACCCGCCGACGACCAGGCCGGCGGGTATGGCGAGGACGGTTCTCAGCATGACTCTCCCTTGATCAGGTTGTGGCGTCTGACAATGAACAGCCGCAACGACGCCGGACGGGTGCCGACTATACGGGCGTCGCCTACCCTGATCGCAGCGCTGCCGGTTCGTGGTAGAAACACCGCCTTCCAACGAGGAGACCTGAAGGATGAAGCTCGCCGTTGAGTTCCCGAGTGTGGTCTACCGGGAGGGACCGGAGGCCGTAGCCCGTCTGGCCGGGGCGGTGGACGAGATCGGTTTCGATCAACTGGACATCTTCGACCACGTCGTCATGGGCTACGACACCGATGGCCGGGAGAAGAACCGCTACCCAGCCAGGATGCCGATCATGGAAGCGTTCGCCACCCTCGGGTACATGGCGGCCTGCACGTCGCGGATCGGGCTGGGCACCGAAGTCCTGGTCCTGCCGCAACGGGATCCGGTCTTGACCGCGAAGCAGGCGTCGACACTGGACACGCTCTCCGGCGGCCGCTTGCGTCTGGGTCTCGGGGTCGGTTGGCAGGAATCGGAGTACGACGCTCTGGGGCACGACTTCCACAACCGCGGGCGCCGCATGGACGAGGCGATCGCCGTTCTCCGCGCCTGCTGGGGTCAGGACCCGATCGACTTCGAGGGCGAGTTCTACCGCCTGGAGGCGATGGCGATGGAGCCCAAGCCGCCGCGCGGCGCGGATCTACCGATCTGGATCGGTGGCCACAGCGAAGCGGCTTTCCGCCGTGCGGGACGCTTCGGCGACGGCTGGATGGGTGTTGCCTCGAGGGAGTTGTTCGAGAGCGGAGATCAGGCGATCGACTCGATCCGAAGGCACGCGGAGATCGCCGGTCGCGATCCGGAAGCGCTGGAGTTCCAGGCCCAGGTGTCGCCGCCGCCCCGACCGGGGAACGAGAGCGACCGCACGTTCTACGTCGATCCGGAGCGCGTCGCCGCGGCCGCCGCCAGGCTGGGTGAGCTGGGGTTCGACGGCGTGGCGCTCAACCTGACGGGACTCTTCCTGGCCGGCGCCCGCAGCGTCGACGCCATGATCGACGGCGCGGCCGCCCTGCACGACAAGCTGCGGGCCGAACTGGCCTGATCCTCCTGGCCGCCTGAGCGGGCTGAGTGTATAGACTCTCCCGGGCTGGAGGATTGTGGAACGGCGACTGCGAAAGGACGTTGCAGGCGTGGGCGAGGGCTTCTCGAGCAGCGCGCGATCGCTAGGCCGTGCAGCGTCGCTCCTTGGTCTGGCGCTCTGGTGTGCTGCGGCTCTGCAGGGGCAGGACCTCGTTTCTCTGCCACTGACGGTTTCCGAGGAGTTCGCGACCTACGTTGCGCAGATGGGCGCGGAAGCAGTGCCGGCTGAAGTCGATCTGGACCTGGTCCGCTCCGGTCCCGAGCGGCTGGTATTGACTCTGCCAGATGGGCGGGCGGTGCCGGCGGAGCGCGCGCTGTTCGAAGATCGCGGTGACGGGAACGTTCTGTGGACGGGCAGCTTGGTCGGTGTGGACTACGAGGCCGTCCAGCTCACCCTGCACGACGGCTACCTGATCGCCTGGCTGGCGGAACCGGGCGGCTCCAAGTTCCATCTCCAGGCTCGGCCCGACGGTTGGGGGCGGTTGGCCCCTGCGGGTGGACCGTCCCCGGGCTACTGTCCCGGCGCCGTCGTTCCGCCAGCCGGGCGTACGCTGGCGGAGCCGGACAGGCCGGCGTTGCCGGAGGGGTCGGCGGACCGCCCGCGAAGGGTCGGTACTGCATCGAGCCACGACAGCCTGGACATCGTCGTCTTCCACACCAGAGGGGCGCGGGACAACTGGAGCAGGGTCGGCGGTTCGACGACGGCGATTCAGGCCGCCTTCGACTACCTGAACCGGGTGTTGAGGAATGGCGACATCCCGGTCACTGCGAACCTGCTCCACTCGGAGGCGGCTCCCTCCGAGTTGGACACTCCGGTTTCGACGCTGCTGAAGTTGCGGTGGAACGGGCGTGCCGCGAGCGCGCGGTATGAGCACGGAGCGGATCTCGTCCATCTCTTCAACGCCGAGTCGTTCGATGTCACCGAAGCCTGCGGGCGGGCCTACGTTCTTCTGAAGCGCCACACCCGGGAGAGCTTCGCGCCGTTCGGGTACGGTTGGACGTCGAACGGCCCGAGGTGCGGTTACCAGTGGTCCCTCCATATCTTCGCCCACGAGGTTGGCCACAACCTCGGTGGCAACCACGATCCGGAGAACACGAACATCGACCCGGCGGTTGCGGTGATGCCCTTCGCCTACGGTCACACCGATCTGACGCGGTTCCCCCGCATCGCCACGGTGATGAGCTATGGGGCGGATGGGGATACGGAGTTCGAACCGTTCTTCTCCTCTGTGCGACACACGCCGAACGGTTGGACGATCGGAGTGGCCGGCGAGCGGGAGAACGAACGGGTCGTGCAGGAGACGATTCACGACGTGGCCCAACTCAGTGACCACGCGCCGGCCGCACTGGGACCACCACCACCCTGGCCGCCGGTCGACATCGAGGGCCGGGCGACGAGCAGCAGCAGTGTGCATCTGACCTGGGTGGACGACGCGCACAACGAGGCCGGTTTCACGGTCTGGTACCGGCTCGTCGGCGGCGAATGGACGCGGTTCTCGGTGCTGCCTCCCGATAGCGAGGAAGAACACGTGACAGGGCTGCTCGCCGGTCGCCTGTACGAGTTCGCCATCGGCGCATACAACAACAACGCAACAAACAGCACCTCGTTTGGCGAGTGGGTCACCGTCCAGTTGCCGGGGCCCACGAAGCCCGCGGCTCCGAGTGAACTCGCGGCTGTGGCGGTCGACAACTCGACCGTGCGTCTGCAGTGGGCCGACAACTCGGACGACGAGGATGGCTTCGAGGTACAACTCCGCCCTCAAGACGGCGGCTGGCGGACGTACAGCAGGGTGGCGGCCGACACCGAGAGCGCGGAGGTGACGGAACTCGAGCCGGGCGGTAGCTACAGGTTCCGCGTGCGCGCCTACAACGCCGGTGGCCGCTCCTCCAGCAACACGGCGACGGTTGTACTGCCAGCGGTGGAGTACACGGACTGTGTGCCCTCGGCGCCCCAGATCTTCTTCGACGACGGCTACACGGTCAGCATGTGCGTCGAGTACGAGGAGGAGGGCGAGACGGTGCAGGCGGATGCGGTCGACTACGGACTCGAGTCACGTGAATCGGGCCTTCTGTACTTCTTCGACCGGGACAACTCCGAGGTCTTGATCAAGGTGCTGGACGGCTGTGCGATCAACCGTCACCGGTGGGTGTTCGTGGCGCCGGTAACGACGCTGGCGTTCAACCTGCGCGTCGACGAGACGGCTACCGGGGAGTCCTGGGAGCACAGGAATCCGCGTGGCGGCCTGACGGCGACGACAAAGAGCGACGTCGAGGCCTTTCCCTGCGGCGTGGCATCTGCTGCGTTGTCCTCATCCGCGGATGGCGTCGGTGTCGGTGTCGGTGTTCGTGGGGTGGATCTCGTTGATGCCCGAGCCCCGTCGGTGCGGGGCGCGCCGACACTATTGGCCCGGGCAGAGCCCGTCTCACGCGTGCCGGTCGCCGTCACTCGGCCGATCGGCACCGGAGAAGCGGCGGACTGCGAACCGCAGCCGGTGACGACCCTCTCCGGGGGCTACGCCGTCAACATGTGCGTCGAGCACATCAGGGACGATGAGACGGTCGTGGAGGAGGTGAAGGACTACGGTCTGGATTCCGAGCAGTCCGCCATTCTGTACTTCTTCAATCGGGACAACGCCGAGGTGCTGATCAAGGTGCTGGACGGCTGTGCGATCAACGGTCACCGGTGGGTGTTCGTAGCGCCGGTGACGACGCTTGCATTCAATCTCTCGATCGAGCCCCCCGGCGGCGGCGAGCCCTGGATTCACGAGAACCCTCTCGACCGGACTGCCGCTGCGAAGAGCGACCTCAGGGCGTTTAGTTGTAGCGACTGACCGCGGCTCCACCGAGCGGGCTGACGCGGTTCCTGCTTCAGTCGGCTGCGGGCTCCGCTTCGGCCCGTCCGCGGCGCCACTGCCGGTAGGCGCCTACCATGAGCCAGGCGCCGGCAACGAGCAGGCCGACCGGCCAGAACTCCCAGACGCGGTCGATGTCGTAGCCGAGTGTGTAGTCGAGCAGGGCCAGGAATCCGATGACGAACAGGCCCGCGCCGGCCAGCAGGCCGAGTTGGCCGGTTGCGGGCGGTTTGGGTGCATCGTGTAGACCGAGGTCCGGGCCATGGCCGTCTTCGATCAGGGAGGCCTGGCGGTAGGCGTCGATGATGTTGAAGAGCCACACGAAGGCCACGACCATGCCCATCAGGCCCTCCTCCGTGGCGAGGAAGATGGAGCCGACCGCCAGCAGGAACAGCACGATGCCTCGCTGGTACAGGCCGTTGTAGATGTGCCCCAGGCCCGGGAAGAGGGCGAGGATCACGCTCACGGCGTGGCGTACGGTCAGTCCGCCCTGGGCCGCGGCCTGAGACGGCGGTGGGGGCGGCGCCTGCTCGGCGCCGGCTGGCGGCGGAGGTGGTGGAGCGTCCGTGGACCCTGCCGCTCGGGGGCCGGTGGTCTCCCCGCCATCGGTAGGCGACGTCTGGTGTTCGTGTTCGGCGTTCATGCCGAACTCCTCTCCCGGTGTGTGTTGGCTCGGTTTGGGGTCGTCGTGGGCGGTGGCTCGTCGGCGCCGGGCGTCAACAGACCGCTCAGTTCGCGGAAGGCCTCGGACGACGTGTCGACGGCGTCTCGGAACCAGGTTCGGACACGGTCGGTGGGCAACTCCAGCGTGTCACCGACGAACCCGGCCGGACGCCAGAGACTCTGCGCGGCTCCAAGGCGCCTGGTGACTTCTGCTTGGACCGAGGACCCGGCTTCGGCCACCGGCTTGAGCAGGTGCTCGCCGGTCGCGGTGCCGAGGTTTGTCGCGGCCTTGCGGCCGGCGGCCACCGGGTCGCCGAGAAGGAGGGTCAGGGCGACCGCAAGCACATAGCTGGCGGCAAGCGCCGTGGCGGTTCGGGGCGTGGCGCCATAGCCCGCGGGCCGGAGAGCCGGGTTGCTCGCCGGGATCGCCCGCAACCGCCGCATGAGCGCCGGCGATGGCTCGAGTTCGGAACCGACCAGCGACTCGAGCTCTTCAGCGCGCGCCTCGCCGTCGCGGTCGTAGGGTGCGCCGACGGCGATCTCGAGCAGCCCGGCGTGAAGTTCGGCGGGGACGGGCAGCTCGGCGCCAAGCTCTTCGATGCCCGGCAGCCGCTCCGCGTGCGTCCTCCTCGGGCCCGTTGCCCCCCGCTGGCGCTCGCGGCTCACCTGTAGGCCCCGCTGCGGGTCGGCGTGGAATCGCCGAGAGCCTGCCGCCGGCGGTCGATCCGGCGGATCAGTTCCAGGCGAGCGCGACGGAGCCGGGACTTCATCGTCCCCTCGGGCAGTTCGAGGAAGGCGCAGATCTCGGCGTAGCTCAAGCCCTGCAGGTCCCGCAGCATGAGAATCTCCGCGAACGCCTCCGGCATCTCCTCGAGTGTCTGGTAGACCATTCGCAGCCGCTCTCGACGCTCGGCGCGAGCGGCCGTGTCCATGCCGCCGGCCTGGTACTTCAGCAGTTCCTCCGAGACGACCAGGGTCCGCCGCTCGGTACGGGTGCGGCGATAGTGGTCCACGCAGAGATTGCGGGACAGCCGGAGCGTCCAACCGGCGAGCGGCACGTCGCCCCGGTAGCGGCCGAGGTTGCGATACAGCTTCAGGAAGATCTCCTGGGTCAGGTCCTCGGCCTCGGCGGTATTGCCCGCGAACTGAAAGGCGATGTTGTAGATGCGGCGACCGTAGCGGTCGATCAGCTCGGCCCAGGCGTCGGCATGGCCGGCGGCGGCGCGGCGGGCCAGGAACAGGTCGGGGTTCGGCCCGGAAGATGGGTGCGGAGTCGTCATCGCGCGTCTGATCTGGAAGACGCAGAGAGGTGCCGACAAGTTGCACGTGGCCCAATACTGCATAATCCCGGTCCGCCGGGCGCTGCGCGCTCGTGAGAACTGCCATGCCCGAACGACGACGCATTCTGGTGACGAACGCCCTGCCTTACGCCAACGGCCCGATTCACCTGGGGCACATGGTCGAGGCCGTGCAGACGGACATCTGGTGCCGGCTGCAGCGGATGCGGGGCCGTGAGTGCTACA
>JAPOVF010000391.1 GCA_026708285.1 Acidobacteriota bacterium
CGATCTGATCGAGCGTGAACTCGTCGAACGGCTGGTTCCGGTTGAACGCCTTGATTGCCCAGTCCCGGTAGGCGTACATCTCCCGGTAGTTGTCGATGTGGATGCCGTGGGTGTCGCCGTAGCGCGCTGCGTCCAGCCAGTAGCGGGCCCGGTGCTCGCCCCAGTGGGGCGAGGCGAGGAGACGGTCGACGAGGCGCTCGTAGGCGCCGTTTTCCGTGTCGCCAAGGAAGCTCGCGAGCGTGCCCGGGTCGGGCGGCAGGCCGGTCAGGTCGAGGGCGACGCGCCGGGCCAGGGTGCGGCGGTCGGCCTCCTCGGCGGGCGTGAGTTCCTCCGCTTCGAGACGCGCCAAGATGAAGCGGTCGAGCGGGTCGCGGGCCCAGGCTTCGTCGTCGACCGCGGGCGGCGCCGGCCGCTCGATGGCGGCGAACGACCAGTGCTCGCCCCAGGGAGCGCCCTGTTCGATCCATAGGGTGAGCGTTTCGATCTGTTCGCCGGAGAGTGACTTCTGTGAAACCTCGGGCGGCATCCGCCGGAGTCGGTCGGCGTGGTTGATGCGCTCGACCAGCAGGCTGGCGCCTGTGTCGCCGGGCACGACCGCGGGACCGCGCGGCCGGTTGCTGCGTCCCGCGGGAGGCCGCGGGCTGAACGCCCCGTCGCGGGTGTCCAGCCGGAGGTCCGCCTCGCGGGTCGCCTCGTCGGGACCGTGGCAGGCGAAGCAGTTATTGGAGAGGATCGGCCGGACGTCGCGCTGGAAGTCGACTGCGGGCGACGGCTCGGCCGCGGCGGCCCACAGCGGGGCCGAAGGGCCGCAGACGGCAAATGCCGCCGCTAGCAGGAACGGGCGGGACGCTCTAAGCAGCATGGAGACAGTAGAGGATAAACCACACTGGGTGCGCCGGCCGTCAGGCCGGCTCCTTGCTAGCTTCTCCTGTGCCCCCGCCCCCGCTGAAGGGACGTGAAGATGATCGAAGCAATCCTGGCTTTCTGGTTTGAAGAGAACGGTTCCGAGCAGTGGTGGAGCAGCGATCCGCAGTTCGACGCGGGAATCCGCTCGCGGTTCGGAGCACTGCACGACCGGGCGATCGAAGGGGAGCTGCACGGCTGGCGGGACACGCCGGGGGGGCGCCTCGCGGAGATCGTCTTGCTCGACCAGTTCTCGCGCAACCTCTACCGCGACGACCCGCGCGCGTTCGCGGCCGACGGAATGGCCCTGGTGCTGGCGCAGGAGGCGGTGCGGATCGGAGCCGATCAAGCGGTTCCGCCGGTCCAGCGCCAGTTTTTCTACATGCCCTACGAGCACAGCGAGTCGCCGCGAATCCACGAGGCCGCCGTCCCGCTGTTCGAGAGCCTCGACGATCCGGAGTTGCTGGACTTCGAACTCCGGCACAAGGCGATCATCGATCGCTTCGGGCGCTATCCGCATCGGAACCGCGTCCTCGGCCGCTCTTCGACTGAGGAGGAGATAGCGTTTCTGCGGGAGCCGGGTTCGTCGTTCTGAGGAGCGGGCTCGGGGTCTCTGTACCCGCGAGGCGACCGCGTAGTACGTTGGCGACGATGGCAACCCGAAGGGCCTTCCTCACTGCGGTCGGGGTCACAGTACCGGTCTTGGCGTCCACCTTGGCCTGCTCGACGGCGATCGTGACGGCGCCACCGCCCGCTCCGGCCGAGGTGCCGCCCCCTGCGGCAGCGGAGCCTGAACCAGCCGCTCCGCCGACCTCCGTTCTCGACGGCATCTTCACCGAAGCACAGGCGGAGCGAGGCCGGGCCGCCTACGGTGAGCACTGCGCCGAGTGCCACGGCGAGGAGCTGCGCGGCGGCGAGATGGCGCCGGGTCTGACCGGCGTGGCGTTCCGGTTCCGCTGGCGCGGGCTCAACCTGGGCGACATCTTCGAGAGCATCGAGTCGACTATGCCGCCCGAAGAGCCCGAGACTCTCGGCGACCAGGCGTACATCGACGTCGTCGCCTTCCTGCTGAGCGCCAACGGGTACCCGGTCGGCGACCGCGAGTTGGTCACGGAAGCCGAGCTGCTAGAGGGTGTTGCTGTCGAACGGATGCCTCCGTAGGCACGCAACCGGTCGCGACGCCGGGACGTGTACCCGTGCGGTGGCCGCTCTACGGCCCGCCGTACTCCAGGGCGAAGACGAACAGGTTGTTCGCGAACCCGGGCTTGAGCTCGGGCGTCAGCCGCAGGAAGCTCGACGTGGTCGCCGAGATGCCGGTGCTCACCGCCACGTACTGGGTTCCGTCGACGGCGTAGGTGATCGGGTAGCCGGTGACCGGCGCGCCAAGGTTCACTTCCCACAACACCTCGCCCGTCTCCTGGCTGTAGGCCTTGAAGCGGCCGTTCACGTCACCGCCGAAGAGCAATCCTCCACCGGTCGCGACCAGCGAGGTCGTCGAAGCGCGCTGTTCGTGCAACCAGACCGTCTTGCCGGTCTCGGCGGAGATCGCGTAGACGGTGCCGAGGTTCTCCGTGCCGGGCGCCAGTTCGTGTCGGACGCTCAGGGCGTAGTACGGGTGGGACGCGCTCGGGTCGGTCGTCGTCAGCGTCGGCATGCACATGTTGCGCAGGGGGTAATACAGGGTGTTCGTCTCCGGGCTGTAGGCGCCGGCCTCCCAGTCCTTGCCGCCGTGCATGTTCGGGCAGATGAGCCGCTCCTCCTCCAGGGCGTGGAAGATGACCTCGGGATTCTCGGTCGCCTTGCCGGTCTCGCCGTCGATGCTCTGGATCACGTTCTGGTAGACGGTCGGCCGGGCCCAGAGGAACTCGCCGGTCTCCCGGTCGATGGAGTAGACGAGGGCCGTCTTGCCGGGGATCCCCGTGATCACCTTGCGCACCTCGCCGGGCTCGATGTTCGGGTTGATCCAGGCCACCTCGTCGGGATCCGGCGTCACCGCAGTGTCGACGATCAGGCGTTCGAACGGATGGTCGAGATCCCAGTGGTCGTTCATGTGCTGGTAGTGCCAGACGATCTCGCCGGTATCGCCGTCGAGGGCGAGCGTCGAGTTGTGGTAGAGGTGCGTCCTGTCCGTTCCGCCCAGCATGAACTTGGGCGCCGGCGCCGTGACCGAGGTGCCGGCGAAGACCAGGTTGAGCTCCGGGTCGTAGCTCGGCGGCATCCAGGAACCGACATGGGCTCGCTTCTCGAACGGCACGTCGCCCCAGGTCTCGTCGCCTGGCTCGCCGGGGGCGGGAATCGTGAGGCGCCGCCACAGCTCCTCGCCGGTCAACGCGTCGTGGGCCGTGATCACGCAGGCCTCGGGCCCGGCCCGCGGCGAGCAACTGCGGCCCGAGAACGCCTTGCCGTTGCCGATGATCGGGCCGGCGCCCTGGAGCGCGGGATGGACCCTGTAGTCGAGGACCATCGTCTCCCAGACCATCTTCCCGGTCCCGGCGTCGAGCGCGAAGAGGTGGTCGTCGACGCTGGTGTCGATGATCAGGTTCGCGAAGATCGCGATGTTCCGGTTGTTCTGGGACAGGAAGCCCCCGACGTAGTCCTTCGCGTCCTCAGGGATCTTGCGCCGGTGCTCCCAGATCAGGTCGCCGGTCGCGGCGTTGAGCGCCTGGATCACGTCGTTCGGATTCGGCATGTACATGACGCCGCGGTAGGCGAGCGGCGTGCCGGTCTGGCTGCCGTCGTTGAGCGACCGGGTCCACACCATCCGCAGATCGCCGACGTTCTCCGGCGTGATCTGGTCGAGCGGGCTGTAGCCCCAGCCGTTCGCGGTGCGCCGCCACATGAGCCAGTCCCCGGGCGCCGGATTCTCGAGCATCTCGTCGGTGACCGGGACGAACGCGTCGCCGGACTGGGCGTGAGCAGGCAGGCCGCCGAGGGCCGCGGCTGCGACCGCGGCGGCGAACAGGTATTGAGACCGCTTCGGCATCGAGAACACCTCATTCCTGTCTGGGTGGAGCCGTAGAGTATGGCCCAGCGCCCGCTAAGCTTGCCGGCAATGCCAAACAACAAGGTCGCCTTCGCTTCGGCTGCCGTGGCGGCAGCCGCCCTGTTCGTTCTGTGTCCGCCCGCCCCGGCGCAGGAAGCCGGCGCCCTCGCCGGCGACGATGTCGTCTCGCTCCTCGTCCGCCTGGGCGTGAACGACGCCGCGGCGCGCGACTGGGACGGCTCGCTCGAAGTGGCGGGCGGCGAACTGCTGGGCCTCCGCGACTGGCGGCCACGCCCCGCAAGCGAGGTCGAGGGCAACACCTGGAAGGTCGCCAGCTATCAGGGTCCGAACTTCACCCCCCGCGCCATGCACGATACGCAGACGGTCGGTCCGGTCGAGTACGTCCGATCGCCCGGACTGGTCGTCGACGTGCGGGGCAACGGCGGCACGCGCCTGATGTTCGCCACCTCCAACGGCGAGTTCGAGGTCCGGCTCGCCGATGTCGCGGTCGGCCGGCGGCTGCGGTTCCTGGGCGGCGACGTGACGGTCGAACGCGTGCCCGGGGTCGAGCGGCTGACCTCCGACGACTACCAGAACGACTTCGCGACGATCCTCGGCGGCGACGGCGACGAGGTCTGGGCCGCCTGGCTCGGTTACCGCGACAACGCGAACGAGGTGCTGGCGCGGCGGTTCGACGGGAAGGGCTGGGGAGAGGTTCAGACCCTGACGGAGCAGCCCGGCGATCACTATCTGGTGAAGATGGGCCGCGACGGGGAGGGCCGCCCCTGGGTCGTCTACTCGGCTCAGGTCGACGGGAACTGGGACCTCTACGCGCGCGTCCTCGACGGCGAGTCCTGGTCGGCCGCGGAACGACTCACGCAAGCTCCGCAGCCGGACGTGTTCCACAACCTGGCGACGGACGCCGAGGGCGATCTCTGGCTGGTCTGGCAGGGTTTCCGCGACGGCGCCGCCGACATCTTCGCCCGCCGCTACGACGGCGAACGCTGGTCCGAGGCGGAGCAGGTCTCGTCGTCGCCGGCGAACGACTGGGAGCCCGTGATCGTCGCCGACTCGAAGGGCGGCGTGTACGTCGGCTGGGACAGCTACGGCGCAGGCAACTACGACGTGCTGGTCCGACGCTGGGCCGGCGGCGAGTGGGGCGAGGAGATGGCGGTTGCCTCGACGGCCAAGTACGAGGCGCACATCAGCCTCGCCGTCGACGGGCAGGACCGGGTCTGGGCGGCGTGGAACGAGAGCGGCGTGAACTGGGGCAAGGACACGGGTTGGGTGCTCAACCGGGAGGGCACACGGCTCTACGAGTGGCGCACGATGAACGTCGCGGTCCACGACGGCTGGGAGTGGCGGTCCCCGGCCGCGGACATCAACGAGGCGCTGCCCGAAGAACTCGAGGGTTACAACGACTTCCCGGTGCTCTTCCCGGACGCCGACGGCAGGGTGTGGCTCCATTTCCGGCACCGGACGACTCGCCAGGCCGACATCCTCAGCGAGTCCCCGGCCCACCGGGCTTCCTGGGAGGTCTGGAGCACGACGCTCCAGGGAGACCGCTGGCTCCGGCCGCAGCACATCCCGATGACGCGCTTTCGGCAGGACGCCCGGTGGGGGCTGGCCGCGGACGGTGACGGCAACGTCTGGGCGAGCTGGCCGACGGACAACCGGGACTACTCGGGGTTCCTGTTCGAGCACGCCGACGTCTACGCCGCGAAGCTGCCGCGCTTGATGACGAAGGTCGTGCCGCCGAAGCTGGTGGCCCTGGTCGTCGACGACGTGCCGGGATACGTGATCCACGAGAACGAGGCGGAGGACCTGGAGCGAATCCGCAACTACGAGATCGAGTCGGAGGGCAAGACGTACCGCATCTACCGCGGCGACACCCATCGCCACACCGAGATCTCGATGGACGGCAACAACGATGGCTCGCTGATCCAGACCTACCGCTACGCGATGGATGTCGCCTCGCTCGACTTCCTGCTGGCCAGCGAGCACAACTTCCTGGGCGGCCCGGACATCGAGTACATCAACTGGCTTCTGCACCAGACGGTCGACGTCTTCTCGGTCTCCGGCCGCTTCCAGCCCTTCTACGGCTACGAGCGGAGCATTTCCTTCCCCGATGGGCACCGGAACATCCTGTTCGCGGAGCGCGGCAAGCCGACGCTCCCAGTCACCGAGGCCGAGCGGACCCACGAGGAGGGCGCCGCGAGGCTCTACGAGTACCTGAAGGAGCACGACGGCATCGCGATCTCCCACACGTCGGCTTCGAGCATGGGGACCGACTGGCGCGACAACGATCCCGAGGTCGAACCCCTGGTCGAGCTCTACCAGGGCGATCGGGTCTCGAACGAGTACGAGGGCGCGCCGCGCGCCGCGCGCACGGGCAACCTGCGATCAGCGCCGGGCGGGTTCCGGCCGGAGGGCTACGTCTGGAACGCGTGGGCCAAGGGCTACAAGCTGGGCGTCCAGGCCGCGTCGGACCATCTCTCGACCCACATCTCCTACGCCGCCACGATCGCCGAGGAGTTCACCCGCGAGGGGATGCTCGAGGCGATGAAGAAGCGCCACAGCTACGGCGCAACGGACAACATCATCCTCGACTACCGGCTGCGGACGGGCGGGAGGGAGTACCTCCAGGGCGACATCCTTACGGCGGACGGCGACTTCCGGCTCAGCGTGCGGGTCATCGGCACGACGCCCATTCGCCAGATCGACATCATCCGCGACCAGACCTTCCTCTACAACCGCCAGAACCTGGAGGCCGACGTCAGCCTCGAGTTCGCCGATGCCGACGTCGAACCCGGCGAGCACCTCTACTACGTCCGGGTGATCCAGGTCGACGGCAACATGGCCTGGTCGTCCCCGATCTGGGTGACGGTGGAGTAACCTTCGCCCGACGTCATGAGCAACTCTCTCGCGACCGTCCCGTCGTTCTCGTACCTGGCTCGCGGCTCGCGGCTCGCGGCGTGCGCAGCGGCCTTGTGCGGCCTGCACTGCGCACTCACGCCGGTCCTGGTCGTGGCGGCGCCCGCGCTCGCGCTCTCTGAAGGCGTCGAGCGGGCTGCCTGGGCCGGAACGGTTCTTCTCGGAACGGCGATTCTCCTCCTGGGCCCTGCACGCAAGAGCGCGCCCGTGATCCTCACCTTTGCCGGGGGATCGGCGCTTTGGGCGGCCTCCCTGGCGGGTTGGCTTGAACCGCTACCGGAAACGGTGACGTCGTCCGCCGGCAGCCTCACGATCGCGGGCGCCATGGTGCTGAGCGCCCGTCTTTGCCACGCTGCCTCCTGCGCCGTATGCGCCGACGAGGAGCAGGTGGAACCGCACGCCGCGAAGTGACTGGCTCAGTGGTTCCGCTCGTAGTGTTGCCGTAGCAGGTCCTTGCCGTAGTCGTTGCCGTTCGGCGTTCGCACGACGGCGTGGATGTGCTGGCGGATGGGAGCGCGGCCTTCGACCAGGTGGCGGATGCCGACGGGCCGCTGGTGGTCGAACTCGATCAGGATGACCGGGCTGTGGATGCGGTAGTAGAAGACGGCGTCCTCGTCCGTGGCGCCGATCCAGGCGAAGTGGGTCTCGTCCAGGTGGGCTTCCGCCTCCGCCATCCGCACCCTGGCGTGGCCTTCGCGCAGATTGTGGATATAGAGGCCAATCAGATCGAGCAGTCGCTCCCTGGCCTTGGCTGACAGCTCGGCGGCGGGGATGCCGGCGTAGTCGAGGACGATGTTGTCGCTGAACGCCTCGCCGAGGTTGTCGTTGCCGTCCTTCGAGGTCTCGATGATCGCCCTCGTTTGCTGCTCCGCGGGAAGCGACCTGATCAGTGCGAGCCCCTGATCCTGCTCCCGCTGCATGATCGCCGTGCCCTTGAACTTGCCGGACTCGGCGATGACGGGCTCCGAGCCGACGAACAGGGGCGTCATCACGACCTGGTCGCCGAGCACGAAGTAGTTGATGATCAGGTGGTGGCCGTCGACCTGCCAGCCCCAGGGCTGGTCGGCCGAGGGCTCGCCCATTACGGTGATCCAGTACAGCCACTCGTTGTACTCGTCGAAGCTGTTGTCATTCAGTTCGCCGAGGGTGCGGTTGAGGTTCATGATGTCGCGGCTCAGCTTGAGTCCGTCCGCGCTGAGCGACGCGCGCATCAAGCCGAAGGCGGCTTCGCGTTGGGTTTCGTTCATCTCGTCGAAGCCAACACCCTGGCGCACGTAGAAGTGCTGGTTCATCCACTTGCGCCACTCGTCGTCGTCGACCGCGAATGTCGTCTTCGCGCGCTGTTCGGCCGAGAGGGCTGCCAGGAACTTCCCGGCGGCCAGGCGGACCGGTTCCGTCGACACGCCGGTCGACTCGATCCTGAACAGGCCGCGCTGGATGCCGGAACTGCCGTGGATACCGACGTAGGGGTCGTCGGCGAGCCGGGCGTCGATCTGGCGGCTGCGTTCCCGCATCCGGTCGGTGCGATCGCCGGGGCGCTGGGCGAGGGCGGCTCCGGCCGTCAGCAGGGCGAGGGTGATTGTGAGGAGATAGCGAGTCATGGTGCTTCGCATCGTAGCGCCTGGCGGAGCCGGCGCTTCGCGCCGGATGCCGGCCAGAAGGCCGGCGCACCCAGTGTTTTCAGCCGAACAGGTAGCCGAACAGCCAGTCGAACTGGTCGGCAAGCACGACGTAGCGGATGACCAGGAGCGCCATCGCGGCCTCGAACACGAACACTACCCAGATGCCGACGTAGGTCAGCCGGCGCGGCCGGATCCGTGGGTCCATCCGCGTCCGTTGGAGCCACAGGGTGGCGCCTGCCTGAATCGGCAGGAAGATCGCCGAGGTCAGGCCGCCGACCATGATCAGGATGACGAAGTCGGTGACGAAGTAGTAGATCC
>JAPOVF010000270.1:0-64423 GCA_026708285.1 Acidobacteriota bacterium
TCAGCCTGACGCTGCCGCCTGGAGAGGCCATCGTCGGTGAGGAGACCGCGGAGGCCCTGGGCGCTCCCGAAGGGAGGGAGATCCTGGACCAGGTCGCCCAAGCCGTCCGGATCGAGTTGCCCGATGTCACCGCCGCCGACGTGCGAGCGGCGATCGACCGCTGCTCGGATGCAGGCGGTGCCAGCGGAAGCTTCTGGGTTCTCGATCCGATCGACGGCACCAAGGGGTTCCTGCGCGGCGATCAGTACGCGATCGCCCTGGGCCTGATGGAGGACGGCGCGGTCGTCGGCGGCGTGCTTGGTTGCCCGAACCTGCCTTCGGACGCCGGGCGGGGTTGCCTGTTCGTTGCCGCTCGTGGCCGGGGCGCCTGGGAATTGCCGTTCGACGAGAATCAGGGGCCACCGCGGCGAATCGGGGTTTCCGCGGTGGTCGCATCGGCTGACGCGGCCTTCTGCGAGTCGGCCGAAGCGATGCACTCGGACCGTGATCGACACGCCAGGATTGCTCTGCGGCTTGGGGTGACGGCCCCTCCCGTGCGCATGGACAGCCAGTGCAAGTACGGGGCAATCGCGCGGGGCGATGCTTCGATCTACCTCCGGTTGCCGTCGTCCAGGACCTATCGGGAGAAGATCTGGGACCACGCGGCAGGCTTCATCGTGGTGTCCGAAGCCGGCGGCGCGGTGACGGACGCCTATGGGCGTAGTCTCGACTTCAGTCGGGGGCGGACCCTCGACGGGAATCGTGGGGTGGTGGCGACCAACGGCCGCCTTCACGGTGTGGTATTGGATGCGGCGGCCGCGGTGCTGCCACGGAACCTGCAACTCTAAGACGGAGGTCTACCTCTTGGTTGTGAGCGAAACTCTGCTTGTCTGCGGCGGCGCCGGTTTCATCGGCAGCAACTTCACGGCCAGCGTCCTGGCCGACGGTTCGTGTCGAGACAGCCGCGTTGTCGTGTTCGACAAGCTGACCTATGCCGGTAGTCTGCTCAACCTCGGGGCGGTAGAGGACGATCCACGCTACCGGTTCGTGCATGGGGACATCGCCGATCGCGACGCGGTAGGGCGCGTCTTCGCCGAGTACCGGCCCTCCGCGGTAGTGAACTTCGCGGCCGAGAGTCATGTGGACCGCTCGATCGACAGTCCGGGCGACTTCATCCGCACGAACATCGTCGGCACCTTCGAACTTCTCGAAGCAGCCCGGATCGCGCTGAGCGGCGGTTCCGAAGAGGAGAGAGCCGCGTTCAGGTTCATCCATGTGTCGACCGACGAGGTCTTTGGCAGCCTCGGCGACGAAGGACGGTTCCACGAACAGACCCCCTACGATCCGAGCTCTCCGTACTCCGCGTCAAAGGCCGCCGCCGATCACCTCGTGCGGGCCTACTGGCGCACGTACGGTCTGCCGGCGATCGTGACCAACTGCTCGAACAACTACGGTCCGTACCAGTATCCGGAGAAGCTGATTCCGGTGATGATCCTGAACGCGGCCGAGGGACTCCCGCTGCCGGTCTACGGCGAGGGCAGGAACGTCAGGGACTGGCTGCACGTCGAGGATCACTGCACCGGTCTGCTCTCGGTGCTGAGACGTGGCGAACCCGGCCAGAGCTACAACCTGGGCGGCGACGAGGAACGAACGAACCTCGAAGTGGTGAAAGCTGTCTGTGCGGCGGTCGAGGCGGAGTTCCCGGCGGACCGGAACACCGCGCTTGCCGCCAAGGGGATCGGGAGCTATCGGCAACTGGTGACCTTCGTCGAGGACCGACCGGGTCACGACCATCGCTACGCGATCGATGCCTCGAAGGTGCGGCGCGAACTGGAATGGACGCCGCGGCAGGACTTCGAGACCGGTTTGCGCGAGACGGTGCGCTGGTATCTGGACCACCGCGAGTGGTGCGAAGCGGTCGCCCTTGGAGCGTCCAGAACCCGGATGGGTACGCAGGCCCGCCTGACGGCGGTGACATGAGTCCGCCAAGGGGAATCCTGCTCGCGGGCGGCGCTGGCACAAGGCTCCATCCGGTGACGCGCGCGGTCAGCAAGCAGTTGCTGCCGGTGTACGACCAGCCGATGGTCCACTACCCGCTGTCCAGCCTGATGGTAGCGGGTGTGCGGGAGGTTCTGATCATCACGACGCCGCAGGACCAGGCCGCCTTCAGGCGTCTGCTGGGCGACGGCAGCGACCTCGGCCTCGAACTTTCCTATGCCGTGCAGGAGGCGCCGGAGGGCATCGCGCAGGCGTTCCTGATCGGCGCCGAGCACCTGCGCGGAGGGAGGGCGGCGCTCGCGCTTGGCGACAACATCTTTCACGGCCACGGCCTTGCCCGAGTGCTTCAGCGGGCCGCGAAGAGGAACACATCCTCGCCGGGTGCCGTGATCTTCGGCTACCGCGTCCGGGATCCCGAACGGTACGGGGTAGTCGAGTTCGATGACGAGCAACGGGTGATCGGGCTGGAGGAAAAGCCGGCGGCTCCGAAGTCGCCCTACGCGGTTCCGGGTCTGTACTTCTACGACGAGCGGGTGGTCGAACTGGCGCGGGCGCTTGAACCGTCGGCGCGCGGCGAACTCGAGATCACCGACCTGAACCGCCTCTACCTGGCTGAGGGCACGCTCCAGGTCGAACTCCTCGGTCGTGGCGTCGCCTGGCTCGACACGGGGACGCACGAGGCGTTGCTTCAGGCGAGCAACTTCATCCAGGCGCTCGAGGAACGTCAGGGGCTGAAGGTCGCCTGCCTGGAGGAGGTGGCCTATCGCATGGGCTACATCGATGCGGACGCGTTGGCGCGCTTGGCGGATAGGACGAACGACGCCTATGGCCGCTACCTGAGCCTCGTCCTGGAGGAGGGACGTTGAGCGCGCCGCCCAGGGTCCATCGGACCGGGTTGCCCCATGTGCTGATCGTGGAACCTGCGGTCTACCGGGACGGTCGGGGTTTCTTCCTCGAGAGCCATAACTCGTCCACGTTCGCGGTGTCCGGCGTGGAGAGGCCCTGGGTTCAGGACAACCACTCGCGGTCCGGCCACGCGACGCTGCGGGGCCTCCACCTTCAGTGTCGCCGGCAACAGACGAAGCTCGTTCGCGTCACCCGGGGCGAGGTCTTCGATGTCGCCGTGGATGTCCGGCGCGGCTCTCCGTCCTTCCTGGGCTGGACCGGCTGCGTCCTGTCGGAGGATAACTTCCGCCAGCTCTACATCCCTCGCGGTTTCGCCCACGGCTTCTGCGTGATCAGCGAGAGCGCCGAGGTGCAGTACAAGTGTGACGACTACTACGACCGGGACGACGAACTCTCGATTGCATGGGACGACCCCCAGATCGGGATCGACTGGCCGGTCGAGGAGCCGCTGCTCTCGGACCGCGACCGGGCGGCGCCGACCATCGCGGGGTGTTTCGAGCAGCTGCCGACGTTTTCGTATTGAGTCGGGCGAGTTCTGACGGCGCGGCGGAAACCGGGCGCGGTCCAACTTCATGAGTGCAGCACCGGAACGACTGGAGCCGCCGCCGGATCAGGACGGCCTGAGAGCCGCCGACCACGAGCAGCTAGTGGCGCACGGCATTGGTGTCGAGGAGGCCAGGCGCCAACTGGCGTTTCTGCGCGATCCGCCGTCGAAGACGAAGCTCGTGCGTCCGGCCCGGATCGGCGACGGCATCCTCCCCCTGCCTCGAGGCGCCGAGGCCGGTCGCCTGGCCGGCGCCGGGCGATCCGCCGCGCGGGCGGGCCGGCTGATCCGGTTCGTCCCTGCCTCGGGGGCCGCATCGCGGCTGTTCGCGGAGCTTCGACGCGCCCAGGCCGGCGGCTTTGCTGCGACTGACCCGGTCCTGACCCGTTTCGAGAAGGCCCGGCGCCACCTTCCGTTCGACTGCGGTCCCTCCGAGCTGCTGGCCCGGTACGGCGATGCGCCCAAGGCCCTCATCCCGTTTCACCGCTACGCCGATGGCGAGCAGCGGACCGCGCTGGAGGAGCACCTTGTGGAGGGGGCCGCGCTGGTGGGCGGCAGGGGCTCCGCGGCGGCGCACTTCACGGTTGCCGCCAATCACCAGGAGGCCTTCGAGGAGCTCCTCGGCGATCGGCTGCCCGTACTCGAACGGCGGCTCGCGTGCCGATTCGACGTCACGCTCTCCCACCAGTCTCCGGCGACGGACAGCGTCGCGGTCGACGCGGATGGAGCGCCGTTCAGGATGGCGGATGTTCCCGAAGCGCGACTTCTGGTGCGGCCCGGTGGGCACGGCGCGCTGCTCGGCAACCTCCAGTCCCTGGCTGATCGGGGCTTCGAGTTGATCGCGGTGAAGAACATCGACAATGTGCAGCCCGAGCAGGCCCAGTGCGGGGCGGTTCGCTGCATGCGGATTCTGGCTGGAATGGCGAGGGAACTGGCGCGGCGCTCGGAGCGGCCGACCAGGATCTGTGGCGTCGTTCCCGCGGTCGGTACGGCCGGCGGGGGCCCCTTCTGGGTTCAGGAAACAGATGGCGAGGTGCGGCTTCAGATCGTCGAGACCTCCCAGCTCGACCTCGGGGACGGTGAACAGGCGGCGATTCTGGCCCGGTCGACGCACTTCAACCCGGTGTTCCTGGTCTGCGCGGCGCTTGCGCCCGGCGGTGGGGCGTACCGGTTGGAGGACTACGTCGACAGGGACGCCAGCTTTGTCGTCCACAAGAGTCATGGCGGCCGGGAGCTGACCGCACTGGAACGTCCCGGTTTGTGGAACGGATCGATGGCCGGCTGGGAAACGCGTTTCGTCGAGCTGCCGGGCGACGTGTACACACCGGTCAAGTCCGTGTTCGATCTCGCGGGAGCCGAGCACCAGTGCGCAGAAGGGGAGCTTCGATGAGTGGAACGGAGAGTCAGGTCACCCTGCCGGAGGGGAGCGGCGTCACCGGTGGGAGGCCGGCGAAGGCCTCGAAGTTGCGGATTCTCGTGAGGGTGGCGGTCCTCGTCCTGGTGGTCGCCGCCCTGCTGCTGTTCGGCCGCCGGCTCGCTGCTTACCTGCCGGAGTTCACCGCCTGGGTCCACGGGCTCGGTGTGTGGGGACCGATCGTGTTCGTGCTGGGCTACGCGGTGGCGACCGTCGCCTTTGTTCCGGGCTCGTTGCTCACAGTCGCGGGCGGCGCGATCTTCGGTCTGGCCGAAGGTACCGCGCTTGTTTTCGTCGGAGCGTGCCTCGGGGCGACCGGAGCCTTCATCGCGTCCAGGTACTTCTTCCGCGGAGCGGTCGAGAAACGGGTCGCAGCGGAACCGCGCTTCGCCGCGATCGACCGGGCGGTGGGGCGCGAAGGGTTCAAGATCGTTCTGCTGTTGCGGCTGACGCCGATCGTCCCCTTCGTGTTGCTGAACTATGCCCTGGGGCTGACCAGGGTGAAGCTGGGGCACTACGCGGCCGCCTTCATCGGCATGCTCCCCGCGACCCTGCTGTACGTGTACTACGGGAAGGTGGTCGGCGATCTGGCGGAAATCGCTGCCGGCGTCGGCGACGAGCGGGGCTGGGGAACTCATGTGACCACGGCAATCGGGCTGCTCGCCACGGTCGCGGTGATCGTGCTCGTCACCCGCATCGCACGCCGGGCGCTCAAGGAGGAGGTGGGAGAGTGAGCAGACCGGAGATGCTGGCGGAGGACCGGTACGACCAGGCGTTGACCGCCGTGGTGGCGCCCGCCGACTGGACGAACCCGGAACCCGACGACCGTTATCACGTGGTCGTGATCGGGGCGGGGACCGCCGGCCTCGTGACCGCGATCGCGAGCGCCGGTTTGGGTGCCCGGGTAGCCCTGATCGAGCGCCGGCTCATGGGTGGCGATTGCCTGAACTTCGGCTGCGTTCCGTCGAAGGGCGTGATCGCCGCGGCGAGGCGATGGCACGCCGGCCGCGCCGACACCGGGTTCGGAGCGCCAGGGGCGGATCGCGTGGGCGACTTCGGCGTGGCGATGGAGCGGATGCGGCGGATCAGGGCTGCGATCAGCCAGGATGACGCGGCCGAGCGCTTCCGTGACGCCGGCGTCGATGTCTACCTCGGCGAAGGCAGATTCCTGTCCGATCGCGCGGTGTCGGTGACCGGCGTTGCCGGCGACCGGGAGCTCCGCTTCCGCCGGGCCGTGATCGCCACCGGAGCGCGTCCCCAGGCGCCGCCGATTCCCGGACTTGACCGCTCCGACTACCTGACCAACGAGACTGTCTTCTCGCTGACCGATCGGCCCGAGCGAATGGCCGTCATCGGCGCCGGCCCGATCGGCTGCGAGTTGTCCCAGTCCTTCGCGCGACTCGGCAGCCGGGTGACGACGTTCGACATGCTGCCCGGCATCCTGCCGCGCGAGGACCCTGACGCCGCGGCTCTGGTCGAGCGGTCCCTGCGGCGGGACGGGGTCGAGTTCGCCCTCGGCGTGCGGATCGAGGAAGTCTCCTCGTCTGCCGCGGGTGTCCGGCTGGTTTACAAGGACAGCGACGGCGAGCGCCGGGAGACGATGAGCGACGAACTGCTGGTCGCAGTCGGGCGGGCGCCGAACGTCGAGAAGCTGGGTCTTGAGGAGATAGGTGTCCGCTACAACGCGGTCGGCATTACGGTCGACGCGAAGTTGCGGACGACGAATCCACGGATCTACGCCGCCGGCGATGTGACACCTGCGCCCAAGTTCACCCACCTTGCGGATGCCCATGCCGGTGTTGTCGTCCAGAACGCCCTGTTCTTCCCGAGCGCCCGGGCCGATCGGCTGGTCGTGCCGCGGTGTACCTACACGTCGCCGGAGGTGGCGCACGTCGGGCTGGACCGTCAGGAGGCGGAGCAGGGCGGGATCGACGTCGACGTGATCGACGTGCAGCTCGAGGAGAACCATCGCGCCCTGCTCGACGGCGAGGAGGACGGGTTTCTGCGGGTCCTGCTCCAGCGAGGCAGTGATCGGGTGCTTGGCGCCACGGTGGTTGCGACCGGGGCCGGCGATCTGATCGCGCCGCTCACGCTGGCGGTAACGCATCGGATGGGGCTTTCGAAGTTCACCTCGACGATCCTCCCGTATCCGACCCAGGCGGAGGTGATCAAGAGGGCCGCGAACCAATGGCGCAGGACGAGGCTCAGTCCTGCCGTCAAACGGGTGTTCGCCCGCTGGTTCCGCCTGACCGGCTGAAGAGCTGGCGAGCCGCCTAGAGGTGGCGTCGTCGCGGCTTGCGCTGCCTTCGTCTCCGCCTGTGCCGCTTCGTGGTCCCGGTTGAAGGCGGGGACGGAGCCGACTCGCCGACCTGCTGCCAGAATCCGAGCGACTTGGCGCCGCTGCCGGTGGCAGCCGAGAGCAGGCCGAAGAGTTCCAGGGCGGGACCGAACGCCTCCCGGCGGACCAGGTTGTGAGCCGTTCCGGGGCTGTGGTTCGGTTCGCACAACCGCTGGAATGTCTCCAGGGCGCCGGTGATCCGGACGCGCCGCCTGGCGGAGAGCGCGAAGCGGGTGCCGAAGTCGTCCACCACGTCGTCCACGAGTCGTCGGAGGCGCCGGCGCTGGACGGCTTTCCCGCCGGCTTCGAGCCGCTCCCTGCCAACGACGATCCGCGGTAGGAGCGACGTGGCAAGCATCACCGCTAGCGGCACGTCCGGACCGTTGTTGACGCGTTCGTCCAGCTGCTCGGCTAGTCGGGAGAAGCCGGCCGTCTCGGCCGCCGATCCCCGCGCTTCCTCGACCTCGGGCAGGACGATCGGCAGCAGCCCCGATCTCCGCATCCAGTCGAAAGCCGCCGCGCTCCGGCCGCTGGCGAGGAGTTGGATCAACTCTTCGATCAGGCGGTGCGGCGAGGCCTTGGCGATCTCCCGGCGGTGCTCGAAGGCAGACGAGAGAGTGCGGTCCTCGAGGTCGAACCCCAGGCGCGCGGCGAACTCGCATGCTCGCAGCATGCGCACCGGATCCTCCCGATAGCGGAGGTTGGGATCGCCGATCACGCGGATCAGGCCGCGGTCGAGGTCCTCGAGGCCCTCGACATAGTCGACGACGGCGCGGTCGGAAGCCCGGTAGAGCAGGGCGTTGACGGTGAAGTCGCGGCGGAAGGCGTCCTGGCGAGGGGTGCCGTAGGTGTTGTCGCTGGTGACCAGGAGTTCACCCGGTGAACGGCGTTGATGCTCGGGATCGGGCGCGCCGCGGAACGTGGACACCTCGACGACTTCGTCGCTGAACAGGACGTGGACCAGGCGAAAGCGGCGTCCGATGATCCGCGAGTTGCGGAACAGGCGACGCACTTCCTCCGGCCGGGCGTCGGTGACGATGTCGTAGTCCTTCGGCCGCCGGTCGAGCAGCAGGTCCCGGACGCTGCCGCCGACCAGACAGGCGTTCCTGCCGGCCTGGCGGAGCCGGCCGAGGACCTTTCGGGCGCCGGCAGAGAGTCGACGTGAGGCGATCGGGTGCTTGGAGCGCGGCAGAACGGTGGCCGGGGCCGGCGCTTCCATCGGGTCAGGGTATCGCGATAGCCGATGTGCCGGGTTCCCGGGCGGCTGCTAGGCTGCGCCGCCGTGGGTGCCCTGGACGGACTTCGGGTTCTCGACCTGTCGCGGCTTGCGCCCGGGCCCTACTGCTCGATGCTGCTCGCGGACATGGGGGCGGACGTGCTGCGGGTCGACAACGCGGTGGGCGGTCCGGTGAGGTCCGGCGACATGCTGTCCCGGAACAAGCGCAGCATCGCGCTCAACCTGAAGACACCGGGAGGCCGGCGCATCCTCAAACAGCTCGCCGCGGACGCTGATGTCTTCCTCGAAGGCAACCGGCCGGGCGTGTGTGCTCGGTTGGGATGTGACTACGCGACGCTCGCTGCGCTCAACGCACGCCTGGTGTACTGCTCGCTCACCGGCTACGGTCAAACCGGGCCGATGGCTCAGGCCGCCGGCCACGACGTGAACTACATCGCGCTCGCGGGCGTTCTGTCGCAGATCGGCAACGGCCGGGAACCGCCTCTTCCGCCTCTCAACCTGGTCGCCGACTTCGGCGGCGGCGGCCTGATGGCGGCCTTCGGCATCCTCTGCGCCCTGTTCGAGCGGGAACGGTCCGGCCGGGGCCAGTACCTCGACGCGGCGATGATCGACGGGGCGGCCTCCCTGATGGCCGTTCACTTCGCGCAGAAGGGGGCCCGCTCGACGCCGGGCAGAGGCCTTCTCGGCGGCGGCGCCGCCTTCTACCGCTGCTACGAGTGCAAGTGCGGAGGCTACGTGTCGGTGGGCGCGATCGAACCGCAGTTCTTTGCCGCGCTGTGTGAGGGAACGGGTGTCGATGTCGCGCACGAGCAGATGGATACCGAACGCTGGCCGGCGCACATCGATGCGTTCCGGCGTGCCTTCCTGACCCGTAACCGGGACGAATGGACCGAGGTCTTCAGCCGGCTCGACGCCTGCGTCGCACCGGTGCTCGACCTCGACGAGGCACCGCGCCATGCGCACAACGTGGAGCGTGGCACGTTCCCGGTTGGCCCGGACGGAGAGATCCACATCGCGCCCGCGCCGCGACTGGAGCGGACGCCCGGTGACCTCCGCCGGCGCGAACCGCGGATGGGGGAACACACGGGAGAGGTCCTTCGTGGCCTCGGTTACGGCCCCGAGGAGATCGAAGGACTCGAACAGAATGGAGCGATCCTGAGAGCATGAACGACGCACCGACGCATAGCGAACCGCCTCCAGGCGGAGCGGGAAGGGTCTTCGAGGATTTCGAGGTCGGCCAGACCTTCCGCCATGCCCTGGGCCGGACGGTCACCGAGGGCGACAACGTCTGGTTGACGATGATCACCCTGAATCCGAACCCGATTCACTTCGACCGCGAGTACGCGGGTCAGACGGAGTGGGGGCGGCCCCTGGTCAATTCCTGCTTCACCCTGTCCCTGGTCACCGCGCTGACCGTCGCCGACCTGTCCCAGAACGCGGTGAATCTGGGTTGGGACAGGGTCCGTCTGCCGCACCCGGTGTTCGAAGGCGACACGCTGTACGCCCAGAGCGAGGTCCTCTCAGTGCGCGAGTCGAAGTCGCGCCCGCACCAGGGCATCGTCGGCTTCCGAACCGTCGGCTACAACCAGGATGGCCGGGCGGTCATCACGTTCGACCGGACGATCCTCGTCTACCGCCGCGGCCATGTTCCGGCGAAGCCGGCCCGGCCGGAGCTTCGCGCGTAGGCGTTAGCTATAGCTAGCGGTCGGCGAGCGCCTGGTACTCGCGCACGGTGGCGCCGGTGTAGACCTGCCGCGGCCGGTTGATCCGGTTTTCCGGGTCGCCGCGCATCTCCTTCCAGTGCGCCAGCCAGCCGGGCAACCGGCCCAGGGCGAACATGACGGTGAACATGTCGGTCGGCAGGCCCATCGCGCGGTAGATGATGCCGCTGTAGAAGTCGACGTTCGGGTAGAGCTTCCGCTCCACGAAGTAGTCGTCCTGGAGCGCGACCTCTTCCAGGTTCCTCGCGATCGCTAGGAGCGGATCGTCGACGCCGAGTTGCGCCAGCACCTCGTCAGCGGCGCCCTTCAGGATGCTGGCGCGCGGGTCGAAGTTCTTGTACACGCGGTGCCCGAAGCCCATCAGGCGGAAGGGGTCGTTCCTGTCCTTGGCGCGGTCGACGAAACTGCTGAAGTCGTCGCCGCTGTCGCGGATCGCTTCCAGCATCTCGATCACCTGCTGGTTGGCGCCGCCGTGGAGCGGCCCCGACAGGGCGTCGATGCCGGCGGAGATGGCGGCGAACAGGCTGGCGCCGGAGCTGCCGACCATGCGGACCGTCGATGTCGAGCAGTTCTGCTCGTGGTCGGCGTGCAGGATGAGCAGCATGTTCAACGCTCGAGACAGCACGTCCGGCGGCTCGTAGGACTCGCACGGTACGGAGAACATCATGTTCAGGAAGTTCTCCGCGTAACCCAGGTCGTTCTGCGGATACACGAAGGGCTGGCCGATCGATTTCTTGTAGGAGAAGGCCGCGATCGTCGGCAGCTTGGCGATCAGCCGAACGACATGCAGGTCGTCGTCTTCATCCTCCGAGTAGAAGGTGGCGAGCGACGAGATCATCGAGGACAGGATCGCCATCGGGTGCGCCGTCGGCGGATACGCCTCGAAGAACTTCTTCATGTCTTCGTGGATCAGGGTGTGCCGGCGCAGCTTGGAGCGGAAGTCGTCCAGCTCCTCCTGGTTGGGTAGCTCACCGTAGATCAGGAGGTAGCAAACCTCGACGAAGGACGCTTCCTCCGCGAGCTGCTCGATGGGGTAGCCGCGGTAGCGCAGGATCCCCTGTTCACCGTCGATGAACGTGATCGCGCTACGGCAGGACCCGGTGTTGCCATAGCCCGGATCCAGTGTGATCGCGCCGGTCAGGCTCCGGAGCGCGTGGCTCTGGACCGCCACTTCGCCCTCGGAGCCGACGATTACTGGGAATTCGAACTCCTGGTCGTCCAAGGTCAGCTTCGCCACACTCATAACGTCAGTCTCACTTCGTGTGTTAGCCGCGGTTGGCCTTGTGCCGGGCCGCATTCGGCGCGGAGTGTAGCAGCCCGTTGGGGCGTTCCCGGGCCGCGCCGAGCAGCGTTTACACGCCTCGGGTTTCGGCTCCCCACAGGGTCTTGTGCAGTTGCGTCGAAACTCTTGCCGGAAGCCGGTCCTCGAGCACCCAGGCTGCAAGGTCGGCGGGTTCCAGGGCATCCCAGACGGGCGACAGGTGGACGGTGCAGCGGCGGTCGATCCGGTGTTTGCGGATCGCGTCGCGCGCCCACTCGTAGTCTCCCCGGTCGGCGAGCACGAGCTTCACCTCGTCGGTCGGACGCAGCGCGTCGATGTTCGGCCAGTGGTTGTTCGACGCCTCGCCACTGGCGGGGCACTTCAGATCGACGATCCGCCTTACCCGCGGATCGACTCCCGAGATGTCGAGCCCTCCGCCGGTCTCGAGGAGAACCTCCAGCCCCCGGTCGCACAGCGCGCTCATCAACGGATGAACGCCGGGCTGGAGAAGCGGCTCGCCGCCCGTGACCTCCGCCAGCGGGCAGTCGAACGCCAGCACATCCGAGATGACGTCCTCGACCCGCATCCAGGAGCCTTCGTAGAAGCTGTACTCGGTATCGCACCAACTGCAACGCATCTGGCAGCCGGTCAGCCGCACGAGCACGCAGGGGCGGCCGGCGAAGGTCGATTCGCCCTGAATCGAGTAGAAGATCTCGTTGACCTTGAGCCGCTCCCTTGCGGGCAGTGCGGCGACCGCGTCGACCTGCCGCCGTCGATCAGGCGTCGTCGTCAAGGAGTTGGCGCAGGACGTACTGAAGGATGCCCGCGTGGCGGTAGTACTCGGCCTCCTGCGGGGTGTCGAGGCGCACCAACGCCTGGAAGCTGGTCGCTCCGTTCTCGCCGGTTGCTCGCACCGTCACCTCCAGGCCGGGCTCGAAGTCGGCGGCCAGACCCGCCGCCAGTCCCTCCACGTCGTACTCCTCGCGGCCGGTCAACCCGAGTAGCTCGGCACCTTCGCCGTCCCGGAACTCGAGTGGCACGATCCCCATGCCGACCAGGTTGCTGCGGTGGATCCGTTCGTAGCTCCTGGCGATGACTGCGCTCACGCCGAGCAGCCGGGGGCCCTTGGCCGCCCAGTCGCGCGAGGATCCGGTCCCGTACTCCAGGCCAGCCAGAATGATCTGCGGCACACCACGTTCGCGGTAGGCCGTCGCGGCCTCGAAGATCGTCGTGTGCTCTTCTTCGGGCAGGAGCGCGGTGTAGCCGCCTTCCGTGCCGGGCACGAGGTGATTGCGGAGGCGGACGTTGGCGAAGGTACCCCGCATCATGACCTCATGGTTGCCACGGCGGGCGCCGTAGGAGTTGAACTGGGCGCGCTCGACTCCGAGGTCGCGCAGATAGGCGGCGGCCGGACTGTCGGGACTGATCGGGCCGGCGGGCGAGATGTGGTCGGTCGTCACCGAGTCGCCGAGCAGGGCCAGGACCCTGGCGCCGCGGATGTCGTCGACGGGCTCCGGCTGGCGCGGCATGTCGACGAAGAACGGAGGCTGCTTGACGTAGGTCGAATCGGCCTGCCAGGCGAACGTCTGGCCGGAGGGCACGTCGAGCGCCTGCCAGGTCTCGCTGCCGGCGAAGACGTCGGCATACTGGCGCTTGAACATCTCGGGCCGCAGCGAACTCTCGAGCGCCGCCTGGATGTCCGCCTGGGCGGGCCAGATATCGCGAAGGAATACCGGACCGTGCGGGCCCTCTGCAAGCGGTTCGCTGTAGAGATCGATGTCGATGCGGCCGGCCAGGGCGTAGGCCACGACCAGGGGCGGAGAGGCGAGGTAGTTGGCCCGCACCTCGCTCGAGATCCGGCCTTCGAAGTTGCGGTTGCCGGAGAGTACGGAAACGGCGACGAGCTCGTCCTCGGCGATGGCGGCCGAGATGGCCGGCGGCAGCGGACCGCTGTTGCCGATGCAGGTCGTGCAGCCGTAGCCGACGGTGTGGAAACCCAATTCCTCCAGGTGGGGTGTGAGGCCGGCTTCCGCGAGGTAGTCGGTGACCACCTTCGAGCCCGGGGCCAGACTGGTCTTGACCCAGGGCCGGGTGCGGAGTCCGGCACGGGTGGCGTTCCTCGCCAGCAGACCGGCCGCCAGCATGACGGAGGGGTTCGACGTGTTCGTGCAGCTTGTAATGGCGGCGATGACCACGGAACCGTCCGTCACCCCGGCTTGTTCGCCGTCATCCGCGGCTGCTACTGGGGCCGTTTCGCCCTTTCCGTCGCCGTCGAGCACGGGCAGTCCGCTCGAGCGCGGGGACAGTTGCGGCAACTGGCTCAGGAAGGACTCCTTGACTTCGGACAGCGGGACCCGGTCCTGGGGCCGGCGCGGACCGGCCAGGGAGGGCTCGACCGTGCCCAGGTCGAGTTCCAGCGTGTCGCTGTACTCCGCTTCCGGCGTATCCGGTCCGTGGAACAGACCCTGCTCGCGACAGTAGGCCTCGACCAGTTCCACCTGAGCTTCGCTTCTGCCGGTGAAGCGGAGGTAGTCGACCGCGGCCCGGTCGATCGGAAAGATGCCGCAGGTGGCGCCGTACTCGGGCGCCATGTTGGCGATCGTCGCCCGGTCGGCCAATCGCAGTTCACGGAGCCCCGGCCCGAAGAACTCGACGAACTTGCCGACGACGCCGTGGTTGCGGAGCATCTCGGTGACCCGCAGGACGAGGTCCGTCGCGGTCGTGCCTTCGGGCAGCCGCCCGAGCAGGCGGAAGCCGACGACCTGGGGGACGAGCATCGCGATCGGCTGGCCGAGCATCGCGGCCTCCGCCTCGATGCCGCCCACACCCCAACCCAGGACCCCGAGTCCGTTGATCATCGTCGTATGGGAGTCGGTACCGACCAGGGTGTCGGGATACGCGAAGGGCGGTTCGGCGGCGCCGTTCTGCGAGGTCATCACCCCGCGGGCGAGGTACTCCAGGTTGACCTGGTGGACGATGCCGGTCGCCGGCGGCACGACGCGGAAGTTCTCGAACGCGGTCTGGCCCCAGCGCAGGAAGAGATAACGCTCCTCGTTGCGCTCGAACTCGCGCTCGGCGTTGATCAGGAGTGCGGCCGCGGAGCCGTACTCGTCGACCTGCACCGAGTGGTCGATCACGAGTTCGGCGGGCTGCAGGGGATTGATCTTCGCTGCATCGCTGCCCATCCGGGCGATCGCGTCGCGCATGGCGGCGAGGTCGGCCACGGCGGGCACGCCGGTGAAGTCCTGCAGCAGCACGCGGCCCGGCATGAAGGCGATCTCGACGTGCGGTTCGGCCGCTGGCTCCCAGCGCCCGACGGCCTCGATGTCGTCGGCGGGCACGATGCGCCCGTCCTCCCGCCGCAGGAGATTCTCCAGGAGGATCTTGAGCGCGTACGGAAGGCGTGTCACTGGCAGGCCGGCCGCTTCCAGTGTCGGCAGGTGGGCGATCCGGAAGGTACGTCCTCCCGCGCTCATGGTTCGTTTGGCGCCGAAGCTGTTCGTCATGTCCACAAGATAACCCAAAGCGGCGCGGGCGTCAGCGGCCGGCCGCAGCCACCGGGTACCGGCGTGTAGAGTCGCGCCATGTCCGGACTGGATGATCTCGAGACGCCAAGTCTCCTGATCGCCATGCCCCAGGTTCTGGACCCGTTCTTCTTCCGGGCGGTCGTCCTGCTGGCGGCCCACGAGGAGGGCGGTGAGGGGGGAAGTCTCGGCTTTGTCGTCAATCGGCCGAGCCAACTCAAGGTCAATGAGGTGCTCCAGGAACTCGATATCGAGTGGCTCGGCGGTTCCGAAGCGACGGCGTTCGTCGGCGGCCCGGTGCAACCGGAAGTAGGTACGGTGCTTCTGTCCCTGGATGGCTCTGCCGGGCTGGAGGCGGACGGAATCACCCAGATTGCCCCGGGCGTGGGCGCCACGCAGAACATTCTCGCGCTGCGAACGCTGGCGCGCAGCGCTCCGGACCGCATGCGGCTCCTGCTCGGTCACGCCGGCTGGGCTCCGGGTCAGTTGATGCAGGAGGTCGGTCGCAGCGACTGGTTGACGGCGCCGGTTGCGGAGTCGATCGTGTTCTCGCCCGATCCGGGCGACGCCTGGTCGACGGCGCTCGCCTCCCTGGGAATCGATCCGGGGACCTTGCCGAGCTGGACCTCCGGCGACGGCGCGTCAAACTGACTCCCTAGCGGCCGGTCGAGCCGAAGCCGCCGTCGTTACGCTCTCCGGCAACCGGATGCACGCCGAGCGTGTCGTCGTCACGGAACGCGATCTCCGGTACCGCGGCGACCACCATCTGGGCCAGCCTTTCGCCGCGCTCGATCGTGATCGCGCGCCGGCCCAGGTTGACGAGCAGCAGTTTGACTTCGCCGCGGTAGTCGCTGTCGATCGTGCCGGGTGCGTTGAGTACGGTCAGGCCGCGGCGGAAGGCGAGCCCGCTACGGGGCCGGAGCTGGGCCTCGTGGCCGGGCGGAAGGCCGAGGATGAGACCGGTGGGAATCAGTGCGCGGGCGCCGGGTTCGATCCGGACCGCGGCCTCGGTGCCAGCCCGCAAATCGTAGCCAGCGCTTCCCGCCGAGGCGCGCTCGGGCGGTCCGGCGGAGTGTGGCAGCAGGCGGATGCCGACGGTGACAGTCAACGGCTGCGTTCCCGGTTGCGTTCTCCGGGTGCTGTGCCGTCCTGGACCTGTCCCTCCCCGAGCACGCCGGGTGGGAACGGTTTGCCGATCCACGCACTGGTCAGACGCGGCGGCGGACGGCCCTCCGGGACGTTGCCGGGCCTGAGCTGGATCAGCTCGCTGGTGAAGTACCAGTTCTCCACGTCCTCCTGTCCATTGAACACCCTCATGGAAGGGCCGGGCGTGGCGCTGTAGACGCCCAGGATCGGTCCAACCGTCGGCCCTTCGCCCTCCTCCTCGTTCGGAGGCGGTACGGCGGTGAGCCCGCCGCCGGCGGCGCCACCCGTCGTGCCGGCGTTGGCTGGTCCGGCACTTCCCGTCCGGCGGTTCCCCTGCTGGCCCGCGTTGCCTGGAGTTCCCTGCATCAGCAGGCCCCAGCGACCCTCCTCGTCCATCGGATTGGGCCACAACTGCCGGATGACCCGTGGTTCGACCTCGATGAGTTCCTCGAGCGCCGTCGGCAGGCGGCCCTGGCGGACCCGGAAGAGGCGGATCGCCTCGGCGTACTGAAGCCCGCGGAAGATCAGCTCCTCCTCCTTCTGCCGCTTGGCCCAACTGCTCCAGTAAGGCAGCGCCGCGGCGATCGCGATGTTCATCACCGTGATCAGCACGGCGAGCACAACGAGGTTGTAGCCGGCCTCGGAGGATCGGTCCGCGGGACAGGCGCCGCGGTTTGTCGGGTCACCAATCGGCATAGGCGCTGCCATCCAGCGAGGTCTCCTCCGAACCGGAGTGGACATCCTCGATGCCGGGATCGCCGAAGGGCGAGAGATCGGTCTCGGCCCAGGGGTCCTCGTCGGAGAGGGCGGGGAACTCGGCGAAGACCTCCACCCAGGTTTCGCTGGTGCGGGTGATCGGATCGAGTGGGATTGCGCGCAGGTACTCCTCTTCGACGAGCGCCTGGAGGCTCGGCGGGTAGTGCCCCTTGTCGGCGTAGTGCTGTTCGATGGCGTCGCGCATGACCCGGAGGTTCTGCTTCAGCGCCGCCTCCTGCGCCCGTCTGGGCGCGTTCTTCAGCAGGGGTACCGCGACGGCGGCGAGGATGCCGATGATCGCCATGACGATGATCAGCTCCAGCAGGGACATGCCGCGCTGGCCCATGATTCTGCGATTCATGTCACCACTCCCGGTATGGAACGCGATTCAGACCGACGCCTTCCGAGAGGGAGTAGACGTCGTAGACGTTCTCTCCACCCCAGTTCCTGTCGTCCGGTTCATCCTGGTAGCTCCTGAGTCCCCAGTCCGCCTCGCCGGTCATCGGGTCGACCGGAATGCGGCGCAGGAACCGGACCTCGCCGTCGGCCTGGCCGATCAACTGAACCGGCTCGATCAGGATCTCGAGTTCACTCGGATAGCCGTCGGTTCCGATCTCGATCGGAATCAGACCGACGTCGCTGTAGCGCTTGTGTTCGTCGATCGCGTTGCGCAGCGTGCGCAGGTGCGCCCGGAGTTCGGCCTCCTTGATCCGCTTGTTCGTGTAGACGGCGGTCGGCAGGGCGACCGCCGCCAGCGTCAGCATCACGGTGCACACGGTGACCAGTTCCACCAGCGTGTACCCGGCCCGTCGCCATCCGCGGTTCGGGACCAACGCCCTCACGCCACCGTCTCCGGTCCCCGGTCGGGTGGCTCGGCATCCTGGATCAGGATTTCCAGGGGGGCAACGGTCGGCAAGGGCAGCGCTTCGAGTTCGGGGCCCTTTGGCTTCGCCCGCTCGACCGCGATCGTGGCCTGCCCCGGGCGCACGGCCCGGACCTCGAGAGCCAGCAGGTGGCCCCGGCCGGCCACTCCCGCCCGATCGCCCAGCCGGCTCAGGCCGACGATGACCGTGCCGGGTGTCGAATCATCCGTCATCAGGGAAACCTCGCTCTGATCTCCCAGGAAGGTCCCGCCGCGGACGGCGGTCACCTCGATCCGCTCGGGGTCGTACCGCAGCCGCAGAGGCAGGTGGGAGAGCGGAGTTCGGGCCCTGATATCCAGTCGCGCCTCGAAGCTGTCGCCGACCGTCGCGCGCAGCGCCTGGGGCGCGAAGGACAGCTCGATCTCGGCGTTGGCGCCCGGGGACGATGGCTGGAGTTGAGCGAGGACGATCGCCGGGGGATGGCCGAGCAGGCCGGCGTTCCTGAACGAACCGTCCGGCGGCGGGACGAGTTCGACGCCCAGGGGAGGTTCGTCTTCGCCCTCGCCGCCGCCTTCGGGTTCCGCGTCGCGCAGGCCCGGCGGCAGGCGCTCCTCCAGTTGCTGCCGCGTGTCGTCGTTCGACTCCTGTGGCTCGTCGAACGGGCCGTCGATCCCGGAGTCGATGCGCGGACTCGAGCCTCTGAAGACGACGTTCTGCTCCGTGCCGACCCAGATCGGCGCCAGGTCCTCTTCGGTGATGTCCGCCCGGCGGATGATGTGCGGCGTCAGCGTGAGCACGATGTCCGTGCGCGTGTTGTCGCTCGATCTCCTGGAGAAGAGGCGGCCCAGCACCGGGATCTCGGACAGGCCGGGGATCCCGTCCTGGGTGTTCCGCTCCTCCGTGCGGATGAGCCCGGCGAGGAAGTTCGTTTCGCCGTCGCGGAGGCGGATGCTGGTCGTGATGTTGCGGCTGCCGATGATCGGCTGGTCGCCGATCTGGCCGCTCACGTTGCTGACCTCGATGTCGAGGTCCAGCGACACCTCTTCGTTGTGGTGGACGCGGGGTGTGATGTCCACCTGGATGCCCACGTTCTGGTACTGGTACGAGGTGATGGGCACGACGTTGCTGCCCGCGGTGTTCGCCGTGTTGAAGCTCGTCACCGGGATCGGGACCCGGTCGCCGATCGAGAACGAACTCTCCTCTCCTTCGGTGATCCGCACCTGAGGCTTGGCCAGCGTCTGCGCGTCGGTCGATCTCTTCACGAAATCGAACAGGAAGCCGGGAACGGTCAGCACCCAGTTGTTCTGGTTCAGCGACTCGACGTCCGACATCCTGAGTGGCACGTCCTCGCCGCCGATGTCGAGGCTGATGCCGAGGGTGTTCGAGTCGAGCGACAGGCCGAGATCCTGAAGCTTGGACGTGTTGATCTGCAGCAGTTCCACGTCGATGACCACTTCGGCCTTCGCCTTGTCGGCCTGCTCGATGATGCGCTCCGCGACCTTGACCTTCTCGACGCTGTCGAGCATGACGATCGCGTTCAGCCGCTCGTTGGCGGCGATGAACCGGGTGGCCAGCAGGCTGCGCAGGACGGTCATCACGTCCTTCACGTCCGCGTTGGAGAGAAAGAAGGTCTGGATGATCCGATCTTCGTACTGCTGGCGGTTCGCCGGCGTGTTCTGGAGGATCATGATCGTCTGCTCGTCGAGCACCTTGTAGAAGTGCCCCAGGCTCTGCATCAGGATCTCCAGGCCTTCGAGCGCGGTCACCTCGCGCAGCTCGATCGGGCTGGCGATCTGCGCGTCTCGCAGGCGGGGATCGAACACGACATTGAAGCCGAACGCCTGCCCCATCGCCCGGTAGATCTCCATGAAGGTCGCGTTCGGGAAGTCGAAGGTGATCGGTTCGTCGGAGCGCGGACTCAAGACCGGCGGCATCGGTTCGGCGCCGCGGCCCTCTTCCTTGAGCTGGGAGATGGTTCTCGGGCCAAGGCCGCTGCTCTCGATCCGGGTCCGGATCTTCTCCAGTTCGGTGAGGGCGTACTGGTTCGTCGGGTCGAGCTGCACGGCGCGCTGCATCTCCAGCAGCGCGTCGCGGTCACGGCCGGCCTCCTGCAGCTTCCTGCCCTGCTCGAAGTGGGCATGGGCGGCCTGGGTCTTGGCGCGCAGCAGACCGGCCCGGTAGCGGAGATCCGAAGGATCGGCGGCGACCAGTTCCATGTAGCGGAGGACGGCCGTGTCCCAGTCGCCCGCGAATTCGGCGTGTTGGGCTTCGCGGAAGCTCCGGTAGCCGCTGCAGGAGGCAAAGACCACCAGAGCCAGGAGAGCCAGCGCCAGGGAGCGCAGCCGTTGTCCGTTTCGTTGTGCCATGTCCTCTGATCCTCAGCCGTTCGGTCGACCACCTATCGCCAGTCGCACCGCGGGTTCGTCGGGAAAGCCGACGAACAGCAGGTCGACCGACTCGTAGCCGATCCGATGTACTTGAAACCGGTCCTTGACCAGGTCGCCCGTCAGCGCGTTGTAGATCGCGGAGCCGTCCGAGAACACGGCGACCGGATCGTCGTCGCGTCCCATTGTCCCGAGGTAGACGATGTCGACGGCGGGAGGCCGAGGGCCGATCGGCGTCGGCGCCGGCGGCCTCGGTCTCTCCGGCACGACGGGCTGAACGGCGATCGGCTTGGGCTCCGGAACCGTCGCTACGGGAACGGCTCGGTCCGGCGCCGGCCGGCTGGCGAACGACCAGGGGTCGCGGGTCGCCGTGACATCCAGCGGCGTTTCGTCCAGGATGTGAGCGGCCAGTTCCACCACCTCGATCGTGGCGGATTGCAGATCCGCGTGGGTAGTGCGGGTGAAGCCGGGTCCGCCGCCGAAGGACGGCAGATAGCGCCAGGCGGCGATCACGGCGACGACTGCGAGCAGTACCAGCAGCAGGGGCCGCGGTCGGTTTGATCGGGCTTCGGCGGCGCTCATGCTCCCGCCTCCTGACCTGAGGGTCTGGCCTCACCGACGGAGAACAGGGTCGACAGACGCAGATCGATGCGCAGGTTGGGAGTCGCTTCGCTCAGGCTGATCGATTCGAGAGCGACGAACGTGTCGGTCATCTCGAGTTCGTTGATCAGCCGCCGCAACTGCGTGTAGTTCCCTTCGATGGTGAACACCAGCGACTTCTCGACCAGCCCGTACTGCTCCAGTTGCTCCTCGGGGTAGGAGATGGAACCCGGGTGGAGTCCGGAGCGGTCGGCGAGTTCCTTGACCTCGCGAATGAGATCGGTCAGCCGTTCCCGCTCGGTGGCGAAGCCATCGCGGTAGAGGCTCTCCACGCGGTCGCGGGTCGCCTCGACCGTCGCCACCTGGCCCTCGCGGCGGGCCACCTCCTGGGTCGCGCGGGTGCGCAGGTTTCCTACGTCGGCGATCTCGTCCTCGAGGGCCTCGAAGCGCCCGGCGTAGACCCCGCGGTACGTCGAGAGCAGGCCCGCGTTGACCACGCACAGGCCCACTCCGACCCAGAACCAGATGCGCAGGCGCCATATCCGCCGCCGGCTCATGGCTGGTTCTCCATTGGCGCCGCCTGCTCTCCGGCGGCCGCGGTGTCCGCGGCGGCCTCCGGCTCGCCCGGGGCGGATCCCGGCGTGTAGGCGACGGCGATCGAGAAGTCGACGGGACCCGTGTCTTCCCTGCTTTCGTGCCGTAGTTTCGGGTCGTGGAACGACAGGTGAGCGAACAGGGCGTCCATCAGGGACAGGAGCGCCTCATCGTCCTGGGCTTCGCCGCTGATGTCGAGCATCACGCGCGTGGCGGCGTCGGGGCCCGGCTCGGTCCGGCGCCTGCGGCTCCTCTCACTCGGCTGCGGCGCGAGGCTGCGCAGCCGCGTGTTCCATGGCAGCACCTGCTCGATGTCGGTGAAGAGCTGCCCCCACGGGAACCGTCGATCCGCGATGCGCTCGTTCAGGAACGCCACCTCGCGGTTCTGGGAAGCTACGTCGAGACGCGCGAGCTGCGAACCCAAGCGGTCGAGTTCGGCGCGATCGACGGCAAGCTGCTGCCGGAGTTCGGCGAGTTCGGTGCGAGCGTCGGCCGAGCCGGTGAGGTAACCCCAGTACAGCACCGCGTTGAGGGCCAGAAGGGCCATCCCGAGCGTCCAGAGAAGCGCCGTCAGGCGCCGCCAGGGACGGCGGTTGACGAATGGACGGGCGGCCAGGTCGACCCCGGTCTTCATGTCCTCACCGTCAGCGAGGCGCCGAGCATCGGCAGCGCCTGCTCTACGTCGATGTCGAGGGTTTCGGCGCCGGAGCCGAAGACTCCGTTGCCGTCGAGAATCCGGGCGGGCAGTTCCAGTCCGTCTTCGAGCCGCTCGCGCCAGATGCCGCGGCTCTCCTCCGGGGCCAGCATCAGGGCGGTTCCGGGCAGAGTTCCGTCGTCGCCGAAGATCTCTCGCTCCTCGACGAAGCTCCTGGTCAGTCGCAGGTCGCGCACCGCCAGGCTTGAAGCGACGGAAGGCGGGAGGTTCGGGTCGATGCTCTTGTACCGGAACAGGGCCGGACCCTCCTCCGAGCGCGCGAGCAGGGAGTAGCCGTCACGATGCGCGACAAGGAGCAGGAAGGCGTCCGAGTCGCCGTGGATCCGGGAAATGCCGTTGGCAGCGCTCAGGCTCTCGTTCGTGACCGCACCGATGTGGACTCCGGCGCCCCTGAACGAACCTTCGATCTGGGCCAGGACGTGCTCGATGCCGAACCCGATCAGGAAGCGGGCGGAGCCGTTGCCCGCGGCGCCAGCCCGCTTGCCGCGCACACGGAGTTCCTCGACCCGGAACGGCACCTGCTTTCGGAGCTTGAACCGCAGCGCCTCTTCCCGCCGTTGCGGCTTCGTGGGGACCTCTTCGAGTTCGGCGAAGGTCAGCCGGAGCCAGCGGTCCGGGAGAACCAGGGCGGCAGCGGTCACCGGGCTTCCGATGGCTGTGTCGGCGGCTTGCTGCAGCTCCGAGACGACCTCATGGAACTGAGCTGGCTCTCGTAGCGGTCCCCCCAGGGCGCCTTCCTGGAAGGTGTCGGCGGGAAGCTGCCGCCGCCTCACCGCCACCAGTTCCGGGACGGATCCGTCCCGGCGGAGGAAGTGGGCCAGGACGAGCTCGCGCTCGTCGAGCAGGAACACCGACGCCGGCCCCCGAGGGTCGTCGAGGCCGACCAGGCGTTCAATCCACAAAGGTAACTTTGTTGATCTCACGGAGGGTCGTTACTCCTTGTCGGACCTTCGAGAGTGCGCTTTCGCGCAGGAACCGCATGCCTTCCGCACCCGCGGCACGGCGGATCTCGGAGGCGGGACGGCGGTCGAGGATCATCTCGCGGATGGAATCGGAGAGGTCGAGCAGTTCGGACACGGCCATCCGGCCGAAGAACCCGGTGCCGTTGCACTCCATGCAGCCGCGGCCTTCGAAGAGTTGCCAGCCGGTGATGTCGGACCGGTCCAGACCGCTCTCTTCGAGGAGTCCGTCGTCGGCCTGCACCGGTTCGCGGCAGTGGTTGCAGATGCGCCGAACCAGACGCTGGGCGAGAATGCAGTTGAGCGCCGCCACGAAGTTGTACAGGTCGACGTTCATGTTGAGGAACCGGCCGAGAACGTCGACCACGTTGTTCGCGTGGACGGTCGTGAACACCAGGTGACCAGTCAACGCGGACTGGATCGCGATCTGGGCCGTCTCCTCGTCGCGGATCTCCCCGACCATGATCTTGTCCGGGTCGTGCCTCAGGATCGACCGGAGCCCGCGGGCAAAGGTCAGCCCCTTCTTCTCGTTGACCGGAATCTGGGTGATCCCGTCGAGTTGGTACTCGACCGGATCCTCGATCGTGATGATCTTGTCCTCGCTCGACTGGATCTCGGAGAGGCATGCGTAGAGTGTGGTCGTCTTTCCGGACCCGGTCGGCCCGGTGACGAGCACCATGCCGTAGGGCTCGCGGATGAACTTGCGGAGCTTCGTGATCGTCTCGTCGTCCAGGCCGAGGACATCGAGCCGCAGGGTCTTGAACTCCTGGTTCATCGACTCCTTGTCCAGGATGCGGATCACACAGTCCTCGCCGTGGACGGAGGGCATCACGGAAACGCGGAAGTCGATCGTGCGACCGCTTACACGGACCTTGAACCGCCCGTCCTGGGGGATCCTCTTCTCGGCGATGTCGAGTTCCGACATGACCTTGATCCGGCTGACGATCGTCTGGTGATGGCGGCGGTCGATCGGTTCCATTGCCTGGTACAGCACCCCGTCGATGCGGTACTTGATGATCACTTCCTGTTCGCGGGTCTCGATGTGAATGTCCGACGCGCGCCGCTGAATCGCGTTGAAGAGGGTGGAGTCGACCAGCTTGATGATCGGACTCTGATCGGCTGAGATGCGGTCGATCGAGAGCACCTCACCGCTGTCCTCGTCCTCCTGGACGAGCTGGATCTTGAAGTCCTCGGTCGCCTCGTCCAGGACGCGCTGGGCGCTCTCCGACTTCTGCAGCAGATCCTCGATCTCGGTGCGGGTGCCGATTCGGGCCTCGAGCGGCTGACCCAGTTGCAACTCCAGTTCGTCCAGTCTGACGACGTCCGTCGGATCGGCCATCACGACCGCGAGCCTGCCCTCCAACTGGCGCTCGGGAATGAAGCTGTAGCGGAGCATCAGGTCGAACGGGATGTGGCGGAAGAGGTCGTTGTCGATGCGGAAGTTGTCGAGATCGGCGACCTCCAGTCCGAACCGGGCCGCGATCCGGGCCGCCTCGGTCTGTTCGCGGGCGAGCCGGCCCTCCTCCTCGCTCGCCAGACGCAGGCTCTCGAGTTCCGAGACACCTTCCGCGATGAGGCGCCGGTTCCGCGCCGCGGTCGTTTCGTCCTGGACGACCATCAGCCTTGGACCTGTCCGAGCACGCTGAACAGAGGCAGATACATGGAGAGAACGAGCAGCGCGATCGTGAAGCCCATCACGACCAGCATCACCGGCTCGATCAGGGAGAGCAGGCGCTCGGTGCGGGTCTCGACGTCCTCGTCCAGAAAGTCGGAGACGCTGTTCACCATCTCGTCCAGCGCTCCGGTCGCTTCACCGACCTTGACCATGTCGATCGCGAGATCGGTGAACGCCTCGGATTCCTCGAGTGCCACATGGAAGGCAGCGCCCTCTCGAATCCGCGGGCCAAGAGCCGACGCGCGGCGGTGGAGGAATCGGTTCGTGACCGCGGAGGTCGCAGTGTCAAGCGCAGCGGCCAGCGGCAGTCCGCCGTGCAGCAGGGTGGCCAGGGAACGGCAGAACTCGGACAGCGCGAAGCGGTGGAGGATCGGTCCGATGATCGGCAGCCGCAGCTTCAGACCGTCGACGACGGCGCCCAGGCGACCGCTGCGTCCAACCCTCCAGGCGGCCCAGACGGCGATGATCGCCGCTGCGACCAGGAGCAGTGTGGTCGGGTTGCGCAACAGCGCCGACAGGCCGAGCAGCATCTGCGTGATCCAGGGCAGGTCGAGGTCGAGAGCCTGGTAGAACTCCTCGAAGCGTGGCATGACGAAGAACATCATCACGGCCACGATGCCGACCGACAGGCAGACCAGCAGCGCCGGGTAGAACAGCGCGCTGACGACGCGCTTGCGTGAACTGGTGACCAGTTTGAGTTGACGGACGTAACGGCGGATCACCTGCTCCAGGCCGCCGCTCTGCTCGCCGGCCTTGAGCATCGACGCGTAGATCGGCGGGAACGCCCCGCCGGCCTCGGCGAATGCGTCGGAAAGCTCGGCGCCGCTCTCGACCCGGTCCTTGATCTCGGCCAGCGCTTCCCTGAACGCGGTGTTGCGCTGCCGCTCGTGCATCAGCTCCAGGCATTGGAGCAGGGGCAGTCCGGCGCCGAGGAGGCCGGCCATCTGCTGATTGAAGACGAGGAAATCGGGGCCGGGGATCGCCTTGCGCGAGCTGCCCTGTCCGCTCGCGGAGGCGGACCCCAGCAGCGATCCCAGCATGTGCTGCAGGCCGCGGCGTCTGATCTCGAAGACATGGAGCCCGCGACGCTCGATCTCGCGCCGCGCGCTCCTCAGATCGGGAGCCTCGTGAATCTGCTCGACGATGCGACCGTCGGCAGTGCCGAGCCGGCAGACGAACTGCATGACCGGGATCGCCCTACTCGCCCGCGCTCAGGTCGTCTTCCTGAGGTGGGCTGACGGTGACCGCGACGACCAGTCCGCTGTCGGCCGAGTCGCGGGACGAAATCGCCAGAACGAGGGGCTTGCCGACCCAGACGTTCACGTGGCCGTTGAAGATCCGCTCGCCCAGGCTGTCTCCGCGGCTGCGGTCGACCTCCACGCCGTAGAGCTTGAGCCGGCGGTCGAGCAGCACGGTGCCGACCCGGAAGCCGATCCGGAACTCGGTACCGATATCGAAACGCACGTCCTCGCCTTCCATGGCCTCGAACCGCCCCTCGCCGAGCTGCCGGTAGCTCGTGAAGGCCAGCCAATCGCCCAGTTCGTCGATGAGTTGGGCCGGCAACTCGGAACGCGGGTCGCCCTGGCCGCGGCGCGACGCCTCGAGAATGAAGATGTGCAACTCGACCTGACGGCGCGGGTGGTCGAAGTCACGGAGCAAGGCGAGCAGGTGCTCCAGAACGCTGCGCGCGTCCCGCAGCACCAGCGTGTTCGTCGCGCGTTGCAGTTCGATCGTGCCGTGCGGCGACATCTCGCCCTGCATCCACTCCAGGGCGTCGTCGGCGCGCTGATGCTGGAGCGTGAACGCGTGGCGGACCTGGGTCTCGGCCTCCTGCTGCGCGGCCCCCGCCGCCGAGAGCAGTAGCGGAAGGATGACGGCGAGGGCGACGCGCGTACTCGCGGAAGCAGCCGCCGTCATGGTGCGATTTCCGTGACGACCAGGACCATGTCGAGCTTGGAGTCGATGCCGTTCCCCGGGAACTGGAAGACGCCCATCGGCTCGTCGCCGAGCGGTTCGACGAGCGGGGCCATGGCGATATGGGGTGAGAGACTCAGTTCGGAGTCCACGACGTCGCCGGGCGACGGCGTGGTCTCCGGCCAGAGCAGGAAGCCCAGGCCGAACGCCGCCGCCGCGGCGCCTGCCGCAAGGACCGACGCGACGGGGACCCGTCGGCGAGCGGTGCGGGCCGCCCTGAGCCGCCGTTCGGTGGCGCGCCCGTCGAGTTCGAGCCGGACCCGCCTGCGGAGTTCATCGACCTCCCGTGCCGTGTCGGCGCGGTCATGAACGCCGGCGAAAGCACCGCTCATGAGGAGCAGCGGATCGACCTGGAGCGAAACCGCGCGGCAATGCGCGCAGTCCTCCCGGTGCCGCAGGGCATCTGCCCAGGCCCGGTCGATGGCCGTGGCGCCGATCTCAGGGCCCTGTTCGGCGTGCTCGCGCTCGCGCGCGAGAGCGGCCCAGTCCGGGCAGGCGGTCGTCATGAGCGATCCTCAATCCCGGTGTGCTTCACCCGGGCGTTTTGGGCGTATTCGGGATACCGCTTCCGCAACTCCTTGCGGAGTTGCCGGCGGCTGTTGAACAGGTGGTTGCGGACGGTGGACGGGCGAATGCCGAGAATGCGGGCGATCTCCTTGCCCTTCAGCCCTTCCATTTCGCGCAGTACGAAGACCGCGCGCTGCTTCTCGCTCAGCGTCGACGCCAACTCGTGAAACACGGTCTGGATCTCCTGTTCGGACAGGTTCTCGAGTTGGCGCGCGAAGGCTTCGCCGCGCTGGTGCTCGTGCTGCAACTGGAAGCTCTGCAGCGAGCGGATGCGGGACGCCCGTGACCGCAGGTGGTCGATCGCGAGGTTGGAGACGATGCGGTAGATCCAGGTGTTCGGGCTGTAGCGCTGGTCGAAGCGGTGGCGCGAATCCCAGATGCGCAGGAAAGCGATCTGGACGATGTCGCGTGCGTCCTCCCGGTCGCCTACCATGCTGGTCGCCAGGTGCAGCAGATGTGATGCCTTGCGGCGCATCAACTCGTCGAGCGCGAGTTCGTCATCGCGGCGCATGCCCGCCAGGAGTTCGACGTCGGCCGCCTCGGACCACTCCACCCTGCGCTGACGTTGCGAGTAGGCAATCGTCAGACCGCTGCGTGGAGGATCTTCGCGTGGCGGTTCCATGCGGATGGCTTGCGCGGATCTCATGCCTCGCTGTTGATACGGAGGCCCGGGGCAAAGCGTCCAAAGACTGCGCTGCCAGGAACCTGGAACGCTCACCGCCCGGCGGCCACGACGGCTGGAGACGGCCGAATTATACTCCCCGACAGGTGCGGCCGCTGACCAGCCGGCTCGTCTGAAGCATGTGGTTCCTGTACCAGCTCGCGATGGCGGCAGGGTTGGGCCTGGCGGCGCCGGTGCTGCTGGCCCGGCGCGGTCGCCACTATCTGGCGACCCTTCCGGCCCGGCTCGGCCACCTGCCGGCGGCTCGGGGACAGCGGCCGCTGTGGCTTCACGCCGCATCGGTCGGCGAGGCCGGTGTGGCGGCGACCTTCGCGCGGGCGCTGCCGGCGGGACTCGACCTGCTGGTGACCACGGTCACGCCGACCGGCCAGGCGGCGGCGAAGAAACTGTTCGACCCTTTGGCCGAAGCCGGGCGCAGCGTCGTCGTCACCTATCTGCCATTCGACTTCGACCCACTGGTTTCCCGGTTTCTGGAGCGCTACGGGCCACGGGCTCTGGTGCTGTTCGAGAGTGAGCTCTGGCCCTTCGTGCTGAGGAGTTGCCGCCGGCGCGGGATTCCGGTGGCGGTGCTCAACGCGCGCGTCAGCGACCGTAGCTTCGCCCGCATGAGACGAGCCGGCGGCCTGGGCCGGCGGGCGCTGCTCGATCCGGTCCAGCGCTTCGGTGCCCAGAGCCCGCAGGACGAGGATCGACTGCGGAGTCTTGGCGCTTCGGACGGAGCCGTGTCCTTGACCGGCAACCTGAAGTTCGACACGCCGGAGCCGGCGCCGGTCGCCGGCCTGGAGCGGACGTTGCGGGAACTCGCGGGAGGGCGGCCCGTCCTGGTCGCCGGCTCGACGATGCCGGGCGAAGAGCCAATCGTCCTGGACGCCTTCGAACGGCTGGACCACGAGGCCCTGCTGGTTCTGGCGCCCCGGCATCCGGAGCGTTTCGACGAGGTGTGGCGAGAGATCGAGGGCAGGTCTCTGGGGGCGTTCCGGCGGAGCGCGTTCCCCCCGGAAGGGTCGGGCGCGCCGTGGCGGGAATCCACGTCTCGGGTCGTGCTGCTCGACTCCCTCGGCGAACTCGCCTCCATCTACCGGCTGGCGGCCGCCGCGTTCATCGGCGGCTCCCTGGTGCCCACCGGCGGCCACAATCCGATCGAGGCGGCGCGCTTCGGCGTGCCGGTCCTCGTCGGCCCGTCGATGGAGAACTTCCGGCGCATCGCGCGGGACTTCGAGGCCGAGGGCGGCCTGACCGTGACCGGCGACGGCGAGGCATTGAGCCGCGCCTGGAGGCGCTTCCTGGATCGACCGGACGAGGCAGCGGAACAGGGCCGGCTCGGCCGAGCGATCGTCAACCGCAACCGCGGCGCGGTCGAGCGGTCGGTCGAACTCCTGAGTGGACTGGTCGACCTGGCTTGAACTCTGTGCGCAGTCCCTGGCAGCGGTTCTACGGTTGGGCGCACGCCCGGCGCCGGCGCTACTGGGCGACCCGTTCCGAGAGCCTGGCGCGGCCTGTGGTGAGCATCGGCAACCTGCACTGGGGCGGCAGCGGCAAGACGCCGACGGTGATCGCCGCGGCGCGGGGGCTCCAGGCCGGGGGACGGAGGGTGGCTGTCCTCTCGCGCGGCTACCGCCGGCGGGGCCGGACACCACTCCTGGTCAGCCTGGGTGACGGTGTGTTGGCGACGGTGAAGGAAGCCGGCGACGAGCCGGTGATGATCGCCGAACAGGCGCCGGGCGTGGTCGTGACGGTCGGTGCAGACCGCCGGGCGGCTGCCGCCCTGACGCTCGACCGGGAGCCCGGAATCGACGTCTTCCTGCTCGACGACGGCTTCTCCCATCTACGGGTGCGCCGGGACGTCGAGGTCCTGACCTTCCCGGCCGACGACCCCTTCGGCGGCGGTCTGCTGCTGCCCGGCGGTCGCTTGCGCGAACCTCTGGGCACGGCGCGCCTCGCCGACGCCGCGGTGATCACCGGCCTCGAAGCCGGCGCCGAACCGCCGGCCGACTTCGAGCCGACCCTGCGCCGGCATGGTTTCGCCGGCCGTGTGTTCACGTCGACGCTTGAGGCCGAACTGGCGGGCGGTCCGCCACCGGACCGGCCCCTGCTCGTCACGGGCGTTGCCCGCCCCGAGCGCGTCGCCCGCACCGCGGCCGCGGCCGGCCTGGAATGCGTGCACCACCTCCGTTTCCCCGATCACCACGGCTACCCGCCGCGTTCCCTCCGCGCCATCGAAGCCGCATGCGTTCGCCACCGCTGCAAAGCCGTCGTCACGACGTCCAAGGACGCGGTCAAGCTGCGCGAGCGGTTGCCCGGCGGTGCTCCGCCTATGCTCGTGTTGAGAGTCGAGGCGCGGATCGACGTCGGCTTCCGGTCCTGGCTAGCGGGCCGGCTGGACGGCTGAGCTCAGGCGAACGACCGGCCGCCGATCACGGCCCAGATGATCCACAGGATCGCGACCGGGCAGACGAAGCGCAGCAGGACGTCGCGCCAGATGAAGTACCACCGGCTCACGTCGCCATGGCCATCGGCCAGCGCTTCGCGGGACTTGCGGCGGCTCAGGAACCAGCCGACGAAGATCGCCAGCGTCAAGCCGCCGAGGGGCAGGATCCAGTTCGAGACGGTGTAGTCCATCGTGTCGAAGAAACCGGCGGTGCGCTCGCCCAGGGGCGCCCAGGACGAGAAGCCGGTGACGGCGCCCAGGGAGAGGGCCGAAGGGATGCCGAAGAGGAAGACGGCGCCGCCGGAGAGCAGGCTGGCCTTTCGCCGGCTCAGGCCTCGCCGGTCGATCAGGTAGGCGGCGACGACCTCGAGCAGGGAGATGGTCGAGGTCAGCGCCGCGAAGCCGACCAGCAGGTAGAACAACGGCGCCAGGACGACGCCGAGCGGCATGTCGTAGAACATCTGCGGCAGGGTCGTGAACAGGATCGTCGCGCTCTTGCCGAACGTCCCGGCGCGTTCCGCGCCGTCAACGCTGAAGATGATGGAGAACATGACGATGCACGCCATCAGGGCCACCAGGGTGTCGAGCAGGGTGATCGCGGCGGCGCTCCTCGGGATCGACTGTCTCGACCTCATGTACGAGCCGTAGGTGATCATCGCTCCCATGCCCACGGAGAGGGTGAAGAAGGCATGGCCGACCGCCTCCAGCAGGCCGTCGGCGGTGACCGGGCCGACATGGAACAGGAAGCGGATCGCCTCGCCGAAGCCCGGGCTCCAGAACGAGTTGACGACCAGCAGGATGAGGATGCCACCGAGCACCGGCATCAGCGTCTTGGCCACCCGTTCGATTCCGCCCTGCACGCCCAGGGCGACGACGCCGACCGTCACGGCCATGAACAGGGCGTGGAAGCCGACTTGGAGCGGCCCGTTGCCGAGGAAGGCGCCGAACGAGTCGCCGAGCGTCTGTCCGCCGGTGTCGAAGCCGCGAAACGACCAACTCAGACACTGGCCGAAGTAGTACACGGTCCAGCCGGCGATCAGCGCGTAGTACGACAGGAGGACGAAGCTGCCGAGCGTTCCCAGGGCGCCAACCGCGCCCCAGGCCCGGCCTCCGACCGCGCCCTTCGCTGCCTCCACGAACGCGCCGACCGGGCTTTGACGGGTGCTCCGTCCGATGACCAGCTCCGCCATCATGATCGGCAGGCCGATCAGCGCGATCGCGACCAGGTAGACGAGAACGAAGGAACCGCCGTCGTTGGCGTAGGTGATGTAGGGGAACTTCCAGATGTTGCCGAGGCCGATCGCGGAGCCGACGGCGGCGAAGATGAACCCGAGTTGACCGAACCTGCCGCGTCCGCTGGAGCCGTTTGCCACGCTAGTTCCCTCCCGGTAGGCGTCGTGCCGTCATGCCGGCACCGGCTAGCTAGCGTAGCGGAGTGGAGACGGCGACTTGTCTCAGTGGCCTGAGGCGGGCGCCGCAACCGGGCTGAACGGCGTCTCCGGGCCGACGACCCGGGTCAGCCACTCGGTACGGTAGGCGTCGAGTTCCGGTGTTCGAGGATAGGCCTCGCCCGGCGCGAACGGGTAGCCGGACATCGCTCGGAACGGCAGAGGCAGGTTGCTGTCCGCCTTCCAGGTGTTGCGGTCGGCGTCCTTGTCCCAGCCGAAGCTCTCGAGAAACACGGTGCGGACATGGCCCGGCGCCGGCGGCGGCAGCTCGCGGGCGTCGAAGAGGATCCGGATCTCGTCGCCTGGGCCGATCACGACCTGGTGGTCGTCGACCTCGGCGAGTAGCTCCCGGACGTCGCCGAAGCGGGTGTACCGGCCCGGGAAGGGAAGCCACGGGGACTCGGTGCTCGTGCGCTGGTAGTCGAACAGGTGCGGGCCGTTGGGTGCGGGCCTTGTCGGGGCGGAAAACCCCCGGTAGGCGAGTTCCGCCGATGCGGCGTCGAGGCGGGCCTGCACGACGATGTCCACGCCGTCCGGTCCGCTCATGTCCGTGCTCCAGGCCACCCTGTCCCAGTGCAGCCAGCGGGTGGTGACGATGCGCAGCCTCGTGGCGTCCGCGGGCAGTGGCGGCGTGTCGACGACCATCGTCTTCGTCTTGCCGGGCGGGAAGCCCATCGGATCGAGCAGCGTCTGCCAGCCGGCGCCCGTTTCGACTTCGAGCCGGGTCATGACCATTTCCAGGTCGCCGTGCTCCACCGCCTGGGCGATCGCGAGATTCAGGCTAGCGTCGGCAGGGAACACCCAGCCGTCCAGCCAGAGCCGCACCGGCTTCCCGGGCGCCTCGCCGAGGTCGAAGGTGAAGGTCCAGGGCCTGGCCGTGTGACCCTGGTAGCGCGAGCGCTCGTAACCGTCGGCGTAGACCTCATCGCGGGCCCGGACGCGCTCCGTCACGTCGCGGCCACGGCCGTCGGTGGCCTGGACCACCGGGCGGACGCCGGCGCTAGCAACCACCTCGTCGGCGGGGCGGCCGACGTGTCCCCGGCCCGGAACGACACGGAGGTTGCTCGCGACTTCCACGCCTTCGCGGTAGTCGACCACCCACAGCCGCACGCGGTCGATGTAGGCGGCCTCCCACAGCTCCTCCGTGATCCGCAGGTCGTAGAACCCGTCCCGGGTCCGGGCGCCATCCACCCTCACCAGCTCGTCCGGGTCGTAGCCGTTCCAGACGCCGTCGGCGAGCGGCATGCCGAGCGGCGCGCCCCACAGCAGGTCGGTGACGAAGGTGATCTTCTCGCCGTCCCAGGTGTAGAGGAAGGGACAACTGCCCTTGAGCACCTGCTCCTCGACGATCGTCATGTTCTGGCCGGGCTCGAGGCGGTTCTGCGGCACGCCGTTGGCCCACACGACGCGGATCAGATCGGCCTTCCTGCGGTTGCCGAGGCCGATGTGGGTGACCGGCCGGTCGACCTCGATGTACTGGTAGGCGCGCTCCGACTTGACTTCGATCGTCGTACCGCGGCCGAAGACGTTGTTCTTCTGATTCCCGATGTCGAGGCCGACCAGACGAACCCGGAGCCAGTTGTTCCCGGAGCCGTTCAGGTTCTCGATCCGGTAGAGGCCGGAGGCACCGGCGGCGACCAGATCCTGGTCGCCGTCATCGTCCAGATCCTCGGCACGCACCGCTGAGATCCCGGCGTCGCGGGGCAGTCCGAGGACCTGGGCGAGCTGGAACTCGAGCGCCTCCGGTCCCGACGCGGAGGTCTGGGTCAGCACCCGCAGCTCGCCATCGGCGACGAGGGCGAGATCGCGGCGGCCGTCGTTGTCGGCATCGAGCAGTGTAAGGTCGGTGGCGCCGGCAGGCAGGCCGATCGACTCCGGCGTCAGCGGGAAGGGGGCGAGCGCACCGTTCCCGGCGGCCCTCAGGATGATCGTGGAGGCGCCGGCCAGCACGAACTCCGGAATTCCGTCGCGGTCGAGGTCGGCGGTGCGGACGACGCGCACCGGGGTCCCGGTCGCGAGCGGGGATCCGGAGTCGTCTCCGAGCAGCCGTCCCACGAGCCTGCCCAGCAGGTTTCCCTCGGGTGCAGGAGGCGTCCGTTCGGCGAAACGGCCCTGGCGCAGGTTGTCCAGCCACAGCACGCCGGCGTCGTGGGCCAGCAGCAGATCCGTGTCGCCGTCCCGGTCGGCGTCGGTGGCCTGGAGGTGATGGAACCCTCGCGGCTCGACTTCGGGCAGCGCCCGCCGGCCCAGCGCCTCGAGCGGGCCCTCGAACACCCCCTCGCCGGACACGTTCCGCAGCAGATCGGGCCCGCGGCCGGTTCGCGCCACCGCGAGGTCGAGATCGCCGTCGCTGTCGAAGTCGATCAGGTCGGCTGCGTCCACGCCGAACGGCTGCGCCAGGAAGCGGTCGCCGGCGTCGCCGAACCGGGGGGTGTCGGCGGAGGTATCGACCTGCCAGACGGCGAGAGGATCGCCCACCGCGACCAGGTCGAGGTGCCGGTCGTTGTCGGCGTCGCCGGCGACCAGCAGTCGGGCGTTCGTTTCCGGAGCCGTGCCGGACGCCGCGAGGCCGGCAGAGGCGCGCCGCAACTGAAGCCGCGAGAGTGAAGTCTCCGAGCCATCCTCTGTGGCCGCCCACGCGATGTCGGGCCGGTCGTCGCCGTCGAAATCCGCGACTTCGAGCGCTCGCCCGCTAGCGGGTGCGTTGTCAATCCGGCTGGCTTGGAAACGGACCGGCAGCGCTGGCCCGAAGTCCTCGATCGGCGACTCGTCCACGAAACGCTCCACGGGAATGCCCTGGATGTTCGTGAAGATCTCGGCCTGGCTGCTTGTCCAGGCGGCGGTCCCCTTCATGACGTTCGTGACTCGCCGGGCAGGACTCCGGGCGCTGTCGAGGTTGTCCGCTTCCAGTGCGTCAAGGACCTCCTTGACCACCCGCTCCGCGATCGGCTGCGCCTGCCAGATCAGCTCCCGTACGCGGAGGTAGTCATCGCTCGCGCGGCCGCGGTCGCCGTCTCCGAGGGCGGCCTCTCCGCTCACCAGCAGAACGACGAGATTGTCTGGCCGCAGGCGCCTCAGCCGGTCGACCGCGATCCGCCGATCGGCTTCGGCCTCTGGTCCGCTCATGATGTCCGCGTGCCGGAACAGGGCGTACTGCGTCTCGGGGTCGTCGGGCGCGGCGCGGGCGGCCCGACGGTAGGCCACCAGCGCCTCTTCGTTGCGGCTTGTCCACTGCAGGATCTCGGCGCGGATCAGCAGCAGGTCGGCCCTGTTGCCGCCCAGTTCCAGGGCGCGGTCGATCGCGGCGAGCGCCGCGTCCTTCCGGTCCTGCCGCAGCAGCGCGACGGCCAGGTTGGCGTGACCGAGCGGCTCGTCGGGCACAAGCTCGATGAGTTCCCGGTAGGTGCTCTCGGCTTCGGCCTCGCGCTCGTTCTCGAGTTGCGCGTAACCGATCCCGTGCAGCCGCACCTGTTCCCGGGCCGGTTGGGCGCACGCCGCGGCCGGAGTGAGGGCGGCGAGGAGGAGAAGGGCGGGGAGTATCCGGGTCATCGCTCGCGGCGACAGTTCGTGCGGGAAAACGACATCCTACGACTCGACACTAGAGTAGTCGCCGCCGTGACCGCCAAGCGCCTCTTCCTGATCGACGGGTATTCGACGATTTTCCGGGCCTTCTACGCGATCCGGGGATTGTCGACGTCGGCTGGCGAGCCGACCAACGCGATCTACGGCTTCATCAACATGCTGCGCAAGCTGCTGCGGGAGGAAGAGCCGCCGCTGCTCGGGATCGCGCTGGACGTGGGGCGGGCCACCGTGCGCACCGAGGCGTACGCGGAGTACAAGGCGAACCGGGCGCCGATGCCGGAGGATCTGCGGGCGCAGATGCCGGCGATTCGACGGGCGATCGAGGCCTTCCGCATCCCGATCCTCGAACTGGAGCGCTACGAGGCGGACGACGTGCTCGGGACCCTGGGGAAGAAGGCGCAGGAGGCCGGCTACGACGTAACGATCGTCAGCGCGGACAAGGACCTGTTTCAACTGGTGAGCGACCGGGTGTCGCTGCTCCATACCGGTCGTGAAAAGACCTACGACCCGGCCCTGGTCGAGCTGGACTTCGGGGTGCCGCCCGGGCAGGTGGTCGACGTCCTCGCCCTGGTCGGCGACAAGGTGGACAACGTGCCTGGCGTGCCCGGGATCGGCCAGAAGGGCGCGCAGACGCTGATCCGGGAGTACGGCGACCTCCAGGCTCTACTCGAGGCGGCGCCCGAGCTGAGGCGGAAGGCCTACCGGGAGGGCCTCGAGCAGCACGCCGACCAGGCCCTGCTGTCGAAGGAGCTGGTCACGATCCACACCGATCTCGACGTTCCCTTCGATGCCAAGGCCTTGAGGATGGAGGCGCCGGACTACGAGGCGTTGGCGGAGCTGTGCCGCGAGTTCGAGTTCTGGAGCCTGCTCAAGGAACTCGAGAGCGAGAGCGGCGGCCCCGAGATCGAGCCGGCGGTCATCCTGGAGTCCGTCGAAGCGTTCGAGGAGGCGGCAGAGGATCTGGACCGCCGCATCTCGGTCGGCGTCGTCTTCCGGCGCGGCGGCGAACCGGTGGGGCTGTCGTTCGCGCCAGTCGGAGGTGCCGGCGGCGGGGACGAGGACGGGACGATCGGCCGGGCCGTCTTCGCGGACTTCGGGATTCCCGGGATGCGGGAAGCCGTGGCGGCGACGCTGCGGGCGTGGCTCGCCGATCCTGGCCTTGAGCTGATCGGACACGATCTGAAGGAAGTCGTCCGGCTCTGTCCGCACGGGGAGGGTCGTCCGCGGGTGGCCGCGCGTCTCGTCGACACGATGCTGATGGCCTACCTGATTCACTCCGCCGTGCGGAGCTTCGGACTGGCGGCCGTCTCCCTCGACCGCCTCTTCTACAAGGCGACGACGCCGGCGGACGCGGGATTGGGAGATCAGGCGGCGGCGCTCGGCGACGACCCGGGTCTCGGCGTCTACGCGGCCGAACAGGCGGTGCTGCCCGCCCTGATCCTGGAGGCGATCGCTTCCCAGTGGGGAGAGTCGCCCGGGGCGCGCGAGGTCTACGAGAAGATCGAGGCGCCTCTGCTGCCGGTGCTCGCGGCGATGGAGGAGGAGGGCATCGAGCTCGACGCCGGCGTGCTGGCGGAGATGTCGCGGCGCCTCGAACTGGACAGCGGCGACCTCGCCGAGGAGATCTTCGACCTCGCGGGCGAGCGGTTCAACATCCAGTCACCGGCCCAGCTCGGCGTCATCCTGTTCGAGAAGCTCGGGCTGCCGGTGCTCGGCCGCACCCGCAAGACGAAGAAGTACTCCACCGGCGCGGACGTGCTGGAGCAGCTCGCGCAGCGCGGCTTCGACCTGCCGGCCAAGGTGCTCCAGTACCGGGAGCTGACGAAGCTCAAGTCGACCTACGTCGACGCGCTGCCGCACCTGGTGGCGGAGGACGGGCGCCTCCACACCCGCTACCACCAGGCGGTGGCGGCCACCGGCCGGCTGTCCTCGCACGACCCGAACCTGCAGAACATCCCGATCCGCACCGACATCGGGCGCCAGGTGCGCCGCGCCTTCCGCTCACGAGAGGGCTACCTGCTCCTCGTCGCGGACTACAGCCAGATCGAGCTGCGGGTGCTCGCGCACATCTCGGGCGACGAGGCGTTGATCGACATCTTCCAGCACGGTGGCGACATCCATCGCTCGACCGCTGCCACCGTGTTCGGCGTGGCCCCTGCCCTGGTCACCGACGAGCAGCGGCGTGCCTCCAAGACGATCAACTTCGGGATCATCTACGGCATGTCGGCGTTCGGCCTCGCCCGCGCCCTGGGCATTGCCCGCGGCGAGGCGCAGGCCTTCATCGACGCCTACTTCGAGCGCTTCCCCGGCGTGCGCACCTACACCGAACGAACGCTGGCCCAGGCGGAGGAGGAACTCCGCGTCGAGACGCTCTACGGCCGGGTCCGCTACCTGCCGGACATCAAGAGCCGCAACCGCGCGGTGCGCGAGAACACGCGGCGGATGGCCGTCAACGCCCGCATCCAGGGCACGGCCGCCGATCTCCTGAAGCTGGCCATGATCGCCGTCGACCGTCGGCTGCGGGCGGAACTCGGGGCGGCCCGGCTGCTGCTGACCGTCCACGACGAACTCGTGCTCGAGGCGCCGGCCGGCGCCATCGACGAACTGTCGGCCCTGGTCAGAGAGGAGATGGAGGGAGTAGCCGACCTGCGCGTGCCACTAGTCGTCGACATCGACTCGGGCCCCGACTGGTACGAAGCCAAGGCCTAGAAGGAAGCCGGGTGCAGCAGGTGTCGGTGCGCCGGCCTTCTGGCCGGCATCCCGCCGAAGGCGGGAGTTCCGGGACTCTCTCCTAGCCGTCCTGCAGCGCCGGAATCACCTGCTCCCCATACGCCGCGAGCGTCCCTTCCTTGTCGTCGTGCATCAGGTAGACGGCGAAGTGGTCGACACCCAGGGACCGCAGTTCCCGCAGCTTCTCGATGTGGGCCTCCGCCGGCCCGAGCACGCACAGCCGGTCGACGATGCCGTCGGGCACGAACTCCGTGTCCGGGTTGCCGCTGCGGCCGTGGTGAGAGTAGTCGTACCCCTGACGCTGGCGGATGTACTCGGCGAGCACGTGGGGCACCTTCGAGTCGTCCTCGCCGTATCGCATGACGAGGTCGTGGATGTGGTTGCCGACCATACCGCCGAACCAGCGCAACTGGTCCCGCTGGTGCGCCAGCTCGTCGCCGACGTAGGCCGGCGCCACCACACAGACGGTGATCGCATCCGGGTCGCGCCCCTCGTCCTCGGCGGCGTCGCGCACCGCCTGGAGCGTCCACTCCAGGATCTTCGGGTCCGCCAGTTGCAGCACGAAGCCGTCGGCGTGGCGACCGACCACGTCCAGCGCCTTCGGGCCGTACGCCGCGAACCACACGGGCAACTCGGCGCCGCTCTCTTCGCGCCAGGGGATCCGCACCATCGTGCCGCCCAGGTCCGCCTCGCGGCCCGCGAACAGCGCCCGGATGACGTTCATCGCGCTCACCGAGGCCGCCAGCGACTCGGGCCGCCGGCCGATGTAACGCAGCGCCGAGTCTCCCCGCCCCATCGCGCAGAGGGTGCGTCCCGGGAACATGGAGTCCAGAGTCGCAAACAGCGAACCCAGCACCGTGATGTCCCTCGTGCCCGGGTTCGTCACCATCGGTCCGACTCCCATCCGCTCCGTCCTCGCCAGGATCTGCGAGAAGATGACGAACGGTTCCGGCCACAGGACGTGCGAATCGAAGAGCCAGCACTGGTCGAATCCGCGGCCCTCGGCGATGACCGCGAGGTCGACCACGCGGGAGATCGGCGGGTCGGGTTGAAGAACCACACCGAAGGACATCTGGTCAGTGCGGGTCATGGTCTTGCTCCTTTCCCGAGGCAGGTCGGGGCAGGTTAGCAGCGAGCGTGGCTAACCCCGCGGCCGCAGCACCCGCCGCCGATCCCCCTCCCGGCGCGTCAGCCGCTGGCGGTCCAGGTGCTCCAGCAGGGGAATCGCCCACTTGCGGGTGAGGCCGAAGCGGTCCTTGAACTCGGCGACGGTGAAGGTGTCCCAGCCGGTGGCGAGCAGGTCGGCCTGGAACCGCTCCAGGGAGCTGTAGGCCAGCACGAGACCGTTCGGAAGGCGGGCCAGACGGCCGCGCTCGACGAGGTAGCGGAGCACGCCGTCGAACAACTGGGGCTTGGCGCCGAGGGTGCGGCAGAGTTCCTCGGGGGAGCCGGGGGCGAGCCCCTGCTTCTCGAACCCCTCGACGATGTCCTGGGCGAGCTTCGACTCCGCGCCGGTCAGTTCGCCGGTGCGGCCGGGCAGGGTGACGAGGTCGCCGTCGACCGTCACCGCCCGGTCGGAATCTCCCTGGCTTGCCCAGTCGAGGTAGGCGGGGGCGAGATCGACCGCGCGGGCGCCGAGCAGGCGCCGGACGAGTTCGGCCTTGGGCATGCCGCGGGACAGGCGATCGGCGGCGAAGTGCGCCTCGACCAGCCGCCGGGCGCGACGCGACACGCTGCGCACGGTGCCGGCGGTGACGAAGCGCTCGGGTCCCGCTTCGAGTAGCAGGCCCTCCCTGGCGGCGTCGGTCAGCACGCTCGCGGCGTCGCCGCGGACGACTCCCAGGCGCAAGGCGAGTTCGGAGGTCGCAAGGCCGGCCTCCCGGCCATCGGCGGTCCACTGCACGGCGGCCGAGGTGGTGTCCTTGCCGAGCGCCTCGATCGTCGTTCCGAGGGCCTTGCCGCGTCTGTGCCTCCAGGCCGGGTCCAGCACCTCGCCGCCGCCGAGCGTTGTCTGGGGAGACGGCCGGCGGATCACGAAACGGTCGCCGCGAATCGCCACCAGCGGCTCCTCCAGGCGGATCTCCGCGATGGCCTCTCCGCCCGGCTCGAGGCCCTCGGGGGACAGCGGTCGCAGCCTGCCGACCCGCTGGGCCGCCATCACGTGCAGCCGCACGGAGCAAATGCCCTGGAGCGGTTCGGGCGCGGACTCGAGCAGCCGGCAGCGGACGAGCAGGGAGGACGTGGCCCGGTACACGCCGGGAACCGTCAGTTCGCAGCCTCGGGCAACGTCTTCCAGGCCGACGCCGACCAGTTGCAGCGAGGTGCGTTCGCCGGCCTGCGCCCGTTCACGGCTTTCTCCGTGAACTTCGATGCTGCGCACACGAGCGCTTGTGCCGGACGGCAGAACGTCGAGTTCGTCGCCGGCCGCGATGGTTCCCCTGGCCAGTGTGCCGGTGACCAGCACACCGAGTCCCTGGAGCTGGAAGGCGCGGTCGATCGGCAGGCGGGCCGGCAGCCTGCTGTGCCGGTCGAGCGGCGCCGCTTCGCGTGCGAGGTCCACCAGGGTCTTGCGAAGCCGCTCGAGTCCCTCGCCGGTTTCGGCCGACACCGGCAGGATGGGTGCCTCGGCGAAGGGAGTGTCGGCCAGCGTCTCCTCCAGCTCCAGCTGCGCCAGCTCCAGCAGATCGGCTGGCACCAGATCGGTCTTCGAGAGCACCGCGACGCCGGCTGGAATCCGGAGCAGCGAGCAGATCGCGAGATGCTCCAGGGTCTGAGGCATGACTCCTTCGTCCGCGGCCACGACCAGGACCATCATCTGGATGCCGCCCAGGCCCGCGAGCGCGTTGCGCACGAAACGCTCGTGGCCCGGCACATCGACGAAGCCGATCTGCCAGCCGTCCTCCTGCATCGACGCGAAGCCGAGATCGATCGTGATGCCGCGCCGCTTCTCTTCCTCCCAGCGGTCGCAGTCGACGCCGGTCAGGGCCTCAACGAGCCGCGTCTTGCCGTGGTCGACGTGGCCGGCAGTGCCGACGACGAACCGCCTCACGCCGTTCGCTTCATTTGCCGCGCCCGGAATCGATGCCATAGGCGCGGAGCTTGCGGTACAGGTGGCGCCGGTCGATCCCGAGGTCCCGGGCGGTCTGGGAGACGTTGCCGCCGGCAGCGATCAGCCGGCGCTCGATGTAGAGCCGCTCGAAGGCCTCGCGCGCCTCCTTGAGTGACGCGTAGTCGTCTTCGATTGGGGCGACCACGCCCTTGCCGCGGATCCGGGGCGGCAGATCCGCGAGGCCGACCGCTTTCCCGGGCGCCATGATCATCAGCCGCTCGGTCAGGTTGCGGAGTTCACGCACGTTGCCCGGCCAGGAGTAGGCGACCAGGCGCTCAAGCGCCGCCGCGCCGACGGCCTTGGGGCGGCGTCCGGCCTCGGCGGCGAAGCGCTTCATGAAATGGTCGACGAGCGCCGGGATGTCCTCGTGCCGCTCACGCAGGGCGGGCACGTGGAGCGGGATCACCGCCAGCCGGAAGTAGAGATCCTCGCGGAAGCGCCCGGCCGGCAGCTCGTCTCCCTCCAGGTCCTTGTTCGTCGCCGCCAGCACCCGGACGTCGACATCGATCGGATCGCTGCCGCCCACCCGCTCGAACCGCTGCTCTTCGAGCACCCGCAGGACCTTGGCCTGCGTGGCGAGCGACATGTCCGCGATCTCGTCGAGGAACAGAGTGCCCCCGTCGGCCTGTTCAAAGCGTCCGCGGCGGTTGCCGGATGCCCCGGTGAAGGCGCCCTTGACGTGCCCGAAGAGTTCGCTCTCGATCAGTTCTTCGGGGATCGCGGCGCAGTTCACCTCGACGAAGGCGCGGCTGCTGCGCCGCGAGAGACTGTGCACGCGGCGAGCGACGAGCTCCTTGCCGGTCCCGTTTTCGCCGGTGATCAGGATGCGGCTCTCGGCTCGGGCGGCAAGCTCGAGATCGCTGCCCAGTTTGCGCATCGGCTCGGAATCGCCGATCAGATGCCGTTCCGGTTCGAGCCGGTTGGAGAGTTCCTTTACTTCCTGCTCGAGCCGGTAGCGCTCGAGCGCGTTCTCGACCGAAACCACAACCCGGTTCAGTGCCAGGGGCTTCTCCAGGAAGTCGTGGGCGCCGATGCGCATCGCCTTGACCGCCGTGTCGATGTTGCCGTGGCCGGAGATGACGATGACCGGTGTCGTGAAGCGTCCATCACGGAGTTCCGAGAGCAGCTCCAGGCCGTCGCGGTCGGGCAGCCACACGTCGAGCAGGACGAGATCGAACTCGTCGCTCGACATCAAGGCGCGTCCGCTGACTCCGTCCGCGGCGGTGGTGACCGAGTAACCCTCGTCCTCGAGGATCCCTCGCAGGGTCTGCCGGATGCCGGCCTCGTCGTCGACGACCAGAATGCGGGCCTTGCTCGTCATGGAACAGCTGCCGGTCCGAAAGGCTACTGCGGCAGCTCGATCGAGAACGTCGTGCCGCGTGGCTGGTTGTCCTCGACCCGGATCGAGCCGTTGTGGTCGCTGACGATGCGCTGGACGATGGCCAGACCGAGTCCGGAGCCCCTTCCCTTGGTCGAGAAGTAGGGCAGGAACAGCTTCTCGCGTGCCGCCTTCGGGACGCCGCTTCCCGTGTCGCTGACGGAGAGGTCGAAGACGCCGTTGCTGCGGCCGGCGCGGACCGTGACCTGGCCTGGCGGAGTGGTGGCAGCGATCGCGTTGTCCAGCAGGTTGACCAGGGCGGAGCGCATCTGGTCGGCGTCGAGCTTGACGTGCAGACCGTCCTCCCCGGCTTCGATTTGAGCCTCGACCTCGACGCCCGGTTTCAGCTCGCGGTAGAGATCGACCGTTTCGCCGATGAGCCGCTCGACGTCGACGTCGCGGGGCTGGGGCCGGCGCATGCGCGCGTAGCGGGCGAACTCGTCGACCAGGTTCAGCATGTTGCCGACCTCCCGCACGATGACGGAAGACCCTTCCTCGACCGCGGCATCCAGGCTCCTGTCCCTGTTCCTGGACTTGCGGAGCATGCGTTCCGCGGCGAGCTTGATCGGCGTCAGCGGGTTCTTGATCTCGTGCGCGATGCGCCGGGCCGCTTCGGTCCAGGTGGCGGCCTTCTGGGCGTCGAGCAGAGCGGTGAGATCCTCGATCACGATGACGTGGCCAAGCAGTTCGAAGCCGCCGGCTCCGCTCGGGGCGCGCAGCGGACTGGTCTTCACCTCCAGCGTCTTCCAGTCGTCCTTGCCGCCGAGGCTGACTTCCCGGCGCGCCGGCGTGGTTTGCGGGCGCCGACGCCTGCGTGTGGCGTCGGGCAGGTCGGCGAACACGGCTTCGATTCCGCGGTCGGGCAGCAGTTCGCCCAGAGCTTCCGGGGGCGAGCCGGCGAGTACAGTGTCGGGGGCCAGCCCCAGCATCTCGAGGGCGGCCCGGTTGCAGGTCAGGATCCTGCCGTCGCGATCGAGCGACAGGACGCCGGCGGGGCCGCTCTCGAGCACCGCCTCGATCCGCGCGCGCTCGGCGTCCAGACGGCGATTCGTGGCGACCAGATCGCGGTTCGAGTCCTCGAGCGCGTCGGTCATCCGGTTGAACGAGTCGACGAGCACCTGCACCTCGTCGTCGGCGGCGGCCTCGACGCGGTGTTGCAGGTCGCCGCCCGCGATGCGCCGGGTACCGGCGGCCAGGGCCTCGATCGGTCCGGTCACCCGGCCGGCCACGTAGAGGCCGACCCAGCAGGAAACGAGGAGGATGCACAGGGTGACGGTCAGGAACAGGAGCCAGTACGCGGCCCGTATCTCGTCCCGCTGGGCGTGCAGTTGCCGGCGCGACTGGTAGGCGCCGATCAGGGTTTCCGTGTTGCCGGCCAGTTCGGCATCGAGCAGCCTCCCGGCGACCGCTACGGTGGGTTCGTCGCCGCCGTCGGTCGCCGCCGCACCCAGGATCAGGCGCTCTTCCTTTCCGGAGACCTGGTCGACCGCGCGGGCGGCGCCGGTGCGGATCGCTTCCAGCAGCATGCCGCGGGTTGGTTCGGGCATTTCCGACAGGGTCTGGGGGTTGACCGTCGCGTGGACGAAGGTCGTGTCGCGGTAGACGGCGAGGTAGTCCAGGTCGGCCGACGACAGCGTCTCGCCAAGGGCACGCGACAGGCTGCCGCGGCCGCGCGGATCCTCCAGGTCGAGATCGGCCGTTTCGCTGAGTAAGCGTTCCGCGTCGCGCAGCAACTGGTCCTGGTGGGTGGACGTGAGGGCCTGGGAGACCTGGTTCGCCGGTTCCAGCAGATCGTCGATGTCGGTGCGGAACATGCGGTCGATCGAGCCCTGCAGCAGTTCGGTCGCGTAGAGGAACAGGACCAGTCCCGGAAGCAGCGACAGCCCGATGTAGGTGAGGATCAGCTTGGTGCGAAATTTGGCCCCGAGACGCTGCCGCCGCCGCTCGATCCACAGCTTGGTCAGGTTGCGGACGAGGACGAACGCGACGATCAGGATCAGCACCACGTTCAGGTTGCGCAGCGCGAATAGGAGGATGCTGTTGTTGAGCGCCGCGGGATCGATCTCGCGCCCGCGCTGAAGCGCGTAGTAGCCGGCCGTCGGTACCGCGAGAGCGAGTACCAGAAGCCAGACGAGGAACCGGTTGCTCTTGATCAGCTCTCGCAGGGAGCGCGGGGGGGTGCCCTGGGTCGTGGTCATCTCACTTGGCCCCCGTGTCCCGGACCGATCGCCGGAACGGAGGGAAGGGTGGGGTCTTGACCCAGGCCGTATGTACCCGATCGGGGATCAGGCCGAGACGGGTCCGTGACCGCAGTTCCGCGCGCACGCGGAGGACGAAACGACCCGCCCGGTCGTCCTCGATCTCGATCGACGGCAGCTCCTCGAAGACCGTCAACGCCCGCTCGAGGTCGGCGGCCGAGGTGACGACGCGGCTGGCGTAGAGTTCGCCGTCGCGCCTGAAGTTGACCTGGTACTCCCGGGTGAGGGCGTTGTACATCGCCACGACCTGCAGCCGGGTCGCGCCGACGCGCTGGTCGAACCACCGGCGGCGTAGCCTCTGGACCTCGATGTCGTACGTGAAGCCGGTCGGTAGACCGCTTTCGATCTTCTCCCAGGTCCGTTCGTCCAGGGCGCGGTCGAGGCGGAAGCTGACCAGGAGCGCCGAACCGTCGCGGACGACGGAAAGGGCGGCGATGCCGGCCTTGCGGCTTCGGTTGGAACCTTCTCGTGGGGGCTGGGCCGCGAGTATGTCGGCGCCCAGGACGCTCGACAGGCTGAGCGCGCAGATCAGCCGCCCCGCCCACGGGACTCTCATGGGGGCGACACTACCAGCCCCGGTGGGCTGCCGTCGGCTGCGCTACTGCGGCGGACCGGCCAGAACCGGCGCCCAGGCCGAGGGCTCCTTCGGATCGAGAGGCAGGTCCGCTTGCGGCGGCAGCTCTTCCCCGACCATCCAGGTCCAGCACTGCGGATTCGCGACCAACTCCTTGAGCAGCTCGTAGTGAAGCAGGTGGCCGCCGCGCAGGATCTCGAAGTGGCCCCAGATCGGTGCGCCCAGCAGGGTGAAGTCGCCGATCGCATCGAGTGCCTTGTGACGCACCGGCTCGTCGGCGAAGCGCAGGTCGGTGTTCACCGCTCCCTTGTCGTCGAACACGATGCAGTTGTCGACGGAGCCGCCAAGACCCAGTCCGGCCCGCTGCATCTTCTCGACATCCACCTGACGGCAGAACGTTCGTGCCGGCGCGAGGTCGCGCTCGAAGCTGGCCCGATCGACTTCCATCTGCAGCCGTTGCCGTCCGACGGCGCAGCCCGGGAAATCGATCGTGTAGTCGAGGCGCAGTCCCGGGTAAGGGGAAGCGCGGAGCCACTTGTCGCCGCGCTTGAACTCGAGCACCGAGGTCATCGCCACGATCCGCCGGTCGGCGTTCTGCCGGCGAATCCCGGCCGCCTGCAGGAGCAGCAGGTAGGGCATCGCCGAACCGTCCAGGATCGGCACTTCGGGGCCGTCCATCTCCACGACCAGATTATCGATGCCGAGGGCGTAGACCGCGGCGAGCAGATGCTCCACGGTCGACACGGTGACATCGTCGCGGCCGAGTGTCGTTGCCAGCTCGAGGGAACTGACGTCCTTGAGGTCCGCCCGGACCTCGACGCTGCCGGCATCCGTGCGGCGGAACCGGATCCCGCTGCCGGCCGGTGCCGGTAGGATCCGCAGGTTGGTTTCCTTGCCGGTGTGGATGCCCACTCCCGAGATGGCGGTGGGCCGGCGGATCGTCTGCTGGCGGAAAAGACGGTCGCGGGTGCCGTCGGATCGGAAGGAACGGCCTGGATTCCCGTTCGCTCCATTGGCGCTCCTACCCATCGGCGGGTTGACTGAGCAGGGATCGTGCCAGCCGCTTCGAGTACCGGTGCGGCCTGTTCAAGTTCCCATGATTTCAAGGGTTTCTCTGGCTCTTCGCCATCGGCCTGTTCCCCTTGCGGCTGGTTCCTGCGGCCGGGACTGTGGCGCGTTTGCCACACATCTGTGGCGCCTCGACCGCACGGCTGCGGTTCGTCGCAGGGGTAGACTCCGGCAAGCGTCAAGCGGCAGTCCGTGGACCCGGGTGCCGCGCGAGATGCCTGGGGATGAACACGCATGGCCAAGCGCACCAACCGACACTCCCCGGCGGGCAGCCGGCCTCTGGCGGTGAATCGAAAGGCGAGGCGGCAGTACCGGGTGCTGGAGCGCATCGAGGCAGGCATCGAACTCCTGGGCACTGAGGTCAAGTCGATTCGCGGCGGCAAGATCCAGTTGCGGGACAGCTACGTCGCCTTCCGGAACCACGAGGCCTGGCTGGTGGACGCTCACATCTCGGCCTACAGTCACGGCAACCGGGAGAACCACGAGCTGGAACGGCCGCGGCGGCTGCTCCTGAACCGGCGCGAGATCGACCGTCTCTTCGGGCGCACCCGCGACCGGGGCCTGACGGTGGTTCCGCTTTCCGTCTACCTGAAGGCAAACTGGATCAAGGTCGAGCTGGCTCTTGCCGAGGGCAGGAAGTTGCACGACAAGCGGCAGCGCGAGCGCGAGAGGACCCTCGATCGGGAGGCCCGCGAAGTGTTCCGCGGGCGGCGGCGGATGCGCGCCGGCTCTTCCGGGCAGGGGAAGTCCGGGGAGCGCGGCCCGTGAGCGGCAAGAAGATCGTCGTTCGGGGCGCCCGCGAGCACAACCTGAAGAACATCACGGTCGAGATCCCGCGCGACCAACTGGTCGTGGTCACGGGCGTGTCGGGCTCCGGCAAGTCCTCGCTCGCCTTCGACACGTTGTTCGCCGAAGGGCAGCGCCGGTACGTCGAGTCGCTCTCGGCCTACGCCCGCCAGTTCCTGCACCAGGTCGAGAAGCCGGACGTCGAGTCGATCGAGGGTCTGTCGCCGGCGATTTCGATCGAGCAGAAGTCGGTGTCGCGCAACCCCCGGTCAACCGTCGGCACGGTCACCGAGATCCAGGACTACCTGCGGCTGCTGTACGCCTCCGTGGGCGTACCTCACTGCCCGGAGTGCGGCAAGGAGATCCGGCCCCAGACCGTGCAGCAGATGGTGGATCGGGTTGCCGCGCTGCCGGAGGGCACGCGCCTGCTGCTTCTCGCTCCCTACGTCCGGGGCAAGAAGGGCGAGTACCGCCGCCAGCTCGAGCAGATGGTCCGCGAGGGCTTTCTGCGCGCCCGCATCGACGGCGAACTCGTCGAACTCTCGGGGGATCTGCCGGCGCTGGACAAGAACAGGAAGCACACGATCGAAATCGTGGTCGACCGGCTGGTCACGCGACCCGGGATCGAACAGCGGTTGGCCTCCTCCTTCGAGACCGCGCTCGAGGTGGGGCGCGGGTTGCTCATCGTGGCGCCCCAGGGTCTGCCCGAGGAAACGATGTCCCAGCACTACGCCTGCGCCGACTGCGGCTCCAGCCTGGCGGAGATCTCCCCGCGCCTGTTCTCGTTCAACAGTCCCTACGGCGCCTGCCCCGAGTGCGGCGGCCTGGGCTCTTCGATGGCCGTGGACGAAGAGCGGATCCTCGACGATCCGCGCAGGTCGATCAAGGCAGGCGTGCTACGGCCCTTCCCGACGACTTCCAGTTCGTGGCGATTGCGGATGCTCAGGACGGTGGCGGCTGAGCTCGGCTTCGACCTCTCGACCCCCTGGTGCGAGTTGTCGGAGGAGGCGCGGCAGGTCGTGCTCTACGGCTCGGGCAGCCGGGAGATCGCGTTCGAGATCAAGGGGCGGCGGTCCTCCTACCAGTGGCGGGGGCGTTATGAGGGCGTGGTGCCGATGCTGACGCGGCGCCACTCCGACACGGCGTCGCCCGGTGTGCGGGCCGAGATCGAGAAGTACATGTCGGTCCGGACCTGCGGCTCGTGCGCGGGCCGCAGGCTACGCCCCGAGGCGCTGGCGGTGACCGTCGCCGGCCGTTCGATCGACGACCTGACCTCGATGCCGATCGGCGACCTGCGGCGGGTGGTCGGCGGTCTGGGGCTGACCACGAAGGAGCGGCAGATCGCGGGCAAGATCCTGCAGGAGGTGGAAGATCGGCTGACGTTCCTCGAGGACGTCGGGCTCGGTTACCTCCATCTGGACCGGACTTCGGGGACTCTCTCCGGAGGAGAAAGCCAGCGGATCCGGCTGGCCACCCAGATCGGCAGCAAGCTGCAGGGCGTGCTCTACGTGCTGGACGAACCCTCGATCGGCCTGCACCAGCGGGACAACGCGAAGCTGCTCAGAACGCTCAAGGGAATGCGCGACCTCGGCAACTCGGTCCTGCTGGTCGAACACGACGAGGAAACGATGCGCGAGGCGGACTGGATCGTCGACCTGGGGCCGCGAGCCGGCGAGCACGGTGGCGAAGTGGTGGCGGAAGGGCCGCTCGCCGAGGTCGAGCAGGCGCAGGGCTCGCTCACCGCGTCCTACCTGCGTGGAGAGTCGGAGGTGCCGGTGCCTGAGGGACGGCGGCCGGGCAACGGGAGCTGGCTCGGCATTCGCGGCGCCCGCCAGAACAACCTGGTCGACCTCGACGTGGACCTGCCGCTGGGATGCTTCATTCTGGTCACCGGGGTGTCGGGCTCCGGCAAGAGCAGCCTGGTCAACGAGGTTCTCTACAAGGCGCTGGCAAGGGCCTTCTACCGCGCCGCCGACGCGCCCGGAGACCATGACCGGATCGAGGGCCTGGAGCATCTCGACAAGGTGATCGCGATCGACCAGAGCCCGATCGGCCGGACGCCGCGCTCGAACCCGGCGACGTACACGAACGTCTTTACGCCGATTCGCACCCTGATGGCGAAGACCACGGAGGCGCGAGCGCGCGGCTACAAACCGGGCCGGTTCAGCTTCAACGTGAAGGGCGGACGCTGCGAGGCTTGCGCCGGCGATGGCCAGAACAAGATCGAGATGCACTTTCTGCCCGACGTCTACGTCACCTGCGACATCTGCGGCGGCCTGCGCTACGACCGGGAGACCCTTCAGGTCCGCTACAAGGACAAGAACATCGCGGACATTCTGGCGATGAGCGTGGAGAACGCGCGGAGCTTCTTCGCCAACATCCCGGCCATCGACCGCATCCTCTCGACGCTGGACGAAGTGGGACTTGGGTACATCCGGCTCGGCCAGCCCGCGACCACGCTCTCGGGCGGCGAGGCGCAGCGGGTGAAGCTGGCGACCGAACTCTCGAAAAGGGCAACCGGACGCAGTCTTTACCTGCTCGACGAGCCCACCACGGGTCTCCACTTCGACGACGTGCGGCGCCTCGTTGCCCTGCTGCAACGACTCGTCGACCGGGGCAACACGGTGCTGGTCGTGGAGCACAATCTGGACGTGATCAAGAATGCGGACTGGATCGTCGACCTGGGGCCGGAGGGCGGTGCCGGTGGAGGCCGGGTCGTGGCGGCAGGGACCCCGGAGCAGGTCGCGACCTCCGCCGAAAGTCACACCGGGGCTTTCCTGCGCCGGGTGCTGGCGGCGCGAACCCCGGTGCGAAGGGCGAGCTGAGGAGGGCCGGGGGGAAGCGTGGCCGCCTCGAGCCCATCCTCGGATCTGGCCGGTCGCAGGCAACGCCTGCAACTCGAGACGCTGTACGACCTGGTCGTGGCGCTCTACTCTCACGAGTCGGAGCAGGGTCTGCTCGACGACCTGTTGCAGCGAGTGTGCGCGGCGGTCGATCCGGCGGCCGCGGCCGCGGTGACCCGGGACCGCTTCGGCGTCGCCCGCGCCGCCGCGACGGTGGGCTTCGGCAGCCGTCCGCCGTCCGCCGAGACTCTTCTTGCCGGTCCCCTGTGGCACGACCTGCTTTCCCGGGACGAAACCGTGGCCCGTAGCGACGGAAAGCTGGCGGACCGCGAGTTTCGCTCCCTGGTGGCGGCGCCGCTCAAGTCGCGCGACGCCCTGCTCGGCTTCGTGGCGGTGCTCGACAAGGAGGCGCGCGGCGCCGGCGCGTCAGGGTTCAGCGAAGGCGACCGGCGCTTTCTTCGATCGGTCGCTGCGCTGGCCGGTGTCGCGCTGGACGGTCTGCGCCAGGTCGAACGTCTGGTCACCTCGCGCGAGCGTCTGGCGGAGGAGAACAAGCTCCTCAAGGAACGCCTGGATGACCTCGCGGAGGTCGGGGGGCAGCGGATCGTGGCCTACGCGCCGGCCATGCGGCGCATCCTGGAGGTCCTCGACCGGGTCGCGCCTCGCAGCGTCAGCGTCCTGCTGCGGGGCGAGAGCGGCACCGGGAAGGAACTGATGGCGGCGCTCCTGCACGGGCGTTCGGAACGCTCCGGACCCCTGGTGGCGGTCAACTGCGCCGCCCTTCCGGAGAGCTTGCTCGAGAGCGAGCTGTTCGGTATCGAGGGCGGCGTGGCCACCGGCGTGCGGGCGCGCCTGGGCCGCTTCGAACTGGCCGACCGCGGCACGCTCTTCCTCGACGAAGTGGCCGATCTCGATGTCGCTTCGCAGGTCAAGCTGCTGCGCGCGCTCCAGGAGCGCGAGATCGTCCGCGTCGGCGGGCACCAGGCGATCCCGGTCGATACCCGTGTCGTCGCGGCGACCCACCAACCCCTGGAGCAGCTCGTGGCCGAGGGTAGCTTCCGGGAGGACCTGTACTACCGCCTGAAGGGGATCAGCGTCGAGTTGCCGCCGCTGCGCGAGCGGCGCCGGGACATCCCGCATCTCGTCCGGCATTTCACGGAGCGCTTCTGCGACCGCGAGGCGGTCGAGCCGCCCCAGTTTGACCGCGGCGCCCTGAACCTGCTCCTGGCGCACGACTATCCCGGCAATGTCCGTGAACTTCAGAACATCGTCGAGGGAGCTGTCTCCCTGGCCGACGGCGTCGTCGACGCGTCGCTGATTCAGTCGTTGATCGGAGGTGGGGACTCTGGCCCACAGGGTCCCGAACCGCTCGATCTGGAGACCGTCAAGCGCCGCCATGTGCGGAGGGTGATCCGCATGACCGGGGGCAACAAGAGCGCCGCGGCGAAACTGCTTGGCGTGCACCGCCGGACGCTGTCGCGCGGCCGCTTCTGATCCCTCCGCCAGCGGCGAGACGCGATCGGGGCATCTTGCCCCAATAAGAGCCATAATGTCCCGATCGTGGGTCAGGTATGGCTTCTTGTCGGACTCCAACCGACCGCGAGGGTCGATTCGGCCTCCCGTTGGGACATGTTGCCGCGCCCCGAGCTCCGGGTCGGTTCGCCCCCGTCTCGCGGAAAGCCCTGTCAGGCCTCAAATCCTGGCTCCAGCGGCCCGCCGCCCCCATGTTGGCAGCGGACTTGCTCGTGGGAAGGGAAATCGAAGGGAGGTCGGCGTGATGGTAGGGTCGCAGTTCAGTTTTTTGGACCGTGGAGGCGCTGCCGCGTCTGCCTCCGGGGCGGGGGTTCTGTCCAGTTTCCTGGACTGGGTCTTCACTTCGGTTCCGGCCGGCGTGTTCTGGTCTTCTGCGGTTGTCGCGAGTTTCGTATGGTTTCTGCTGAACGATCAAGTGCATCCCGCGGTGATCTACTGTCTGAAGCTGTTTCTAACCGCCTAGCGGCGCCGGCACCGTCGCCCCGGCGCGCTCCGCTTGTTCCTCCATGTCTGAGTTCGGGGTACTCGAAGAGACCCATCTGACGTTCAGGCTCGCGCCTGACATGGAGCTCAAGGCGCGTGCGAGCGCCTGCGCGGTGGCGAAGTCCATACGGATGAGCACCGACAAGGTCGAGGAAGTGGGCATGGCGGTCGTCGAGGCGTGCATCAACGCGATCGAACACAGCGGGGCCGCAGACGGCAAGCTGCATCTCGAGTTGGCGGTGCTGGGGCCGGCGGAAGCCGACGATCCGCGGGTGCTGCGGATCACGATCCAGGACCAGGGAGTTGGATTCGATCCCGCCAAGGTGGTACAACCGAGAATCGAAGACAACCTCAGGTCCATCCGCAAGCGGGGATGGGGCTTGAGGATCATCGAGGGCTTGATGGACGAGGTGAACGTGCTTTCCGGTGAGGGCGGCACATCGGTCGTCATGTCGAAGGCGCGCTGACGAATGCGCGAGGGAGTTGGATCGGGTCGATGACCGAGGGTCTGAAGTTGGACGTGGAACGCCGCCCGGATTTGGCGGTCATCTACACGGACGGTTACATCAACAACCAGGGGGGCGAGGAGATCGCCGAGGCCGCCTACGCCCTGCTGGACGACGGCTACCGATCGCTCCTGCTCAACCTCCAGGGCACGAAGATCGTCAACTCGATCGGCATCTCGATCCTGATCGAGATCATCGAGAAGATGCTCGAGGTGAAGGGGCGTCTGGCGTTCTGCAACCTCACGCCGACGATCGATAAGACGTTCCACATCATGGGTCTGGCCCAGTACGCGACGATCTATCCCGACGAGCAGGCGGCTGTCAGTGAGCTCCAGTCGGGCGCGTCCTGACTCTCCAGCCAGCCGGCCCGCGGGTGTCGGCGAACTCTGGCGCCTGGCGGCGTCGGCGGACATCACGGAGTGGGAGAGCGGTGCGGTCCAGACGCGGCTGGTAAGGCAGTGGTGCCGGGAGCATGGATTGGCCGGCGCCCAGATCTACCGCCGGGACGGGGGACCGGTCGCTTCCTGGGGCGTTCTCGGTAAGGAAGAGACCCGTCTGGAGCACGACCTGGTCCTCTACTACGCCCTCGACGACGAGGCCGGCGGCAGCGGCGCGAGCGCCGGCCGCGAAGCCACCGTGCCGCCCGTGGGAACCGAACTCGCAGGTATCCTGGCTGTTGGCCTGCGGCTGCGCGAGCTGGCGGACGAACTGAAGGACCGGAAGTTCCACGACAACTACAACGTGGTCACGCTGCAGGCGGTCTACGATGTCGGACTGGCGATCGCCTCGACCCTGAACCTGGAGGAGTTGACCGAGGAGATCCTGCTCCGCGCCGTGTCGCTGCTCGACGCCCGGCGCGGCGCCTTCTACCTGCGGGACGCGGAAGGCAGGCTGGCGCTGGCCGGAACGATCGGCGGCGGCGCGCGTGAGGTGATCGATGCGCCCCCGGCCACGAGCTCCGACGGAGCCGCCCTCGAGGAAGCGGCGGTGGGCGTCATTCCGGCCGCCGAGCACTCCCTCGCCGTGCCGATCGAAGGCGACGGCGGCAGCGGCAACGTCGGCCTGCTGGTGGTCGCCGACAAGGAGAGCCGAACCGGAATCGGGCCCTTCGCGGCCCCGGACCGCCGGGCGCTCTCCCTGTTCGCGAACCAGGCGGCCATCGCGCTGACCAACGCGAACCTCCATCGCCAGGCCCTCGAGAAGGAGCGGCTCGAGCGCGAGGTGGAACTCGCGGCCGAGATTCAACAGGGCATCCTGCCGTCCGACATGCCGAGCGTCGGCTGCTTCGAGACCGTGGGCTGGAGCCGGCCCTCGCGCCAGGTCGGGGGCGACTACTACGGCTCGTTGCAGTTCGCCGGTTCACGCCGCGGGATGGTGGTCGCCGATGTCACCGGCAAGGGGATGCCGGCGGCCCTCCTCGTCTCGACCCTGGACTCGGCGCTACGCCTGCTGATCGACGACGCGCGTCCCGGCCGGCAAAGCGCCCCCGTGGAGGTCTCGGCCGAGCTCGTGGAGCGGCTCAACAAGCACATCGTCGAGTCGAGCGCGCCGAATCGCTTCATCACCCTGATCCTGGTGGAGGTCGATCCGGAGAACCGCTCCGTGCGCTACGTCAACGCGGGACACAACCCGGGGCTACTGGTGCGTCGCGGCGGCGAAGTGACGCCGCTTGGCGCGAGCGGCTTGCCGCTTGGACTCCTGCCCAGTGCGACGTACCGGGTCGATGCGGTGGAGATGGAACCGGGCGACCTGGTCTGTCTCTACAGCGACGGCATCACCGAGTGCGAGTCGACGGCGGATGAAGAGTACGGGCAGGAGCGCCTCGAGACGTTCCTGCGGGAACGGCGCGACCGGCCGCTGTCCGAGATCGTCCGGGCCATCGACGAAGAGGTCAGCCGTTTCGGGGCCGGTCTGCCGCAGGGGGACGATCAGACGGTCGTGCTGATCCGCTGCCGGGCACCCTAGGGGAAGTTCGGGTTCTCCCCCTCGGGGTCGTCCTGCGCGCGGCCTGTCATGGGAACGAAGCGCACGACATCGACCTGCCGTCGGACCAGGCCGTCGGCGGTCTTCCGGATCACGACCAGATCCTGGAGGGTTCGCCCGACCGGGGCCACCAGGACGCCGTTCACCTTGAGTTGCTCGATCAGGGGCGGGGGAACCTCGGAGGGCGCCGCGGAGACCAGAATGCCGTCGAACGGAGCCTCCTCCGGCCAGCCCCGGTAGCCGTCGCCCACGCGCACCTCCACGTTGCCGTAGCCCAGTTCGTCCAGCACGGTCCTCGCCCGCTCGGCCAGGTCATCAATGATCTCAATCGTGTACACCCGGCTGGCAAGATGCGCCAGGACGGCCGTCGTATACCCCGAACCGGTACCGATTTCGAGTAGTTTCTCGTCGCCTTCGAGTTCCAGCAGGTCGGCCATCAGAGCCACGAGGTAGGGCTGCGACACGGTCTGGCCCGACCCGATCTGCAGCGGTTCGTCGCGGTACGCCTCGTCACGCAGCGCTTCGGGCACGAACTCGTGACGAGGCACCGTCTCCAGGGCGCCCAACAGCCTCGGCTCCTGGATCCCGCGGCCACGAATCTGTTCGTCGACCATCACCCTGCGCTCCAGGGCGTAGGAGTCGTCAACTGGACTCGGCTGCGCCGCGATTCCGAGGGGAGTACACAGACAAGCGGCGGCGGCAACGGTCCACGTTCCTTGCATGACCCCTTGCATGACCCCTTATGATAGGCAAATCCCGTGCCGGATCGTCGATCGCCGAGACGAGTTGCTGGACGCGGGTCTGCCCGGAGCCGGGCGAAGCGGCGCCAGGGCGGCGGCGAGCAGGCCGGGCCTCGCCTCCGGTCCCTGAACCGGGTCAAGGAGGAGATCGTCGCGGCGGTCAATCGGTCACCGGCCGACGACACCGAGATCCTGTGGCTAGAGAGCAGGCGGTGCCGAACCGGGTTGCGGGTTCGGGATCTGGACAGCTACAGGCGACGGTCCCGTCAGGTCATGGTCAGGGTCCGCGACGGGCGCCGGGCGGGGGCTCACCGCACCGGTGGCGGCCAGGCCGGCGAACTCGACGGTCCGGTCCGGCTGGCGATGGCGGCGTCGCGCGTCTCCGCTCCCGAGTCGCTGCCCTCGTTGCCCGACGGGAACGAACCGCCGCTTCCCTCGGTCTGCGCCCAGGATCCGGCTCTGGTCCGGCTCCACGCGGATGCCGCACGGCGCCTGCTGATGGCGGCACTTGGCGACGACGAAGCGGCGATTGTCGAGTGGACCATTGGACAGGCCGCGGTCGCCAATAGCCGCGGTCTGGTGCGCGGCCAGCGGGCAACCGCGATCCAGGTCGAGGTGCGAAGCGGCGACGGCCCCGGCGCTGGCTTCGTCCGCCACGCCGCCCGCTCGGTCGACCAACTGGATCTCGACCGGCTTGTGGAGACCGCCCGAGAGCGCAGGGCGCCGGGCGGAGACGCCGCACCGCCGCCGGACGGCGCGAGCGTGGTCCTCGCTCCCGAGGCGACTCTCGATCTGCTGGAACTCCTGAACCTCTACGCCTTCTCCTCGCGCTCGATCGTGGAGGGGCAGTCCTTCCTGCTCCAGCACACAGGCGTGCAGGTCTTCGACCGCGGGCTCCACCTCGTGGACGACGGCAGTTGCGAACGCGGCCTGCCGTTCCCGTTCGACCTGGAGGGGCGGACGAAGACGGCCGTTGAGCTCGTGTCGGCTGGCGTGCCCAGGACGCCGGCGCTCGACACCGCAACCGCGGCGCGCGTCGGCCTCGAGCCGACATGCCATTGCACCGGGGGCGAAGAGGCCTACCCGTTGAACCTGTTCCTCGGCGAGGGAGAGCGAGGCGACCGCGCCCTGTTCGAGATCGCGGACGGGGGCGTCTGGATCGGTCGGCTGGACGATGTCGAGTGCTTCGACCCCGGGCGCATGCGGGTTCGGGCGAGGGCGCGCGGCGTCCGCCGGATCCGCGATGGCCGCCTTGGCGAACCGGTGGTCGACCTGGTCTGGGAGGACAGTCTTCTACGGGTGCTGTCCAACCTTCTGGCGATCGGGGCGAACTGCTACTCCAGAACCTCGCGGGACGGTTTCCTGGGCGGAACGACGGCGCCCGCGGTGGCCGTCAGCGACGTGGACGGCCTCGCTCCTGCCTGAGGCCGCCGCGACGGTCGCGGGCGGGATGGTGGAGCAGAAGGGACTTGAACCCTCGACCCCCACGTTGCGAACGTGGTGCTCTCCCAGCTGAGCTACTGCCCCACACGCGCCCGCCAAGCTCGGGGGCGGCGCATTGTAGCAGCGACAGGTGTATGATGGGCGAGCGTGGCAGCGGTACCGCATCCGGCGGTGTCGATTCGTCGTAACTGACTGATTACCAAGAAGAAAGCTGACATGACCAAGGCGAAGAAGAGTGAAAGCGATGGCGACGGCGGCAACGTGACTTCGATGGATCTGGCTCGCGAGGCGGTTGCCGAGGGTGTGGAGAAGGCGCGCTCGGCGGTTAGCCAGCGCGTCGGTACGGCGCGCGAGCGGATGCGTGACTCGAAGCTCTCGGAACGGGTCAAGAAGGCCTCGGGCCGGGCCGGCGAGGCCGCTCGCGAGGGCTACGGGGTCGCCAAGGAGAAGCTCGGAACCGGCTACGAGCGGGCGCGCAAGGATCTGGACCAACTGGTTGGCGACGTGAACGTGTACGTCCGGGACAACCCCGGCCGCGCGGTGCTGATCGCTGCCGGCGTGGGCTTCGTACTGGGGTTCCTCCTGCGCCGTGACCGCCGCGCCTGAACAGCCCGCGATCGAGGACCGGATCGTCGGGAGTCTGACGCCCGGTCTCGACTGGATGTCCCTGGTCCGGACCTATCCCCTCGCGTCGGTCACGGTGGCCGCCTCGATCGGTTTCCTGATCGGCCGCGCCCGCGGACGGGAGATCATGGGAATCCTCGGCGACCTCGCCGGTGAGCGGGTCGACGAGAGCGTGCGAAGCTTCCTCGTCCGCTAGCGACACCCCGGTTCCCGGGTCTTAAGGACCGGTCAAGCGGTGCGCCGCCTGCTGCATGTCTCCGATATCCACTTCGGGCCGCCTCACTACGAGCCGGCGGCCGCCGGAGTGGAAGCGCTGGTCAGGGAGAGACGACCCGATCTGATCGTCGTATCGGGCGACCTCACCCAGCGCGCCAAGGCTTGTCAGTTCCGGCAGGCTCGCCGCTTTCTCGAGGGCCTGGGGCGCCCCTTTCTGGCTGTGCCGGGCAACCACGACGTGCCCATGTACCGGTTCTGGGAACGGCTCTTCGATCGCTACGGTGCGTGGCGCCGGCACTTCAGCGCGGTCCTGGAGCCGTACTTCGTGGACGATGAGATGGAGGTCGTCGGCTTCAACACGGCGTTCAACCTGACGATCGACAACGGACGCTTCACCGGCAGCCAGCTGGCTGGCGCAGGCCGACGGTTCCGTGCGGGTGGCTCCCGCTCGGGTCACGCCCCGGTGCGGATCGCGGTTGCTCATCATCCGCTGGCGGCCCTGCCTGAACTGATGGGCTGGCGCACGGCGCGCCGAAGCGACGAGGCCCTGGCGGCGTTTGCCGCGGCGGGCGTCGACCTGGTGCTGTCCGGCCACGTTCACGTCGCCGCCCTGGGTAAGGCGCCGGGTTGCGCGCGGCGGCTGTGGCTGGTGCACAGCGGCACGTCCACCTCCGGGCGCGGTCGGGGCGCCGAGCAGGGCAGGAACAGTTGCAACTGGATCACGCTGGACGCGGGACCGGCGGGGCGAACGGCGCAAGTCGAGCAATTGGTCTGGTCGGAGGATCTCGGCCTCTTCGAGGTCGACTCGGTTCACGACTGCGAGCTGGCGTGACGACGATCGATCTCTCGGTGTTCGACGGGGTAACCGCCCGGGCCGAGATTCTTGACAACGGTCTCGCTGTCGTTCTGCTTCCCCACGCGGGCGCCGAATCGGTCGTCACGGTCGTCTGCTACCGCGCCGGCAGCCGCGACGAGAACCCGGACGAAGCGGGTCTCGCGCACTTCCTGGAGCACATGATGTTCAAGGGGTCGGTGCTCTACCCGCCGGGAGCGATCGACAGCTTGACTCAGCGTCTCGGCGGGACGAACAACGCCTTCACGTCGCACGACGTCAGTGCCTACCACTTCCAGTTCGAGCGCCGCCGCCTTGACGAGGCGCTCAGGATCGAGGCGGATCGGATGCGGGGCTTGAGCCTGCTTCCGGAGGAGGTCGAGAGCGAGCGCGAGGTGATCCTCGAGGAGATCCGGATGGTCGAGGACGATCCATGGGACGCCCTGGAGCAGGCGGTGGCCCGGCGCCTCTTCGGCGGTCATCCCTACGCTCGCCCGGTGCTGGGGACGAGGCGGAGCCTGCGCGGGCTGGATGCCGCGGCCCTTCGTTCGTTTCACGGCCGCCACTACCACCCTGGTCGAGCGGTTCTGGTGGTGGCCGGAGGTTTGCCGGCCGACGCGATGGGCCGGGTCGAGGCGGCCCTGGGAAACGGCGCACCGGATGGCTCGATGTCAGACGGCCACCCCCGCCGCGAACTCGATCCGCCGGCGGCAGTCGGGGGGTCGGATCGCCGCGTGGAGCTGCGCCGTGGCGAGATGGCGCGTCTTCTGGTCGCGCATCCCGCGCCCGCCGTCGACGATCCGCTGTCCGTCCACCTTCGTCTCGCCCTCACTGTCCTCGCCAGTGGACGGGCGAGTCGTATTCAGCGGGAACTGGTCGAAGAGAATCCGCTGGCGCTCTGGGCGGCCGGTGCGGTCAGCGGTCACAGCCTCGGAGGCATGTCGACGCTGACGGCGGAGGCGGCGCCGGGGGTTGAGCCGGCCCGGCTCGAGGCCGAGGTGTGCTCGCGGGTCGACGTCCTGGCCGCGAGCCCGCCGTCGACCGTGGAACTCGAGCGGGCGAAGCGCGTGTTGTTCGCCGACTGGGTCTTCCTGCACGAACGGATCGCGGAACGGGCCTTGTCGGCCGCTCTCGAACACGCTCTCTTCTTCCCGGGATTTACCCGCGGGTCGTACGAGGCGTTGGCTCGCGCCACCGCCGCGGACGTCTCCGACGCCTGTGCGGCCTGGCTGTCCCCGGCGACCCGGATCGTCGGCTGGTCGTTGCCCGCCGGGACCCGGTGACGTTGGAGCGCGAGCCCTCACGCCTCGACCTGTGGTCCGGCAGGCTGCGCCTGGCCGCGCTGCGCGTGCCGGACTCCGGCGTCGTGGCGGCGCGGGCCTGGCTGCGCGGCGGCGCCCGTGTCGATCCTTCGCCCGGGCTGGCGCTTCTTTGCGGCCGCATGCTGGTCGAGGGCACAGCCCGCCGAACCTGGCGCGAGATCGCCGAACAGGCCGAAGCGCGCGGCGTGTCGCTGAACGGCTTCGCGAGCGCCGAGGTCCACGGCCTCTCGATCGACGCCCTGCCTGACGATGCGGGTCTGGCGCTTGAGTGGCTGGCCGAGCTGGTGCTCGACCCCGGTTTCGATCGGGAGCGGTTCGAACTGCTCCGCGACCAGACCCTGGGTGAACTCCGCAGTCTCGCGGATCGCCCCGAAGTCGTTACCGGCTGGACCTTCCGGGATCAGCTCTACCACCCGCATCCGCTCGCCTCGCCGAGTCAGGGTACGAGCGAGTCGCTGGCCGCCCTGACGCCGGAGGGCTGCATGCGGTTTCACGGCGATGCGCTGGCGCGGGGCGGTGTGGTCGCGGTGGCGGGCGACATCGACGAGGACGCGGTGCTGGCGGACCTGGAGCGCTTCTTCGGAGGCTCGGCCAAGGGCGCCATCGGTACCGTCGAACCGCCGGCGCCGCGCGGCCGCAGCGCGAAGCGGATCGAGATCGTCACCGGCTCCCGCGAGCAGGCGCACGTGTACGCGGGACACTTCACCGTGGACCGCCGGCATCCCGATCTGCCGGAGCTGCGCGCGCTCGGCATCCTGCTCGGATCCGACGGTCTGGCGGGACGGATCCCCCATCGCGTTCGCGAACGGGAGGGTCTGGCGTACGCGACTCACGTCGACGTGCTGGCCGGGGCCGGCAGCGATCCAGGCGCCCTCTCGGTCTACCTCGGAACCCACCCGAATCATGTCGAGCGCGGGCTCGAACTGGTGCGCGAAGCGCTCCGGGAAGTGCTGGAGCGGCCCCCCGAAGCGGCCGTCCTCGAAGCGTGCAGGACCGGCATGTTCGGTCGTGAGCCCTTCCTGACAGAGACCGCGGGCCTGTGGGCCGGCCTGCTCGTCGATGGGCTCTTCTTCGACCTGCCGAGTTACCGGCGCTCGTGGCGGCTCGAACGGATCGCGCGGCTCAGCCCGGACGGTGTCTTCCAGGCGGCTCGGCGGCACCTGAAGCCGGAGCGGATGCTCGTGACGGTGGGAGTGCCCGGCCAGGGAGACCCGCGAAACGCCGCTCGATAGATCTCGACAGATCTCGACCGGGTCAGAAAGGCTCGCAGCTCAGCGCCGTGGTGTCGATCAACGCGGGTCCCAGCCCTTCATCGATGTTGTAGGGCGCCTCGGCGTCACCGAAGTCGACCCGCACCCGATGAGCAAGGTCCGTCGCGCTCGCGATCAGAACCCAGTAGTGGCCGTTGATCTCGCAGCCGTCCAGCACCTTCACCAGCACCTCCCAGTTCGACGACTCGAAGAAGGTGAAGAGTCCCGAGTCCGCTGCCTGGTAGTCGCCGGAGCTCACAGCCGACGCCGCACGCTCAGCGCCCTGCAGAGTGAACGAGGCGGTCACATCGGCGTGCCGCAGGTCGTGCGCTGCTCCGACGTCCAGAATGTCCGCCGCCTCGGGCGGCGATTCGGGTGCCGGCACATCCTCGCAGCGGAACGCGCCGATGTCCGCCTGAGCGCGGGACGGCGCGCCGCCGGCGGACCGGTAGACCTTGGAAGGGCCGCCCGCGGCATCGATGGAGAACTCGTAGCTGACATCCGTCGCGGCCGCGGAGAACACCCACCAGTGATCGTTCACCCCGCAGCCGTTCAGCACCTTCACCAGCACCTCCCAGTTCTCTCGGTCGAAGAAGGTGAACAGGCCCGAGTCGGTCGAGGCCCCGCCCATCTCCACCGGAGACATCGCATTCTCCTCGCCGTCCACGAGGTACGCGCCGCTCACCCTGAACGTGTCGCCGTGCAGGCAGAGACTGCTCGAGTCGTCTTCGCAGACGCTCGACAGGGGTTCTCGGGGGAGATAGATGCCGGAACCGATCACGGCCCGCTGCTCCGAGTTGGGCACCGGGAAGCTCACCGCGTAACCGAGTTTTGGCGAACCGGTGTCCTCGTCTCCCTCGACGGTGGGGTCGTCGTAGTAGTACTCCAGGAACTTCCTACCCTCGCGCCGCGCACCTCCGATCAGCTCCTCGGCGAACCTCACCCCGTTGATGTCCGTCCTCGTCATGTCCGTGGGCGTGCCTTCGACATCGGGCCTGGTTGCGTGAAACAGGATGATGCCCGAGCCACTCACGACCCACAGGTAGATGGAACCGGACTTCCAGTCTCCTCCTTCCAGCCGGAAGGCGTTTCTGATCCCGACCAAGGCGCTGTAGCCTTCCGATCGGACGGCTTCGCGGTACACCTTGACCGCTTCCTCAACGAAGGTGATGAGTGTCTCGCGGTCCTTGACCTGCGACGCGGTGACGGCCGGTTTCGGCAGATGAGTCGCGGGCTTGTCCGGTACATGGGAGACGTCCTGCGACCAACCGCCGACCAGCGTGAATCGTCTTCCGGTGATTCCGGAGATGTACTCGACGGCGTACGCAGTTCTTGGCTCCCCGTCGTGGTACTCGACGAAACCGCCACCTCGGGCGCCGGCCGCCAGGAGCTCCTGGACGACCTTCTTCCCGTTGTCGTCCTCGACATCGATCAGGTTCTTGTTCTCCGCGGTGCGATCGCCCCCGTGGATGAACGGCTCACCGCTCTGGAGGAAGATGATGAGGAACATCGACCCCGATTTCAGGGGCCCCTCCTGTTTCAGCCGATCCCTGAGCCTTGCGCCCTCGTCTACATTCGTAATCGCCTCGAACTCCGCCTTCGCCCCTTCGACGAAGGCCTTGAGGGTCTCACGGTCCTTGACCTGGTCGGCAGTCGTCCTGGCCTCGGCAACCCCGCTCGCCAACGTGAGTAGCGCCAGAGCGGTGAGCGCCAGCGTTCCTATGCGGTTCGATCCCATCGGGCTCTCCTTCATGGCATTGTAGGTCACGAGATGACGAGAGCGCTGAGGACGGTCCTGTACAGGTGTCACGTGGAATCGGGGGCTCGTTTCGGGCCGTACGCCGGCTACGAGATGCCGATTCAGTATCAGGGAGTGCTCGCCGAGCACCGCGCGGTGCGGGAACGCGCCGGCATGTTCGATGTCTCCCACATGGGGGAGATCAGCGTGCGGGGTCCCCGTGCCCTGTCCCTGCTGCAGGGGTTGACGCCGAACAACGTGGACGCGCTCGCGCCCGGACGTGCCCACTACAGCGCCCTCCTGACCGCGCGAGGCACCTTCATCGACGATCTCCTGGTCTATCGCCTGGGCGAGGAGGACTTCCTCCTCGTGGTCAACGCCGCCTCCCGCGCGCGCGACCTGGAATTGGTCCAGGCGGCGGCGCAGGTGGAGGAGGACGTCCGCGTCGATGACCTTTCCGGCGAGACGGCGCTGATCGCGGTGCAGGGCCCGGAGGCGGCCGGGATCGTGGCGGACGTCGTCGGCTCCGAGGCGTCGGAACTCCGCTACTACTCCTTCCTCCAGCAGGCGTCGGAGGGCCGGCTGGTGTCCCGGACCGGCTACACCGGCGAGGACGGGTTCGAGATCTATACCCCGAACGAGAGCGCGGAGACGCTGTGGCTGGAACTGCTGGAGCGGGGCGGCGACCGCGGTCTGGTGCCGGCCGGACTGGGCGCCAGGGACACGCTGCGGCTGGAAGCCGGGATGATGCTCTGCGGCCAGGACATCGATGAGACGACGACGCCGATCGAGGCGGGGCTGTCGTGGATGGTCAAGTGGAAGAAGGGCGACTTCGTGGGTCGCGAGGCGCTGGCGCGCCAGCGTCAGGGCGGTTGCCGCCACCGACTCGTCGGGTTCGAAGTCGTTGGCCGCGGCATCGCCCGCCACGGCCACCGTCTGACGGTCAGTGACCGGCCGGGCTGCGCCGGGCCTGTGACCAGCGGCGCCTTCGCGCCGACCCTGGGACGGGCGATCGGCATCGCGCGAGTGGACTGTGGCGACGGCGACGTCCCCGAACCCGGTGCCGCCGCTTCGGTGGAGGTTCGCGGCAGGGAGATCGCCTGCCGTATCGTCAAGCTACCCTTTTACCTTCGCCCCAAGACCAGTGGAGGTTGACCGCTTCGATGATTCCCGACGACCGCCTGTACACGGAGCAGCACGAATGGCTCAAGCTGGAGGACGGCGAGGCCGTGCTCGGCATCACGGACTTTGCCCAGCAGGAACTCGGCGACGTCGTGTTCGTCGAGATGCCGGCGGCGGGCCAGGCATTTGAGGCCGGCTTCGAGATCGGCGCCATCGAATCGGTCAAGGCGGTCGCCGAGATCTACACGCCGGTCGGCGGAACCGTGAAGGAGACGAACAGCCAGCTCGAGGACGCTCCGGAACTGGTCAATGAGGATCCGTACGGAGAAGGTTGGCTGGTGCGGCTGCAGCTTTCGGGCGAGGGACCGGACGATCTGATGACGGCGTCCGAGTACGAGTCTCTGTTGGCCGCGGGCTGATCGGCAGCCGGAGGACGGAAAGGTGCGAGGCCTGGAAACCGTCATCCTGTCGTCTTCCCTGGCGGCGTGGTCGGTCGGCATCCTGGCCCAGATCGGCGTTCTGCGGTGGAACCTGACCTTCGAGCTGGCGCTCTATCCGCTCTACATCCTGGCCGCCTTCACGGGCTGGTT
>JAPOVF010000270.1:64845-75131 GCA_026708285.1 Acidobacteriota bacterium
GCTCTGGCGCACCGTGCCCTGGGCGACCGGTCGGTGGCCGTAACAGCCGCGGCCGAGACCCTTGCCGGAGAGGAGCTGGACCATGCCCGCAGGCTGGCGGCCGAGATCGGAATCCGCCACGAGGTGACGGTGTACAGCGAACTCGACGAGCCGGAGTTCCGTGCCAACCCCCGGCATCGCTGCTACGTGTGCCAGGGGATGAGGATGGACCGCATGCTGGAGTTGGCGGCCAGGGGCGGCTTCGCCGAGGTCTGCGACGGCACGAACGCCTCCGATCCGGGGCCCGACCGGCCGGGGCTTCGGGCGGTGGGCGAACGCGGGGTCTACAGCCCGCTGCTGGCCAACGGTGTGCCGAAGGCCGAAGCGCGTCGCCTCGCCCGCGCACTCGGGCTCACGGTCTGGGATCGGCCCGCAAACGCCTGCCTGTCGTCGCGGATACCGCACGGACAATTGGTCACTCTGCCGAAGCTGCGGCGGATCGAGGCAGCGGAAGCCGAGCTCCGGAAACGGGGCTTCCGCGTGCTGCGCGTGCGCCACGACCGGGCGGCCGCCCGGATCGAGGTGGGCGCGCCGGAACTGGTCGAAGCGCGGCGGCAGTGGGGCGAGATCGAGACGACGATGCTCGAACTCGGCTTCGAGAAGGTGGCTCTCGATCCGCGCGGTTACCGAACAGGCGGCGCGGACGCCGCCTGAGCCTGCTGCTGCCGGAGGCGCGATGCGGCGGGAAGAGCTTCTCGAACTGCTCCAGCGCGTGGCCTCCGGCAAGGTCTCGCCGGAAGACGCGCACGAGCGGGTGGCCCGCCTGCCGTACCTCGACCTGGGCGCGGCCCGACTCGACCTGTTCAGGGAGCTTCGTAGCGGGCTGCCCGAAGTGGTCTTCGGCGAGGGCAAGAGCGAGGAGGAACTGGTCCGGATCGTCGAGTCGATGGTGGAGCACTCGGGCCGTGCGCTCGTCACGCGGATCGGGGCTTCGGCCGCCGAACGGTTGAGCGCCGTGGTCGCGGACGGTTGCTACGAGGCCAGGGCCCGGGTGTGGACCGCGGGCCGGTTCGCGCCGGCTTCGGGCCGGCGGATCGCGGTGGTCAGCGCGGGCACGTCGGACTTCCCCGTGGCGGAGGAGGCGGCCGTGTGCGCGGACTGGCTGGGTCACGAGGCGGTCCGCATTCGGGATGTGGGCGTCGCCGGCATCCAGCGTCTGCTCGACGCGGTGGGCGAACTCCGCCGCGCGGATGTCGCTATCGTCGTAGCCGGCATGGACGGCGCTTTGCCGACCGTGGTGGCGGGTCTGGTGCCCTGCCCGGTGGTCGCGGTGCCGACCAGCGTCGGCTACGGCGCCAGCTTCGAGGGGATTGCGCCTCTGCTCACCATGCTCACGGCGTGCGCCCCGGGGATTGCGGTGGTCAACATCGACAACGGGTTCGGCGCCGCGGCCCTGGCTCACCGCATCTTGTCAACGAGCATCGCGTCGCCGTAGGAATAGAAGCGGAACCCGCTACCGATGGCCTGCCGGTAGGCGTCGAGGACGAGCCTCCGTCCGGCGAAGGCGCAGACCAGCATGAGCAGGGTCGAGCGCGGGAGATGGAAGTTCGTGATCAGGCGGTCCGTGGTGCGGAACTCGTAGCCGGGACGGATGAAGAGTTCCGTGCGGCCGGTGCCGGCTTCGATCAGCCCGCCGTCTGAGGCCACCGTCTCCAGGGTGCGAACGACCGTGGTGCCGACCGCGACGACCCTGCCTCCACGGCGACGCGTGTCGGCTACTGCTTTGGCGGTGGGGGCCGGGACGTCGAACAGCTCGGAGTCCATGACGTGGGTCTTCGGATCGTCCGTCTTCACCGGCCTGAAGGTGCCGGGGCCGACGTGGAGCGTGATGCTGGCCAGTCCGACTCCGCGGCGTTCCAGGGCCTTGAGGATGGCCGGTGTGAAGTGGAGGCCCGCGGTGGGGGCGGCAACGGCCCCCGGTTGTTTCGCGTAGACCGTCTGGTAGCGGTCGCGGTCCTCGGAGGTCGGCGGCCGTTCGATGTACGGCGGCAGCGGCACCTCGCCGATCGCCTCGAGCCGGGGGTGCAGGGGTTCGTCGAAGCGGAGTCGGAAACGGCCGCCGCCGCGTTCCTCGACGCGGGCCGCCGGCCCGCCGTCCAGGAAGAGGCAGGCGCCCGGGCCCATCCTCCGCCCGGGACGCAGCAGGCACCACCACTCGGCTGGCGCCGCGCGCTCGACGAGCAGGATCTCGACCCGGCCGCCGGTGGGGCGCCGGGCCCGGAGCCGGGCGGGAATGACCCGGGTGTCGTTGACGACGAGCAGATCGCCTGGATCGAGGAGGGTAGGCAGGTCGCTGAAGCGTCGCTCGGTGGTGCTGTGGCTCACCACGAGCAGCCGGCTCCCGCCGCGTGTCCCGGGGTGCTGGGCGATCGCTTCCGGGGGAAGGCGGTAGTCGAAGTCCGAGGTCCTCACCGCGCCGGCGCTTCAGGTCTGACCCAGCCAGGTACGGATCGCCCAGGGAGCGCGCGCGCGAGCAGGGCGGCCCTTGCCGGCACGAAGACCGGCGAGCCGGTCGCTCAGCCCGTCCGCCAGGAGGCTCGAACCGATCACGGCCGCGGCGACCATCAGGCCGGGAAACGCGGCGATCCACCAGGCCGTCGTCAGGTGGCTCTGTCCTTCGGCGATCATGGAGCCCCAACTGGCCTGGGGCGGCTGCACTCCCAGTCCCAGGAAGGAGAGCGCCGCCTCGACCAGGATGCTTCCTCCCACCCGCAGGCTGGCGTCGATGAGAAGCGGCGTGGTCGCGTTCGGCAGCAGGTGCCGTACGAGGACGCCGGCCGGCGAGCGTCCGGCCGCCGCCGCCGCGAGGGCGAAGGGCTCCTGCTTGAGCCGCAGGATCTCCGCGCGGACCAGGCGCGCGAGTCCCATCCAGCCGGTGCCGCCGATGAGGATGACCAGGAGCCAGGTGCCGGGCCGGTAGAGCGCCGCCAGCAGGAGCACGAGCGCCAGGTGGGGGAAGCAGAGCAGCCCGTCCACCGTGCGCATCAGGAACTGGTCGACGAACCGGCCGCCGGTGGCGGCCAGAGAGCCGACGGCGGTGCCGGCGGTGAGCGCCAGGGCGGCGGCGAGAAGACCGATGGTCAGGGAGATCCGCGCGCCGTACAGCAGCCGCGAGAGGAGGTCCCGGCCGAGCGCGTCGGTGCCGAGCCACGCTCGCCGACGCTCGGTGACGCCGTGCTTGCCGTAGTTGGTGACCGAGCCGAGCGGCAGGCGCACCGAACCGGAGCGCCGGAGGAGGACCAGATCGTCGCCTTCGACGCTCACCCGTTCCGCGAGCCGCGGTTCGGCACCCTCCGTGCGCACCACGAGCAGGGACGACAGCGGCGGCCGCCGGCTCGATTCGGCGGCGTCGAGTTGTGCCGCCGGATCGTACGGGGCGAGAAGGGGTGCCGCGACGGCGAGGACGGCCAGGCAGGCGAGGATCCAGGCGCCCGCGCGGGCTGGTCGCGGAAGGGAGGAACGCCTCATTCGGCCTGGAGCCTCGGGTCGAGGCGGACCAGGAGCAGGTCCGCGGCAAGAGACGCGGCGATGACGAGAGCCGCGCCGTAGGCAGTGGCGGCGAGCACGACGGGAACGTCGCCGGCCTGGATCGCCTGCAGCGTGGTCGACCCCAGACCGGGCCAGACGAACACCGCTTCGGCGACGATCGCGCCGGAGAGCAGAAGGGGCGCCGAAACGGCGGCCATCTGCAGCAGTCTGGGAGCGGCGTGGGCGAGACCGTGGACGAACACGATGCGGGTCCAGGGCAGGCCGCGGGCCTTGGCTGCCCGACCGGCGTCGGTCGTCTGGAACTCGATCAGCGAGCTGCGGGTGTAACGGGCGATGTCGCCCGCCATGCACAGGCCGAGGACCAGGGCCGGCAGCCAGAGGTGGGCCAGCACGTCGAGCAGCGCCGCCAGCGGTCCGAGTTCGTACGCGGCGGCGGAGGTCATGCCGCCGATCGGCGCCAGACCGAGGCCGACACCCACGATGAGCACGGCCATCAGGCCGACCCAGAAGGTCGGCAACGCGTACACGAGAAGGCTAGCCGCCCGCACACCGAGGTCGAGCCAGGAGTTCGGACGGCGGGCCGCGATCAGGCCGAGGCCGATCCCCAACAGGTATTGAGTGAACAGCGCTCCGCCGGCGAGCAGCAGGGTGGGCGGCAGGGATTCGAACAGGAGGTCCGAGACGGGCCGACCGGTCTGGTAGGACTGGCCCCAGTCCCAGGACAGCAGGACCGCGCCGAGCCAGCGCAGGTACTGCGCCGGCAGCGGCTGGTCGAGCCCGTAGAGCGCCCGCAGTCGCTCGGCGTGTTCGGTGGGTATCCGGGGATCGTTGGGCGACAGGGGATCGCCGGGCGCACCGGCGACCGCGGCGAACGTCAGAGTAAGGACGATCAGGAAGAGGACGGCAGCGGCCGCCACCCGGCGCAGAACAAGGCGGATCACACCGGCCACGGGCGCTAGCGCCAGGCCCATTCCTTGAGGTTGGCGAGCGGGCTCACGGCGTTGGGCGCGACCGATTCGAGGTCGTCGTTGAACGCGGCCAGACTCACTGGCTCCCACAGGACGAGCATCGGTTGATCGTCGCGCAGGATGCGCTGCAGCCGGTGGAGATCCTCTCTGCCGCCGAGTGGATCGGTTCGTGTGGCGAAGCTCTCGATCAGCCGGTCGGCTTCCGGGTTCGCGTACGCGGCGAAGTTGTAGCCGCCTACCTCTTCGCTGTGGAAAAGAGGCCGGAAGTCGAGGTTGGTGTCGATCGCGATCGCTACGGCGGCGGCGTCGAAGTCCTGCTCGGGCAATCGCTGGTTCAGGGCGTTCGGCTCCACTCGGCGCGGCTGGGCGTCGATGCCGACCGTGCGCAGGTCGGCCTGGATCATCTGCATCGCATCCCAGCGCGCGACCGCGCCGGTGTTCGTCGCCAGTTCGAAACGGAACGGTCGGCCTCCCCGCTCGATGATGCCGTCGCCGTCGACGTCTATCCAGCCGGCGTCGCGAAGCGTCGTACGGGCCGCCTCGGGATCGTGAGGCCAGGGTTCCAGGTCCGGATCGTGCGCCCAGACACCGGAGATAACGGGGCTCCGGCCGACCCTCGCATAGCCGTGCCAGATCGTGTCCACGATCGCCTGGCGGTCGATCGCCAGCGCCAGGGCGCGCCGCGTCGCCGCGTCCGCGAACCACGGCCTGGTGGTGTTCCAGACCACGAAGGTGAATTGGCGGTTGCTGTAGGCGATCAGGTGGAGACCGGGCTGGCCGTCGATCCGGCTTGCGTCCGTGGCTCCAATCCCGGTGGCGACGTCCAGTTCGCCGGCGAGGAGCCGGTTGGTCAGAGCGGTACTGTCCGGGGTGTTGCGCAGGATGACCCGCTCGAGCCGGGGCAGATCCGTCTCGAAGTGGTCGGGGTTGCGGCCGAGGACGAGTTCACTGCCGGGTGTTCGGCTCACGAGCCGGAAGGGGCCGCTGGTGACCAGGGCGTCGAAGAACCAGTCCGGGTCGCCGCGCCATTCAGCGAACGGCCGCGCTTCCCAGGCGTGCCGGGGGAGGATCGCGCCGGTCGACACGTCCGCGAGCGCGGTCGGCAGGGCGGCGTCGAAGTGGAAGCGGACGGTATGCGGGTCCAGGACCTCGACATCGACGGTCGCCTCGTGGACGTAGGAGGAGCTCCAGGCGACCTCGGTGTCGGTCTGGGCCAGCCACGTGAAGCGGACGTCCTCGGCGGTCACCGGTTCGCCGTCGCTCCAGCTTGCGTCGGAGCGCAGCCGGACGGTCAACTGCAGGCGGTCCTCCGAGAACTCCCAGCCCTCGGCCAGACCGGGCGCCCAGACGGGTGGGCCTTCGCGGAAGTCCCCCTGCTCCTCCATGAGCGACGGGAACATCTGGTCGTTGATCGCCGCGTAGGCCAGTGTCGGCGGGCCGATCAACTCGTTTGGCGTCGGATAGTCGAACCGTAGCCCGACGGTCAGGCGGGTGGTGTCGCGGGGAGCGTCGGAGCCGCAACCCCAGCCGACGACGGCGGTCAACCCGGCAACAGCCAATCGCCGCATCAAAGGCACGGAATCATCGTACACCCCACCTCTCTTGTAGCGTTCAGGAGCATGTGGGCCTGGCTCGGCAGCGATTCGAGGCAGCGGCGACGCCGGATGTGGGCGGTGATCGTGGGCGTCTTCGTGGTCGCTGATCTCAGCCTGTTCGGCTGGCTGATCTTCCGGTCCCTGTCCCAGCGGGAGCTGGACCGGATCGTGCTCGAAGCGCGGGCCGAAGCCGAGGAACTGGCGGAGGGGATCGCCGGCCGGGTGGAGGACACGGGGCGCGACCTGTACACCGCGATGGCCACCGCGTCGGAGACCCGCAACTACATCAACAATATTCTGGTGCAGCGCGACATAGTCGAGACCGTGGAGGTCCGCACGACGGATGGCCGGCTCGTGTTCCGCGATCGCCGCGAGGAGACGCAGACGGCCCCTGGAGAGCGACCGAATCTGGAGTCTCCGGATCTGGTGGCCGACACGTTCACGCGCGAGGTGCCCTACTATCAGGTGGACGTGCCGGTGGGCAGCATCGGTACGTTCGTGATCGGCATCTCTCGCGCCGAGATCGAGCAGCGGCTGGCCGTCCTGAGGCGGGACCTGCTGCGGCAGGCGGCCATCATCGCTGCACTCACGGTGGCCCTGTTCGTCGCCGGCTACGTGATCTACAGCCGCCTCTCTCGCCAGGCTGCAGTCGCCGAGCGCCAGGCGCGGGAGGCGGAGCAGATGGCCTACGTCGGCACCCTGGCTTCAGGCCTCGCTCACGAGATCCGCAGTCCTCTGAACTCCCTGAATCTCAACATGCAGATGCTCCAGGAGGGGATGTCGGCGGATGAGGATCCGGCCGCGGCGAGACAGGCGCGGCGGCTGGTGGCAATCACCCGCTCTGAGGTCGGCCGCCTGGAGCATCTGGTCTCGGACTTCCTGAGCTATGCGCGCCCGGCCGACCTCGACCTCGAGGAGACGACTGCGGCCGAGTTGCTCCGGCACCTGGGCGGAGTGGTTGCCGGCAAGTTGCAGGCGCGGCAAGTCGCTTCAGCGATCGAGGACCGCACAGGCGGCGTCACCTTCCAGGTCGACCGCGAGCAGGTGAACCAGTTGTTGCTCAACCTGGTCGACAACGCCGTGGCGGCGATGGACAACTGCGACGATCCGCGCCTCCGTCTGGAGGCCGAGGTCCGGGATGGATCGGTGGTGCTGGCGGTCGGCGACAACGGTCCCGGCGTGGACGAGGAGGAACGCGAGCGTGTCTTCGATCTGTTCCATTCGGGGCGCCGTGGCGGCACGGGTCTGGGTCTCGCGATCGTCCGCCGGATCGCCAACGCGCACGGCGGCGAGGTGCGGGTTCGGAACGACGGGCGCGCCGGCGCCACCTTCGAGGTCGAGCTTCCGCTCAAGCGTGCTCTTCGTTGACCGTGTAGCCGCGCCAGTGCTACTGTCGGCGGCCGAATGCCGTCCGGCGGCGTTCAGCGCGGAGGCGCAGGGCTGCTCCGCGCCGGGGAGATGACAGCAGGGCGAACGACGTTCGGCGCCCGGAACAGATCAGCGCCGCAGAGAGAACACCATGTACGCAGTGATAGAGACCGGCGGCAGGCAGGTCCGCGTCGCGGAGGGCGACGTCGTCGACCTCGAGCGTGTAGCCGGCGCCGCAGTCGGCTCGGAAGTCGTCTTCGACCGTGTGTTGATGATCGGCGGTGGGGAGGGTGAGACGGAAGTCGGCGGCCCCGTCGTCGAGGGGGCGCGCGTCCGGGCGCAGCTCGTGTCCGATCTGCGAGGGCCCAAGATCATCGTCTTCAAGTTCAAGCGCCGCAAGGGCTACCGGCGTCGTCAGGGTCACCGGCAGGACATGCAGCGCTTTCGGATCGAGGCGATCGAACGGGCGGCCGGGGCATAGGACCGCAACGGAGGGCGATAGAGATGGCGCACAAGAAGGGTCAGGGCTCGAGCCGCAACGGGCGGGATTCGAATCCCAAGAACCTCGGCGTGAAGCGATACTCCGGTCAGAGCGTGACCGGCGGCACGATCATCGTGCGTCAGCGAGGCACCCGGTTCTTCCCCGGGGAGAACGTGGGCCGCGGGAACGACGACACGCTCTACGCGCGAGCCGACGGGGTGGTCGAGTTCCGCAACCGGGGCCGGCGGGGCACGCTGGTCAGCGTCCATCCGGCCGGCTAGGAGTTGGGAGCCGGGCTAGGGAGCCTGTGGGGCCCTGTGGGCCGTCCCGCGGGAGCGGCTGATGCACTTCATCGACGAGGCCGTCATCGATGTCCTCGCGGGTGCGGGCGGCGACGGCTGCATGGCGTTCCGGCGCGAGAAGTTCGTGCCTCGCGGGGGCCCGTCCGGCGGCGACGGCGGTGACGGCGGCAATGTCGTCCTGGTGGGCTCCGGTGGCCTCGGCACCCTGTACCGCCTCACGTTTCCGGCCAACTACCACGCGGAACGGGGCAGCCACGGCGAAGGCTCGAACCGAACCGGCAGGAGCGGGGGTGACCTGCTCATCCCGGTACCGCTCGGCACCGAGGTCTACGATGCGAACAGCGGCGAGGCGCTGGGTGAGGTGCTGGCCGAAGATCAGCGTCTGATCGTCGCGCGCGGCGGCGCCGGGGGCCGCGGCAACGCGAGGTTCAAGAGCGCCCGCCAACGAGCGCCGAGGCGCACCGAGCCGGGAACGCGGGGCGAGCAGCGGCGGCTCCGCCTGGAACTCAAGCTGCTTGCCGATGTCGGCGTGGTGGGGTTGCCGAATGCCGGCAAATCGACGCTGATCAGCAGGCTCACTTCCGCCAGGCCGAAGATCGCCGACTATCCGTTTACCACCCTGGTGCCCCAGCTCGGAGTCGTGGCGGCGCCGGCGCTACCGGTGGAAGCCGAGCCCTTCGTGGTCGCCGACCTTCCGGGTCTGATCGCCGGCGCCGCCCAGGGCGCCGGCCTCGGAACGCGCTTCCTCCGCCACGTCGAGCGCTGCCGCGTGCTGCTTCATCTGGTCGATCTCGGGCCGCAACCGGAGGAAGCCGGGAGCTCGGTCGAGGAGGCCGTGGACACGATCAGCGCCGAGCTGAGCGCCTTCAACGAGGATCTGCTGCGCCGGCCTAGGATTCTTTGCGGCTCGAAGCTGGACATCGCCGCCGACGGCCGCCGTCGCGAACTCCAGGAGGTGGCCGCGAGGCAGGGAGTGCGGGCGTTCGAGATCTCGGCCGTGGCAGGCACGGGTCTCGTGCCCCTGGTTCGGGAACTTCGGAGCCTTCTCGACGCCCGCCACTCGGCCGCGCAAGTGGCTGCGGGAGCTCCGCCATGAGGGGGCCCGGAGGGCGGATCGGGCTCTTCGGCGGCAGTTTCGATCCGATCCACAACGGCCACATTCTGCCGGTGCTTGCGGCTCACAGAGAACTGGGACTCGACGTCGTCCACTACCTGCCGACCGCCTGCCCGCCGCACAAGCCGCAGGGCACGAGGGCCCCGGCCCTGGTGCGGAACACGATGGTCGAGTTGGCCCTGCTGCCCTACCCGGAACTCATCGTGTCGGATGCCGAACTCGACCTGGGACGATCCGTGTACACGATCGAGACGGTGGAGCGCTACGCTGCCGAGTTCCCGGATGCCAGCCTCCATCTGCTGCTGGGCGTCGACAGCTTCAACGAACTGCCCGGCTGGCGGCGCTTTGGCGACCTGATCGAGGCAGTGAAGCTGGTCGTCCTGGCACGTCCGGGGGAACGTGGCCTGGACCCCGAGGTGCGCTCGTCGGTGGAGAGCGCCCGGGGCTACGTACTGATCCGGCACCGCTCGGTGGATGTCTCGTCGAGCGACATTCGGCGCCGTCTGGCAGGGGGTGCGGACGTCAGCGGGGATTTGATGCCGGACCCGGTGCTGCGCTACTGTCGCAAGTACGGATTGTATCGTTGACGCAACTGCAGACGCTCCAGGCCCAGGCGGGCACGACCAGCCACGACCCCGAAGGGGCCACCGACACCGAGGACCGTGTCCGGGCGGCGACTGCGGCCGCGCTGGATCGCAAGGCGCAGGATCTGCGGGTGCTGGAACTGACCGAGGTCAGCGACTTCACCGACTACTTCGTCATCTGCAACGGCGCGAACGCCCGCCAGGTGAGCAGCATCGCGGAAGCCGTGGAGCGCAGGCTGCGCACCGCTGGCGCGCGGCCGCTCCATCTCGAGGGCGCGGGCCGGGGACAGTGGGTGCTGCTCGACTACGGTGACGTGGTCGTCCACGTGTTCGACGCCGAGCGGCG
>JAPOVF010000270.1:75483-90545 GCA_026708285.1 Acidobacteriota bacterium
ACCGGCCGCCCTGGAGACGGTACGGAGGCGGGGCCGCTAGCTCAATTGGCAGAGCAACAGACTCTTAATCTGTGGGTTCTAGGTTCGATTCCTAGGCGGCTCACCACATCCCACACGTGGCGGCTGAAGGTCCTGCACCGCTGAGGCGCGACGCGAAAGTGGCGGAACTGGTAGACGCGCTAGACTTAGGATCTAGTCCCGGAAGGGGTGGGGGTTCGAGTCCCCCCTTTCGCACGTCCCTTTCGCACGTCTGGCACCTCCCTTACTCGCACTACCGGAATCGCCTGAGTTCTCCCGTTCGGCCATGACTGTAGTGGTCAAGAAGAGGGAGATCGGCCTCTGCCGGCAGGAAATCGTCATCGAGGTTCCTGCCGAGGAGGTGGACGCCGAGTACCTGCGGGTGGCCAGGGACTACCGTAGGCGGGCTCGTCTCGACGGCTTTCGCAAGGGCAAGGCGCCGCTCGACCTGATCCGCCAGCGGTTCGCGGAAGCGATCGGCGAGGACGTGTCGGAACGGCTGGCGCCGAGATACTGGACGCTGGCGCGCGAGGAAGAAGACGTGCACGCCATGCTGCCGCCCAGCGTCGGACCGGTCGAGGTGATTCCCGGCCAGCCGTTGCGCTTCACGGTCACGGTCGATGTCGAGCCCGAGGTCGAAATCGGCGACGACCGGAGCTTCGAGTTGCCCCAGCCCGAAACGGATCCGACCGAAGCGGAAGTGGACGAGGTGCTGGAGCAGGTCCGGCTGGAGCGTTCGACTTGGGTCCCTGTCGACCGCGCCGCGGCCCGCGGTGACCGCGTGCGCGGAAAGGTCCATCGCGCCGCGATGCCAGGGTACGACGAGCAGGCGGCCGGCGACGGAGACGACAACGATGACGACAATCGCGGCCCGGCCAGCCACGACATCGACCTGGAGTTGGGCGACGAGCGGGTCTGGCCGGAACTCACCGACAACCTGACCGGACTCTCGGCCGGTCAGACAGCCACGTTCGAGCGCGTCGAGCAGGAGGACAACATCGAGCGGCAACGCCGCTACGACGTGGAAGTCCATGAGGTGCTCGAGCGGAAGCTGCCCGACGTCGACGACGACTGGGCCGGCGGTCTCGCCGCGAGCATCGGGAGTGTCGACGACCTGCTGGAGAACCTCCGCTCTCAGGTGGAGGCGCGCAAGATCGAGGCGGCCCGCCAGCAGCGCACGGATGCTCTGCTCGACCAGTTGCGCGAGCGGTACCCGGTCGATCTCCCGGAGGCGGTGGTGGAGCGCGAGGCCTTGCAGATGGCGCGGTCCTATGCGAACAACCTTGCCCGGCAGGGCGTCGATCTCGAGCAACAGCAGTTGCCCTGGGAACAGATGATGGAGGAGATCCGTCCGCAGGCGGGCAAGCGGGCTCATGCCTCCTTCCTCCTCGACCGGATCGCCCGGGAAGACGGGATCGAACCGACTCCGCAGGATCTCGAGCGTGCGCTGGAAGTCATGGCGCGGGCCCGCAACACCCACCGGGGACGACTGCGGCGCGAACTGGAGCGGGACGGCGGCCTGGAGATGCTGAAGATCGAACTCAGACGAGACAGGACGGTGCAGGCTCTTCTGGAGGTCGATGCGCCGACCGATCAATCGGCCGGCGCCAGGGAAGAACCTGCCGCCGAAGAAGAGGGCTAGGGCGATGCTGGTACCGATGGTGGTCGAGCAGACCAACCGGGGAGAACGCGCTTACGACATCTACTCGCGGTTGCTCAAGGACAACATCGTGTTCCTTGGCCGGGCGATCGACGACGACGTGGCGAATCTGGTCATCGCCCAGATGCTGTTCCTCGAGTCCGAGAACCCGGAGAAGGACATCTCGCTCTACATCAACTCGCCGGGCGGGTCGGTGACCGCCGGGTTCGCCATCTACGACACGATGCAGCATGTGAAGCCGGACGTCTCGACCCTTTGCGTCGGTCAGGCCGCGTCCTTTGCGGCAGTGCTTCTGGCGGGGGGCGCCAGGGAAAAGCGGCTTGTGCTGCCCAACGCGCGTGTGCTGATTCACCAACCCTGGGTGCAGGCTCTGGGAGGTCAGCAGACGGACATCGACATCCACGCGCAGGACCTGCTGCGAATGCGTGGCCGGATCGACGAACTGCTTGCGTTGCACACCGGGAAGTCGACCGAAGAAGTCCACGCCGACACCGAGCGGGACAAGATTCTGACCGCCGAGATGGCGGTGGAATACGGCCTCGCCGATCGCGTCGTGGAGCGTCGCGGCGCCCAGTAGCCGCCGCCGAGCGGGCGCACCGATGGCATGTCGCGGCCCTGAGCCGTGCTACCATCCGTAGGTGCCCGCGGCCTGTTGTGGTCGTCGCAGGCAGACTGGACGAAGCGCACGAAAGCAAGCAGGAACGAGCCGACGGATGCCGAAGAAGGACAGCGGAGACGACGCCCTCAGGTGCTCTTTCTGTAGCAAGAGCCAGCGCGAAGTCAAGAAGCTCATCGCCGGTCCGACGGTCTTCATCTGCGATGAGTGCGTCGACATCTGCCTCGACATCATTGCCGAGGACCGGATGCTGGAGCAGCGCCAGGAAGCGGCCCTGCCCAAGCCTCAGGAACTGAAGAAACTGCTTGACGACTACGTGATCGGGCAGGAGCAGGCGAAGAAGAAGCTCGCCGTCGCGGTCTACAACCACTACAAGCGGATCGACTTCGGCGACCGGGCGAGGACCGACGTCGAACTGCAGAAGTCGAACATCCTGCTGATCGGCCCCACGGGCACGGGCAAGACGCTCCTGGCACAGACCCTGGCGCGGCTGCTCAGCGTCCCCTTCACGATCGCGGATGCGACCACGCTGACCGAGGCCGGCTACGTCGGTGAGGACGTCGAGAACATCATCCTGAAGCTCTACCAGGCCTCCGGGAGCGACAAGGAGAAGACCCAGCGCGGCATCGTCTACATCGACGAGGTGGACAAGATCTGCCGCAAGGGCGACAACCCGTCGATCACCAGGGACGTGTCGGGCGAAGGGGTGCAGCAGGCGTTGCTCAAGATCCTCGAGGGCACGCAGTGCAACGTGCCGCCCCAGGGTGGGCGCAAGCACCCGCACCAGGAGTTCCTGCAGATCGACACGACCAACATCCTCTTCATCTGTGGAGGCGCGTTCGTCGGCCTTGAGGAGCGCATCGAGCGGCGCATGAACGAGAAGACGATGGGCTTCGGCGCCGACATCAAGAACCGCGACAAGCGGGCGGGCGAAATGCTCCGGCACGTGCTGCCCGAGGACCTGATCAAGTACGGCCTGATTCCCGAGTTCGTGGGCCGCCTGCCGGTCGTCGCCACGCTGGAGCAGCTCGACGAGGACGCCCTCGTCCGGATCCTGACCGAACCCAAGAACTCCCTGGTCCGGCAGTACGAAGCGATGTTCGAGTTCGAGGACGTGAAGCTCACGTTCACGGCCGAGGCGCTGCGGGCGGTGGCACGGCAGGCCATGAAGCGTAATGTCGGTGCCCGCGGCCTCAGGATCATCCTCGAGGAACTGATGCTGGAACTGATGTACGGCCTGCCGTCCGAAGCCGGCGTCAAGGAGTGCGTCATCAACGAGGATGTGGTGATGAAGGGCATTCAGCCGCTGACCGTCTACGAGAAGGCGGTCTAGCGATGGCTTCCGGATACGTTTCGACGTCCAGCGAGCGGCTGCCGGTTGTGCCGCTCAGGGACATGGTCGTGTTCCCCCAGATGATGGCCCCCTTCATCGTCGGGCGTCGCGGCTCGGTGCTGGCGCTGGAGCAGACGCTGCGCACCGCCGGCAAGCTGATCTTCCTGGTCGCCCAGCGGGATCCCAAGGTGGACGATCCCGGCATCGACGACATCCATCCGATCGGGGTCGTCGCGCGGGTCGTTCAGAACGTCAAGTTGCCGAACGGCAACGTGAAGGTCATGGTCGAAGGCCTGCGCCGGGCGGAGCTGCGGACCCTGGAGGAAAAGGACGGCGCCTTCGAGGCCGAGGTCGAGGTCTACGAGATCCACTACCCGGCCGACGACAAGGTCCAGGTCTACATGAGCCGGCTGCTCAACAGCTTCGAGCAGTACGCCAAGATGTCCCACCACCTGGCCTTCGAGAGCCTGATGTCGACGCTGAAGCTCGACGATCCCGACCGCTTCGCCGACGCGCTGGCCGCGCACCTGACCGTCTCCACCGCCGAGAAGCAGACTCTGCTCGAGACCCTGAATCCGTACGAACGCCTGCAGGCGGTGCACGACCTGCTCGATGTCGAGGTCGAGAAGATCAACATCGACAAGCGGATCAACGTGCAGGTCAAGAAGCAGATGGAGAAGGCGCAGAAGGAGTACTACCTCAACGAGAAGATCAAGGCGATCCACCACGAACTCGGACGCAAGGACGATCGCGCCGACGAGATCGCCGAGTTGAAGGAGAAGATCGAGAAGTCCGGCGCTCCGAAGCTGGTGCGCGAAAAGGCCTCGCAGGAGCTGCGGCGGCTGGAGGCCATGCCGCCGGTGTCGGCCGAGGCGACCGTGTCGCGGAACTACGTCGACTGGCTCGTCTCGGTGCCTTGGAAGAAGCGGAGCCGCGAACTGAAGGATCTGAAGAAAGCCGCCACGATCCTGGACCAGGGTCACTACGGGCTGGAGAAGGTCAAGGAGCGGGTGCTCGAGTTCCTGGCAGTCCGCCAACTGACGAGCAAGAACCAGACCTCGATCATCTGCTTCGTGGGTCCGCCGGGCGTTGGCAAGTCGTCGCTGGCCAAGTCGATCGCCTCGGCCACGGGCCGCAAGTTCGTGCGCCTTTCCCTGGGCGGCGTGCGGGACGAGGCCGAGATCCGCGGGCACCGGCGCACGTACATCGGCGCCTTCCCGGGCCAGATCATCCAGATGATGAAGCGGGCGGGGACGGTCAACCCGGTGTTCCTGCTCGACGAGGTGGACAAGATGTCCATGGACTTCCGCGGCGACCCGTCGTCGGCCCTGCTGGAAGTGCTCGATCCTGAACAGAACGACACGTTCGTCGACCACTACATGGACATCGAGTACGACCTCTCGAAGGTCATGTTCATCGCCACGGCGAACGTCGAGCATCCGATTCCGCCGGCACTCAAGGACCGGATGGAGATCATTCAGCTCGCCGGGTACACGCCGAACGAGAAGCTCGAGATCGCGCGCCAGTTCCTGGTGCCGCGGCAGTTGGACAGCCACGGCCTGACCGCCGACGAGATCCGGTTCAGTGACGACAGTCTCGGCTTCCTGATGGATTCCTACACCCGCGAGGCGGGCGTTCGCAACCTGGAGCGCGAGATCGCCGCCGTCTGCCGCAAGCTGGCCCGACGGCTGGTCGAGGAAGGCCGCGCCAAGAAGGTGAAGGCGAAGCAGAAGAGCAAGTCGAAGCGAAAGGGCGCGGCAAAGGGAGACGCGGAGCCGGCGATCGCCGTCGATGCGAGCCTGGTTGCGGAGCTGCTCGGCAAGCCGAAGTTCCGGCCGCGCAAGAAGCTCGACGAGTCCGAAGTCGGCGTTGCCACGGGCCTGGCCTGGACTCAGGCCGGGGGCGAATTGCTGGAGAGCGAAGTCGGTCTGATGAAGGGCACGGGCAAGCTGATCCTGACCGGCAAGCTCGGCGACGTGATGAAGGAGTCCGCGCGGGCTGCGATGTCCTATCTTCGGAGCCGCTCCGACATTTTCGGGCTGGAACCCGGGTTCCACGCGGACCAGGATCTGCATATCCATGTGCCCGAAGGGGCGATCCCCAAGGACGGTCCGTCGGCCGGCATCACGATGGCCTCGGCGCTGATCTCGGCTCTGCTCGAGGTGCCGGTGCGCGGCGACGTGGCGATGACCGGCGAGATCACCCTGCGGGGGAAGGTGCTGCCGGTGGGCGGGATCAAGGACAAGGTGCTGGCGGCGTACCGCGCCGGGATCTTCGAGATTCTGCTGCCGAAGGAGAACGACAAGGATCTCGAGGAAGTGCCTGAGGAGGTCCGGAACGAGATGACCTTCCATCTCGTCGAGTCGATGGACGAGGTGCTGGAAGCCGTTTTCGACGGCCCTGTCCGCCGGGTGCCGGAGGTGCCGGCCGAGTTCCAGAAGCCGGCGGACGAGGCGCCGCCGGCGAACGTCGCTCACTAGAGCCGGGAGGAACGGGACCGTGAAGGTCCGCAGCGCGCGCTTCGTCGTTTCGGCCGTGCGGGCCGCCGATTTGCCCAGGGACGGTTTCCCTCAGGTCGTCTTCGCCGGGCGGTCGAACGTAGGCAAGTCGAGCCTGATCAACCGGATGCTCGGGCGCAAGGACCTTGCGCGCACGAGTTCCAAGCCGGGGCGTACGCGGACCGTCAACTTCTTCCTGATCGACGAGTCGTGGTACGTGGTCGACCTGCCGGGCTACGGCTACGCGCGGGTTTCGAAGCGTGAGCGGGAGGCCTGGGGCCGGAGCGTGGAACGGTATCTACGGTCGGCTGCCGGTATGGCCAGGGTGGTTCTGCTGGTGGATGGTAAGGTCGCCGGGACACCACTCGACTCCGAAGCGTACGCGTACCTTCGCAGTCTGAAGTTCGATCCCGTGGTCGCGGTGACCAAGATCGACCGCATTGGGCGCGGGGCTCGGGCACGAACCCTTGCCGAGGTTGCAGAGCTGTTGGGAATGCCGTCCGCGGCGGCGCTGTTTCCCGTGTCGTCTCGAACTGGTGAGGGCGTGGCGCGGTTGCTCGGAGTGTTGCTGAACCCGGAGTTCAGCCCTGGTGGCACACCACAGAACCCAAGGACCTGAGAAGATGACGACGAACGGAGCCCGGGAAGCGACGAGTAGCGGAGGTGGCGCGCGGGCGGCCGTCAGCGCCGACCTGGCCTTCGACCTGAAGGCCCTCAAGGAGTTGAGCAACCGCGACCTGCTAAAACTGGCGCGCGAGCTGGATGTGGTCGGGGCCGCCGGCCTGGCCAGGCAGGAGTTGAGCTTCAAGATCCTGGAGGCGCAGACGGAGAAGAGCGGGCTGCTCTTCGGCGAAGGCGTTCTCGAGTGCCTGAGCGACGGCTACGGGTTCCTGCGGGCCCCGGAGTACAGCTACCTGCCGGGACCGGATGACATCTACGTCTCCCGCAGCCAGATCCGGCGTTTCGACCTGCGCACTGGAGACACGGTTTCGGGGCAGGTGCGCCAGCCGAAGAACAAGGGCGAGCGTTACCTGGCCCTGATCAAGCTGGAGGCGGTGAACTTCGAGCACCCGGACGCGGTGCGCCAGAAGATCTTCTTCGACAACCTGACGCCCCTCTACCCGGAGGAGCGTCTGCGGCTCGAGGTGGAAGGCGACCTCTCGTCCCGCGTGACGGATCTGGTGGCGCCGATGGGCAAGGGCCAGCGCGCCCTGATCGTGGCGCCCCCGCGGACCGGCAAGACGATGCTGCTGCAGTCCCTGGCGGGCTCGATCGCGACCAACCACCCCGAAGTCGTGCTGGTCGTCCTGCTGATCGACGAGCGGCCCGAGGAAGTGACCGACATGGAGCGTTCGGTGCGCGGCGAGGTGGTGTCGTCCACCTTCGACGAGCCCGCTTCGCGCCACACCCAGGTCGCCGAGATGGTGATCGAGAAGGCCAAGCGGCTGGTCGAGTACGGCAAGGACGTGGTCATCCTGCTCGACTCGATCACCCGGCTGGCGCGCGCTTACAACACGGTGCAGCCGCCGTCGGGCAAGGTACTGTCGGGGGGCATCGATGCCAACGCCCTGCAGCGGCCCAAGCGGTTCTTCGGGGCCGCCCGGAACATCGAGGGCGGTGGTTCGCTGACCATCGTCGCGACCGCGTTGATCGACACCGGCAGCCGGATGGACGACGTGATCTTCGAAGAGTTCAAGGGCACCGGCAACTCGGAGCTGCACCTGGACCGGAAGCTGGTCGACAAGCGGATCTTCCCGGCCATCGACATCGACAAGTCGGGCACGCGCAAGGAGGAACTGCTCCTGTCACCGGACGAGCTGCAACGGGTCTGGGTGCTGCGCAAGGTGTTGAACCCGCTGCCGGTGGTCGAGAGCATGGAGGTCCTCCAGGAACGGCTCAAGAACACGCCCTCGAACGCCGATTTCCTGGCCGCCATGTCCAGGGGTGCCCGGGGAGCTCCGAACTGAGTTCGGCGCCCCGCCGGTCCCGCGTGGCCGTCCTGCCGACCACGCCATCATCGGTGCTGGCGGACTACCACGAGCTGCTGAACCTCGCGGGCTACCGCGAGGTCGTCGACCCTTCGGTCGACACGGCGCTCAAGATCAACATCTCCTGGCACTTCTTCTATCCCGGCAGTTCCACGACGCCGTGGCAGCTGGAAGGGGTTGTGCGGGCGATGAAGAAGGACGGCTACGACCCGGATCTCATCCACGGCTGCCATAACCGCACTGTCGTGATCGATGCCCGATTGGGTGAACGGGAAAACAAGCAGATCGACGTCATCCAGGCCCACGGTCTGCGCAACGTCCACCTCTACGAGGAGGGTGAGGAGTGGCTGGATGTGCGGGACGCCGTCGGTGACCTAGCGGAGCGCTTCCTGTGCCTGAACGACGTGTACCCGCAGGGGTTCCACATTCCGGCGCGATTCGTTGGTGAGAACATCATCCACCTGCCGACGGTCAAGACCCACGTCTTCACCACGACCACCGGCGCCATGAAGAACGCCTTCGGCGGTCTGCTCAACGAGCGCCGGCACTGGACTCATCCCGTGATCCACGAGACCCTAGTCGACCTGCTCATGATCCAGCAGCACATCCACCGGGGCGTGTTCGCGGCGATGGACGGGACGTTTACGGGTGACGGCCCGGGGCCACGCTGCATGATTCCCCGGATCGGCAACGTGGTCCTTGCCAGCGCCGATCAGGTGGCGATCGATGCGGTGGCGGCGAAGCTGATGGGCTTCGATCCGCTACGGATCCGGTACATCCGCCTGGCCCACGATCTGGGTCTGGGATGCGGCGATCCGCGTGAGATCGAAGTCGTGGGCGATCCCGCGGTGGCGGACAGGAACTGGGGCTTCGTGGGGCCGTTCCGCAAGATGACGTTCGCGGCGAGGATGCAGCACAAGATCTACTGGGGTCCCCTGCGGCGTCCGATCGAGTGGTCGCTGCGCACCTTTCTCGCGCCCTGGGCCTATCTGGCGAGCGTTCTCTACCACGACTCGTTCTGGTATCCGTACAAGGCGAAGCGGCAGATGGCCGAGGTCCTGGCGAGTCCCTGGGGGCGCCTGTTCGCGGGCTGGGAAAGGGCGCGGGCCGACGGGCGCGGCTACGCGGAGATCGAAGACCGGCCGGCCGCCGTCTTCCGCACCGGTTGGCGCGCTTTTCTGACTTCGCTCGGCGTTCTCTGGACCTGTCTGCGCGAAGCTCCGGAGTTGGCGGTGCGTCTGAGCAGGCGTTCGGGTACTGCCGGCGTTCACGGCTCGGGATCCTGAGCCGGCGCGTCGCATGATGGCCGAACGGCCCGGGAGGGACCGCGGCGCCGCGTCGATCGTTACGCTGGCCCTGGCGGCCGTCGTCTTCTACTCCGGCACCTTCCATCTTGGCGCGTCCGCGGTTGCCCGGATCAGCGGCGCGGCTCTGCTCCTGCTCCTCGCGTGCTGGGGAGGAACAGCGTTCCGGGACCCCCTCGCCCTTGCAAGCGTGAGGGCGCGCTGGTGGCCGGCGTTGCCGGCGGCGCTCTGGTCTTGCGTGCTCGTCAGTTGGTTGCTGTCGCCGGTTGGACGCGCCGGAGAGTCGATCGTCGTCTTCCTGTTGCCCGCGGCCTGGGCGGTGGCGGGCATCGGCCGTCTGCTTCACCGGCCGGAGGCGCGGCGATGGGCCCTTGCAGGCTGCACGGCGGTTGGCCTGGCCGCGTCGATCTGGGCTCTGGTCCAGCAGCCGCTGCACGAACAGGGCCGGGCCGCGCTGCCGATCGGCCACCACAACCAGTTGGCGCTCCTGCTGGTCGCGCTGTTGCCGCCGGCGATCCTCGGTGTTTGGCGCGTGCCATGGCCCGGCGGCCGCCGGCCGCGTCTTGTGGCGGCTGGCCTGGTGGGTGGAACCTTGATCTGGACGCTGAGCGCGACGGGATCCATGTCGGGTTTGGCGGCGCTGGGACTTCAGGTCCTCGCGGCGGCGGGGTGGACCGTGTGGCGCCTGGGTGCTCGGAGGTGGTTGACGGGGGTTGGCGCCCTTCTGGCTCTAGTGATCGCGCTGACACTCATCGCGGCCTGGGCAGCTCCGCGGCACGAGGTCCCCGGCCCGGTCGAGCGCCTGGGAGCGGTGGTTCGCCTCGAGGATCCGTCGCTGCTGTCGCGGCGAACCTACGCCGTTGCGGCGATGGACGGCTTCGCTGAGCGGCCCATCCTCGGATGGGGTCCGGGCTCCTCGAGCTGGACCCTCGCCAGCCACTGGCGGCCGGCCCCGGGCGTTCATCCTCCCGGCGAGGTGATCACCGATGCTCACAGCCTGCTGGCACAGGCGCCGTACGAACTGGGGGCGCTCGGTTCCGTGTTGCTGCTCGGCGTGATCGTGCGTTACGGCCAGCGCCGGCTGGGCGAACTCGTCCGGTCGACGCCGCGGTCGGCGGAGCGCGTCGACGATCTGGGGCTTCTGGCGGCGGCATTGCTCGGTTTGCTGGGTACGGGGGTCTGCCTGGTGTTCGGCGTCTTTGCCGGCGTTCTGGCTGTGCCGGCGGCGCTGATTCTGAACCTGGGATTGGCTTCGGCGGCGCGTGGTGTCGGGACTGGAGCGGAGGGCATGCCCTCGGGCTGGCCGTGGCCGCGGGCTCGGGTCCTCGTGTTCCTGTGGTTGGCCGCCGCGCTGGCGTGGTCGCTGGAGCGGGCCTGGGCGGCGAGAGCCTACGAACGCGCGATCGGAGCGGCGGAATCCTCAGGCGACGTGGCGGCCGAGGCCAGCGCAGGCGTTCCTTCGCAGGAGTGGGCCCTCCATCTTCAAGAGGCAGTGGCGGCGGATCCGCGCTTCCCTCTCTACCGCGTGCGCCTGGATCCATGGGCTGCAGCCAGGGCCGCCGACGGGCTGGCGCCGCTCTGGCTGGTGGCCGGCACGGTCGAGAGCGAGGACCTGGAGCGGAGACGGGAAGCGTTGGAACGGGCCTGCGATCTCGATCCACTGGCCGCGCTCGCGCCGTTCGAACTAATGCGCCTGGAACGCGAGGCGGGGAATGCGGCCGGGGAGCCGCGGGTGGCCGAGCGGGCGGCGCGGGCGATCCTCGCCGAGCCGTTGCTTCTGGCCGCCGCCGCTTTCGAGGGAGACCCCGACTTACGGGCTGAGGTCCATCGCGGGATCAGGGCCTGGCCGGGCCTGCCGCCGGGCTGGTCCGAGTCGTTCGAGGAGCTGTGGCTTCTGTTGGACTGGTCGAACGGCGCCGAGGGTCCGCCGCGCGACGTGCTTTCCATCGATGCCGACGGTCGGGCCGCGGTTTCCGTCAGCCTGTTCGCCTTCCGTCGTCCGCCGTGGCCACTCTCGATCGGCGGCGTGCCGCTCAGAAGTCACCGCCTGGAGGCGATCGCCGCCCATGATCTGCCTGCCGCGACCCGGTTGCCGCAGACGGCACCGGAGCGGTTCTGGATCGGGCGCTGCGGCTTAGGGTGAAGAGGGCTGACGCGCCGGTCAGGCAGCCCCGGTGGCGCTGGCGTCGGCGGCGGCGACGCGGTTGCGGCCGGCGTGCTTGGCCGCGTACATGGCGTTGTCGGCCTGCTGCAGCATGCGGGTCGCGGCGCGTTCGGGAGAAAGGGCTCCGTCGTCTCCGCCCTGCTGCCGTAGAGAGGCAGCTCCGATCGTGCAGGTCACGTGGACCAGGGGCCGTCGCCGGGGCGGTTGACCGCCTGCCAGAATCGTGGCCTCCAGGGCGGCCCGCAGGCTCTCCGCGTGCCGCAGCGAGAGATCGAGGTCGACACACGGCAGGACGACGACGAACTCGTCGCCACCGTAACGGGCGGCGAAGCCTCCGGCTTGCCTGGCCGCGACGCCGATGAGCCGGGCCACCTGGCTCAGGATGCGGCTGCCGATCACGTGGCCGTGGCGGTCGTTCACGTGCTTGAAGCGATCCAGGTCCAGGAACAGCAGGCCGATGTCGTCGCCTCGTCGGTTCGCGGTACGGATCTTGCCGGTGAGCGCCCGGTGCAGGGTGCGGTTGTCGAGGAGGCCGGTCAGACCGTCGCGGCGCGGGTCCGCGCGGCGCGGAAGGTCGACCACTTGGCGTAGTGCATCCGCGGCGCTCGTCGCGAGCGCCTTGTCGTCAACCGGCATCGAGTCGCTCCAGGCGGGCGGGAACGCTTTTGTGCCAGGGGGTGCCGGCGATCGGATCGCGGTCCTTGACGGTGGTCAGCTCGTTGGGAGCGGTGCCGTCGAGCGTTCGTCGCCCTGTTTCGTCGGGAACGTCGAGGCCGAGGCCGTTCGGAAGCGAGATGTGTCCGTCCTGCATCCGGTCGCTGACCATGGTCAGGACCTCGGCCGATCCCTGCGGCGTGACCAGGCGGGCGCGGTCCCCGTTGGTCAGGTCGAGGGACTGAGCGTCGCCCGGCGACAGGGTCAGCGCGTCCTCGAATGCCCTGCGGCGCCATTTCGGATCGCGGTAGATCGTGTTGGCGGTGAACGACCGGCGCTCGCCGGCCGATAGAACGAGCGGGTAGGCGTCACTGGTGATCTCGGGGCCGCGGCTCCTGCCGAGCGCTTCGATCGCTTTGAACAACTCGGGAATGGCGAGCTGGAGCCGGCCGGTGGCAGTCTGGACGCGTTGCCAGCTCACCTCGGGCGGGTCGATGGAGAAGACCAGGCCGGTCGGGCTGCTCACGATCGCATCGAAGAGGGCGTCTCCGAGTCCGGCTTCGTCCTCCACGATGCCGGCGCGCCGGATCGAATCCGGGAAACGGGCGGCGCAGATCTGCGCCGCGCTCCACAGCGCGGCGCCGGACTCGGCGCCTGGCGGCAGCGTTTCGCCCAGGGTGCGGTAGAGAAGGGCCGGCGCCACTCCAGTGAGGCGGGGATCGGTTCGGATCGCCGCCTTGAAGACCTTTCCGAACATGGGTCTGCCGCCCTCCTCGAGGGCGGTCCGAAGCTGCTCGACCTGTTCCGGGGAGAAACCGCCGAGGGCTTCGGTCAGGCGGCAGTGGATCTCCGGTTCCGGCAGGGGCCCGGCCTTGTCCGTGATCGGTGGCGGCAGCAGGGGCCGCCGCAGGAAGAAGGCGTTCTCCGGGAACTCGAAGTTGAAGAACACGGCCTCCGCCTTTTCGTACTGCGTGGTCGCCGGCAGCACGTAGTCGGCCAGCCGCGCCGTCTCGGTCATCGCGATGTCGATGACGACGACGCACTCCAGCGCGCTCAGGGCTGACCGCATTCTTCCGCTCTCCGCCAGAGAGTGAACCGGGTTGGCGCTCTCGATCAGCATCGCCCGGTAGCGGTTCGGATCGTCGGAGAGGATCTCGTCGGCAATCACGTTGCAGGGCACGAGCCCGGCGATCACGGGGGCGCCCGAGATCGGGGTTCTTCGCGGACCGGCCGACCTCGCCGCGGTGATCGGCACGAGCGATGTCGGTACGTTCTGGGCGCCGAGCTTTCCGAAGTTGCCGGTCAGCATCCACACCAGGCGCTGCAGGTAGCTCACGAGCGTCGAGTTGCGGTTCATCTGCACGCCGAGGTCCTCGAACGCCGAGACACTCGACGCGGCGGCGATGCGGCGAACAGCCGTGCGGACGAGGTCCTCGGCCACGCCGCAGACGGAACAGGCGGCCTGGATGTCGATCTGTTCCAGGTGGGGGCGCACCTGCTCGAAGCCGTCGGTGCGCTGCGCCGTGAAGTCGTGGTCGACGAGATCCTCCTCAAGTAGAACGCCCAGCATCGCTGCCAGCAGCCAGGCGTCGGTGCCCGGCTTGACGTGGAGGAAGATGTCGGCCAGGTCGGCGGTCTCCGACCGTCGGACGTCGATCACGATCAGGCAGCGTTCCGGGTCCTTCGCGATCTCACGCAGGGTGACCCGGGCGCGCGGGATGCCGTGAGACTGCCACGGGTTCTTGCCCAGGAAGACCCCGACCTCGCAGTGGTGGAAGTCACCGCGAGAGTTGGCGCCGACCATCTGCTGGGCCACCCACATCTCGCCCGTCTTCTCCTGCGCGAGCGCGTTCGACCGAAAGACCGAACCCAGTGTGCGCAGGGTGGAGCGGGCGTAGAAGCCCGGCAGGTGATTCCCCTGACCGCCGCCGCCGTAGTAGAAGATCGACTCGCCGCCGAAGCGCTCCCGCACTTCGGAAAGGCGAGCCGCGACTTCGCTGATCGCGGTATCCCAGTCGATCTCCTCGAAACTGCCGTCGGCGCGCCGGCGCATCGGCGACAGGAGACGGTCGGGGCTGTTCTGGTAATGGTTCAGACGTCCCGCCTTCTGGCAGACGTAGCCCTTGGAAACGGGGTTTGCCCGGTCGCCCCGGATGCGAGCGAACTGCCGTCCGTCTTCTCCGCCCAACTGCACCTGGATGCCGCAGTTGCTCTCGCAGAGGATGCACGCGGTCGGTTCCCAAAGAGAGGGATCCGCTGGGCGTTTCCGGGTCTCGTTTCCTGACTTCATGCCGGCTCCTGTTCTCGGATCGGACGTACCTGACGCGAGCGGGTAACCGCGCAGAGCTTAGCCGTCCGGCCGCTCTCGCCGGGGGTGCTACCGTGCACGCCGGTGACCCGCGTTCCCCCGCTTCAGAGCTCCCTGGGCCAGCACCATCTTCGGCATCCCGGGTCCGCGATTCCGGCCGTCGACTTTCTGGACGTCGCCGGTCGCCCGGTGATCGAGATCGGCGCGGGTGGCGGTGCGCTCACCCGCCTGCTGCTTGAACGCGGCGCGAGCCGGGTCATCGCGTGCGAACTCGACCTGCTGTGGACGCTGGAGTTGCGCCGCCGCATCGGCGATCCGCGCCTGGTGCCGGTCACGGCCGACGGCTGCGATCTGCGCTACGAGAGGGCACCCGCCTCGACGCGGATCGCGGGCAACCTGCCCTACAACGTGGCGACCCGGATCATTCTCGCCGTCCTCGAGCGTGCGGCGGTCGGCGTCCGTTCGGCGTTCCTGGTGCAGCGAGAGGTTGCGGACCGGCTGACCGCGTCACCGGGCGAG
>JAPOVF010000190.1 GCA_026708285.1 Acidobacteriota bacterium
GTCTCCCAGTCGATCAGGGTGCCGTAGCAGTCGAAGGTCAGGACGCGGTAGTCGGTGAGTCGTCGCACGGTCGGCCTCTTCGGGCGCGACGAGCGTATCGGCTGCTTCTGCATGCAGGGAACGGGCTGCCTGCCGAGTCCGCTGACGTCCACGGGGCGTAACAGTCGACTACCATGGCCAAGTGACGATGACCAGGCTGAGGAACCACCCGGGCCAGATTCTCAAGGCAGAACTCGAAGCTCGAGGATTGACGGCCAACCAAGTGGCGCTCGCCCTCCGACTTCCGGCGAATCGGATCACGGCGATTCTCCGAGGGGAGCGAGCCGTTACCGCGCAGACGGCAGTTCGGCTTGGTCGTTACATGGGCACGGGCGCGGGCCTCTGGATGAACCTCCAGGCTGCGTACGACGTGTCCGTCGTCGAGGCCACAAAGGGAGCCGCGATAGGTCGCGAGGTACTGCCTGCTTCATCGGCCCCGTGACTCAAGCACGTCTCGAGGATCCCGAGCCTCTACGGAGAACGGGTCGACGACGCGCACGCTGCCGAACTGCTGCCCGTCCTGAAGGTCCTCCGTCAGGAGTACGCCGCATCGGCTCGCCTGCGCCGCGGCAACGATCAGGGAGTCCCACCAGGAGAGTGAGTAGCGACTCTCCAGGTTCCACGCACGCTCCAGTACGGCTGGTTCGAGCGACAAGGGCTTCCACGAGCCGAGATCGCGGACGATGGAACGCGCCAACTCCAGTTCCAGGGGAGGTCGCACCTTTCGGGTGAGCACCGCGTACAGCTCCTGGAGAACCTGCGTGCTCAGCCTGCCGGCACGCCGTCGTACCAGGAAGTCGATCCATTTGTCGGCTCGTTCTTGCTTGGCCGGATCGGAATCGGTGTGCAGGCAGACGAGGACGTTCGTGTCAACGAAGACCGGCGCGGTCATGCAGCTCCTCTCGGGTCGGTTTGCGACCGTCGACCCAGTCGAAGGTGCGTGGCTGGCGCGCCCGCTCCAGGAACCGCTCCATGGCGACCTCGTACTCGTCTTCCCGGTGCCTCTGGCTTTCGATGATCTGGGCCAGCCACCTGGAGACGCTCAACTCGTTCTGCGCCGCTCGGACGCGTACCCACCGGGCGACGTCCTCCGGCAACGTGATGGTGATGTTCTTCATGGCACGAAAATAGTGAAACACGAGATTCGTGTCAATACACGCCGCCGTCAGTCAAGGCCGGAACTGAATTGGCCGCGGCTTGAGCCGCGCCGGCTGCGAGACGATCTTCCAGGCGGTCTCGATCCACTCGCAGATCATCCGGCGAGTGTCCCGAGGATCGATCATCTCTTCGATCTGGAACCGGGATAGAGGGCCGACCGGGCCGCGGGCGCCCTCGATCCTGGCCATCAGCTCGTCGCGGAGGGCCCGTGGGTCTTCGGCTTCGGCGAGCTGGCGCTTGTAGGCGGCTTCGATGCCGCCTTCGGGCGGGATGCCGCCGGTGTCCGCGGCGGGCCAGGCGACGCGCATGGAAGGTTCGGCGCGGGGCGTGGCGTAGTTGTTGCCGGCGACACCGAAGCTGCGCCGCATGATGACGGTGAAGATGGGCACGGTGACCTGGGAGAAGGCGATCATCCACTGGCCGCCCCAGCGGATCGTGCCGGTGATCTCGTGTTCGAGGCCGACGGCGAAGCCGGGATTGTCGACGAGATTGAGCACCGGCAGATGGAAGAGATCGCAGAGGTCGAGGTGGCGGCTGAGCTTTCGGCACCCGTCGGCGGTCAGCGCTCCGCCGTTCGTGTGCTGACTGTCCGAGGCGATCACCCCCATCGGGTGGCCGTTCATCCGCACGAAGCCGGTGACCTGATCGGTGCCCCATAGCGGGCCGATCTCGAAGAAGGAGCCCCTGTCCGCCATCAGCCGGATGGCGCGGCGGACGTCGAAGGTGGCCGTGCGCTTGCGGGGGATCAGGCTGAAGAGTTCCTCGTCGCGGCGGTCGGCCGGGTCGTTTGCGTCCGGCGCCGCAACCGGCGGCGTCTCGAACACGGAAGAGGGCAGGTAGGAGAGGAAGCGCCGGGTCAGAGCCATCGCTTCCTCTTCCGTCTCGGCGAGGTTGTCCACGGAGCCGTTGCGGCAGTGGATGTGCCAGCCGCCGAGATCCTCCTTCGTGATGTCGTACCCCATCGCCGGGCGGACGACCGGCGGTCCGGCGACGAACAACTGGGCGATGTCGCGGACCATGACGGAGAAGTGCCCGAGGACGGCCTTGGCGGCGCCGATGCCGACGACGCTGCCGAGCAGCAGGTTGACGACGGGAACGGTGCTCAGTTGTTCCGCGTACATCGTGCTGCCGAGATGGCCGGGCAGGAAGGAGCCGCCGGCGCCCGCGACCCGCGGACGGCCCGCCTTGATCGCACCGCGGCTTTCCTTCGCCTTGCTTTCGCCCTCCTTCTTCTGCTGAGGCACCATCGCCGCGACGCTGCCGCCTCCGGACGAGCCGTCGAGGAGGCGGACCGAGGGCACTCGCATCTCGAGAGCCAGCCGGTCGAGATGGCGGCTCTTCTCTCCGATCGCGCCGTCCGCGTGGCCGCCCCGGGAGGTGAAGTCGTCGGCGCAGACGACGGCGGTGCGGCCCTCGATCCGGCCCCAGCCGCCGACGTGGTTGGCGGGCGTGAAGTCGACGATCGCGCCCTCGTCGTCGTAGGAGGCGAAGCCGGCGATGCTGCCGATCTCGTGGAAGCTCCCGTCGTCGAGCAGGAGATCGATCCGCTCCCGGCAGGTCAGTTTGCCCCGGCTGCGCTGGCGCACGACGCCGCGCTCGTCGGAGCCGGGCGCCAGACGCTTGTGCGCAAGCGCCTGCATCGTGGCTACGTCCTCAAGCTGCGGTGCCCAGGAGTCGCCTCGGTGTTCCGCCTGCGTCTCGCTCATCGCCCCCTCATCCGGTGCGATGACCGCGACGACCTGGCCCGCCGCCACCGTGTCGCCGGCCTGAAGCGGCTGCAATGCCGCGACCGTCCCGCTTGTCGCCGCGGCAACCTGGGACTCCATCTTCATCGCGCTGACGATCAGGAGCGGCTCGCCGGCAGCGACGCGGTCACCCTGCGCGACCCGGATCTCCAGGATCGAGCCCGCCATGGGACATTGGACGGCGTGTTGGCCGGGACCGATATCGAGAACTTCGGCCGTCGATCTCGTGTCGGTCGGCATGGCGGCGCCGCCGGCCGGGGACACGCCGATCAGCGTCGCCTGCTGCCGGAGCAGGGCCAGCGCACCGTTTCCGCCGGCGTCGGCGGCGGGCGAGAGCAGATCCGGATGCTCGGCGAGGAGCGTCGTCCGCGCGTCGCCGGCGCGCACGGCGGCGTGGGCGAGGATGGCCTGCAGTTGGCTCAGGTTCGTGGCCAGACCGCCGATGTGAAACTCGCCGAGGGCCCGGAGAAGACGGTCGACGGCGGCGACGTAGGAGGACTGGCCGGAATCGAACGACGAGGAACTCGCCGCGATGACCTTGGCGAGCAGCGGGTCGAACTGGGGCGGCGGCGCGTAACCGACGTAGCCGCAGCCGTCGACCCGTACGCCCGGGCCGGTGGGCTCCTTGTACGCGCTCAGCGTCCCGGCGCCCCGAGCGACTACGCGGGCCTGCATGGCGGACCCGCGCGGCGCGCCGACCGCGTTCTGATCGCCGAGACCGAGCGAGGCGAGCATGGCGCCGGAGGCGATCCGGAACTGGGCCTCGACGAGATCGATCCCGGTCACCTGCTCGGTGACCGTGTGTTCGACCTGGATGCGCGCGTTGCACTCGATGAAGAAGTGCTCGCCGGTCTCGGGCACGACCAGGAACTCCACCGTTCCGGCGCTGCTGTAGCCGGCCGCGGCGACCAGCTTCACGGCATCGGCAAGGATGCGGTCCTTGAGATCGGCGTCCAGGCCCGGCGCCGGCGCGGTCTCGATGACCTTCTGGTTGCGCAACTGGACGGAGCAGTCCCGCTCGTGTAGGTGGACCACGTTGCCTTCATGGTCCGCGAGAACCTGGACTTCGATGTGGCGGGGACGCTCGATCAGTTTCTCGACGAACAGGGCGCCGCTTCCGAACGCCGCCTCCGCCTCGCTGCGGCAGCGGGCGAACGCCTCGGTCAGCGCTTCGGCCGATGCGACTCGACGCATGCCGCGGCCGCCTCCACCGGCGGCCGCCTTGAGCATCACCGGGTAGCCGAGACGCGCCGCCAGGTCGGCGGCGTCGGAAGGGGACGAGGTCGGGCCGTCGCTGCCCGGAACCACGGGAATGTCGAGGGAGGCTGCAAGCTGGCGGGAGCGCACCTTGTCGCCGAACAGCGAGAGCGCGGCCGGGGGCGGCCCCACGAAGACGAGACCGGCCTCTGCACACCGCTGCGCGAAGGCGGCGCTTTCCGCCAGGAAGCCGTAGCCGGGGTGGACGCAGTCGCAGCCGCTCCCACGCGCCGCCGTCACGAGGGCCTCCGCGTCGAGGTAGGCGGCTACGGCATCGTCCGGAGTGCCGTTTCCGATCTCGACGGCCGATGTCGTGAGACGGGTGTGAAGCGAGAGCGAATCGGCGGCCGGATAGACGCCCACCGATTCCATGCCGAGTGACGAGGCGGCCTGGACGATGCGAATGGCGATCTCGCCGCGGTTGCTGATCAGGACCCGTTCGAGTTGCGGCATGGACTGACCCCGTCGGTTGAGGAAGAACGCGAGGATACAGGCGCGGCGCTAAGATTCGCCGCTTCCCGTGGCCGGCTCGTTTGACCGAGCTTGTACCCCTTGTTCTCCATGCCCTTCACCTGCCGCAACGCGACCCCTGGCGACGCGGAAGCCCTCGTCGTCCTCGTCAACGACGCCTTTCAGATCGAGGCGGACATGCTCACCGGCGACCGGATCGGGATTGGCGAGGTCAGGGATCGCCTCGAGCGCGGCGCCTTCCTCGTCTGCGATGCGGAGCGAGGGGCGCTGGACGGCTGCGTTTACGTCGAGCGACGCGGCGAGACCGGCTATCTGGGTCTGGTCTCGGTGGCAACGGCGCGGCAGAGCATCGGGATGGGCCGCGATCTGATGGCAGCGGCCGAGACTTGGCTGCGTGAAGCCGGATGCGGCGTCTTTCAGCTCTGGGTGCTCAGCACGCGGCCCGAACTCTCCGCCTGGTACACACGGATGGGATATCGGCTGGTGCGCACCGAACCGTTCGAGGCGGTGAATCCGCCGCCCACGAGAAGGCCGCTTCGCCCGTGTCACTTCCTGGTGATGGAGCGCGAAGCAAGCGAGCGCTAGAGCCGCCAAACCCGTCGCAGACTCCGTGTTTGGCCCCAGCCCCCACCTCACCAGGAGGCCGCGTCGCCGAACTCGCTTCGCAGCGTTTCTGCGGCGCAGCCTCCTAGCGCCCCGGGGCCGCCAGGGGCTGGCCTCGGCTCCTACTGTTCTCTCAGCACGTCGTACAGGCTGAGCAACTGGCGTCTGAGGCGGCGCTGCTGAATCTGCTCCTCGAGGAGGTTCTCGAATTCGTCCCGGGAGTCCAGGTAGCGACCCATCTGGGAGAGCAGGGAGAACTTGTCGTGGTCGTGGAAGCGCTCGTCGAGTTCGAGAAGCGCCTCGTAGTAGTCGAAGGTGTTCTTGATGTACCTGCTCTCCCCGGCCTCGGCCATGACCAGAGCAACCCGTTCGAAGGGAGCGACGAGAGATCGCCGCGAACCGGGCACCGCACGGGCCACGATCTTCACCTCGTCGCCCACCGCGAAGCGGTCGCGCATCTCCGGCGCGCTCATCGATCGGACCGAACAGTCTTCCTCCGTGATCTCGACCGTGACGACGTAGCGTGACCTCGGTACGGGCAGGTGCACCGAACCTTCGTTCTGGACCTCGAGCTGGTATGCGCCGTCGTCTTCGGCCGGCAGCGCGGCCACCTCGGTCACGAAGCCGCGCAGGACGTAGATGTCCTGAGGGAACAGGGCGTGATAGAGGGGGCCCGGGCAATCCTGGCTGCCGGCGGGCGCCACTGCCAGGGCAGCGCACAGGATGCCGCCCGCGACCGCCGCTCTTCGGCTCATGCCGGCTCCGCGGCCTCCGCTGCCGCGTCGACCTGTAGCTCTGCGGCGGGCAGATCCCCTGGAGGCGCCGCGCCGCCGATCGTGTTGATCGCCGTGCGCAGGCCGGCCGTCAGCCACAGGAGCGCCACACTCGCGGAGACCACGGTTCCGATGAGCGACGAGTACCACACCCACTGGACAGGCCAGCGGAGCCAGAAGGTCACTGCCCAGGCGAGGGGCGCGGTGATCAGGATCACCCGCAGCAGGGAAAGCCAGAGTTCAGGGGAGCCGCGGCCAAGGCCCTGCAGCGTGCGACCGGTCAGGATCGAAATGCCGATGAACGGGTAGGCGAACACGACCACACGCAGGTAGTCGACGCCGAGGCTTCGGATGCCCGGGCTGTCGGTGAAGAAAGCGACGAGGCCGGGAGCCAGCACGTAGAACGCGGCGGCGATCGCCATGCTGAGCAGGATCGTCCGAAGCATGGCGTAGCGGACGATGCTGCGGAGCAGGTCGCCACGGCGGGCGCCGTAGAACATCCCCACCAGGGTGATCAGGCCCGAAGCGACCGCTACCTGGGGCAGGATGACGACGTGGTCGAGGCGGCTGCCGATCTGGAGGGCGGCCACCGCGTCGGGGGTGTGTTCGACCAGGATGCGGTTGAGTATGCCGCCGCCCATCGACATGACCAGGAAGGACAGGGACGCCGGCAGGCCGATGACGCAGATGCTGCGGGTGATCGCGGAGTCGTAGCGGAAGTTCCGGAGGTTGAAGCGGACGTACGAGAGCTTGGCAACGAACAGCAGATAGACGAAGGCCAGCGCCGCGATCGCCTGGCTCACGATCGTGGCCAGGGCCGCACCGGCGACGCCCATTCCGAAGGTGAAGATGAAGAGCGGGTCGAGGGCGATGTTGAGCAGCGTGGCGGCGCCCTGGATCATGACGGGAGTCTTCACGTTGCCCTCTCCGGAGAGGATCGAGCGGAAGAAGACGGCCAGCACCATGAAGGGATAGCCGCAGGCGAGAATGCGGAAGTAGTCCCAGGCCTGCGGCACGAGTTCCGCGGGCACGCCGAGCGCGTGGAGCAGCCTGATCCCGAAGATCAGCGCCGAACCCGTGGTGGCCGCGGCGACGACCGCGCCGATCAGGACCGCATGCTCCGCGGCGCGGTCGGCACGGATCCGGTCGCGGGCGCCGATCGCCTGCGCGATGACCGCGGTGATGCCGGTGCCGAGGCCGAAGGTCACGCCCATCGCCAGGAACACGAGCGGCATGTTGAAGGCGAGGGCCGTCAGCGCCTCCGGGCTCACCCGGCCGACGAAGAACATGTCGACGATCATGTAGAGCGTCTGGATCGACATGCCGACCATGATCGGCATCGCCAGCACCCACAGCGCCCGCCGCGGATTCGCGACGAAGCGGTCCAGGCGGTCGGCCCCGGGTCGCTCCTGCATCGGCGGAGGTTACCCCGCGGGGTGGGTCGGTGGAGACTGCTCGCGGGCGACCTGGTTGCTGTATAGTCCGGCCCAACTGCACCCCAAGCCATCCCTAGCAGGCACAGGAGGTCCCATGTCTCGACCCGCTTCGTCCACGCTGGCCGCTCTGGCGAGCCTCGCAATCTTCGCGCTCGTGGCGTCCGTCGCCCTGGCTGCGGCTCCGAACGCGAACAACCTCGACGCTCCGCTCACGGTCTACACCGGCACCATCGTCGGCGACGACGGCGAGCCGATTCGCGGCGCGACCGTGTCGCTGTTCTCGACCGATGAACAGCGGAGCATCTCGGTCTACAGCCAGACGGACGGCACATACAAGCTGCCCGCCGTTCCAGCCGGCAGGTACAAGCTCCGTGTCCGCCTGATGGGCTGGCTCGACGAGTGGAAGGACCTCAAGGAGACCACCGAGCCAACTCCGATCCAGGTTCGCCTGCGTCAGGCCGAGGGTTGGGCCCTGCAGTCGCAGCGTCCGGCTCACAACCTGATGAACATGATGGAGTGGGAAGACGAGAAGGACGCGCTGAACTTCCGCATGATGTGCGCCTACTGCCACCAGGTCGGGACGGTCGGTTTCCGTTCGCCCGAGGAGCCGGTGGACTGGGAGGTCATGCTCACGCGGATGGACGGCTTCCAGGGTCTGTACAAGCACACGCAGGACGTCCTGGTCGACAAGATCGTCAGCATCTACGGCCGTGAGGCCGAGGACGAGTGGCCGGACTTCGTGCCCCCGGAGCCGCCGTCCGGCGAGTCCCTCAAGGGTGAGGTACGCGAATGGCTGATGGGTGACCAGGCCGGCGCCGTGATCCATGACCTCGAACTGGGCGACGACGGCCTCGTCTACACCGTCGACATGGCTCAGGACGTGATCGAGACCCTCGATCCGGTGACTGGCGAGCGCGCCTTCTACACCGTGCCGGGCGGCAAGGACTACCTGTCGGCGGCCAGCACGACGACCGGAATCCACTCGATCGAGAAGGCGGAGGACGGCGACATGTGGGTCACCCTGGCCTACTCGGGCCAGATGGCCGAGTTCGACGTGGAGACGAAGGAATGGCGGGTCGGCCCCGGCCGCGCCGCTCCGCGTCCGCGCGGCGGGTATCCGCATACGCTGCGCTTCGCGCCGGACGGCATCCTGTGGTGGACCGACGCCGGCAGCCCGAGCGGCGTCGGCGTTCTCTCGCTCGACCCCGACACCTGGGACGGCGAGCGCTGGGACGTCACCGAGTACAAG
>JAPOVF010000218.1 GCA_026708285.1 Acidobacteriota bacterium
CGGATCGACATGGAGGACCACACCTGCACCACGGCCACCCTGGACCTCTACCGTGAGGCCGTGGCCGCCTCGCGAACGCGGGCCGCGGTCGGAGGGCCGACGGGTTCCGGCGCCGGCGGCGACGCGGTCGGCGTCGTGCTCCAGGCCTACCTGCACCGCACGCTGGCCGACATCGCGGCGCTGCCCGGGCGCGCCAACGTGCGCCTGTGCAAGGGCATCTACGTCGAACCGCCAAGCGTGGCGATCCAGGACTACGGCAAGGTGCGCCGGAACTTTCTGGCGGCCCTGGAGGCTCTGTTCGACCGCGGCGCCTACGTCGGCATCGCCACCCACGACGACTACCTGCTGCGCGAATCGGCGGCGATGATCGAGCGCCATGGTCTGGCGGGCGACCGCTACGAGTTCCAGATGCTGCTGGGGGTGACCGAGGAGCGTCGCGACCGGCTGGCGAGGGCGGGGCACCGCGTACGCATCTACGTACCCTACGGCCGCCAGTGGTATGCCTACTCGACGCGCCGTCTGCGTGAGAACCCGCGAATAGCCGGCCACGTAGCGCGGGCGTTCTTCGTCCGCGTGCTGCGGGGATAGCCGCGGAGCCGGGGACTGGGGCAGAATCAGCGCCTTCCGCGAGCGCGCGAGTTCGCAGGTCGTCCGAGGGAGATCAGAAGGTGACCAGCAAGGCAAGGCAGGAAGCGGCTCCCCGCGGTGATCGCCGCGTATCGGTGATCGGCGCCGGCGAAATGGGCCGGACATTGATCGGAGGGTGGATCGAGACGGGGGTCGTCGATCCGGCGTCCATCTTCACGACCGCCGCCCACGAGCCGCGCATCGCGCGGGTTTCGGAGAGCTTCGGCGTCGAGGGCGCGGTGGACAACCGCCGCGCCGCCGAGTTCGGCGACACCGTTCTCCTGGCGGTCAAACCGCAGACGGCGGACCACGTGCTTTCCGAGATCGGCGATGTCCTCGGGCCGAACCAGGTACTGGTCTCGATTCTGGCCTCGGTGAGTACCGCCTACATCGAGAGGCGTTTGCCCGAAGGGATTCCGGTCGTGCGCGCGATGCCCAACACGCCCAGCCGCGTCGCCGCCGGGATGACCGCACTGTGTGCCGGCCGCTTCGCTTCCTCAGAACATGTGGAGCTGGCGGAACAGCTCTTCCGCCCGCTCGGGCGCACGGTCGTCGCCGACGAGAAGCACATGGATGCGATCACCGGGCTCTCCGCCTCCGGCCCGGCCTTCCTGTACATCGTGATCGAGGCGCTTGCGGAAGGCGGTGTCAAGGCGGGGCTGCCGCGGAAGATGGCGATCGAGCTCGCGGCCCAGAGCTGCCTGGGCGCCGGCAAGATGGTGATCGATACGGATCGTCACCCCGCTCTGCTCAAGGACGAAGTGACCACGCCGGCGGGTTGCACCGTCGACGGCATCCTCAGGCTGGAAGAGGGAGGCCTCCGGGTGACCCTCATCAAGGCGATCATCGAGGCGGCCGCGCGCGCGGCCGAGCTCGTGCCCGAAGAGTAGGGACCGCTCTTCGTGCTGCGCTCGCTCTACGTACAGAACCTTGCCGTGATCGAGCGGGCGGAGCTTCAGTTCCGGCCGGGCCTGAACGTCGTCACGGGGGAGACGGGCGCGGGCAAGTCCCTGATCACGGGCTCGCTGTCTTTGCTTGCCGGGGGGCGCGCCAGCTCGGACACGATTCGCACGGGCGCCGACACACTCGTGATCAGCGGCGTCTTCGAGCCCTCAGGCAGCGATTGGCGGCGGCTGCTCGAAGAAGCCGGCGTGCCGGCGGAAGGGGACGAACTCCTCGTGCGCCGCGAGGTCACCCGGGCGGGCCGGAACCGGGTGTTCGTCAACGACCACCCGGTGACGCTGCGCCTTCTCTCCGCCGTGACCCGGCGTCTGATCCGGATCTTCGGGCAGCGCGACGAACTCGGCATGCTGTCGCCGGAACTCCAGCGGGCCTGGCTCGACCGGTCGGGCGGCGACCCGGTTGCCGCGCTCGTCTCGTCCTGCGGCAGCGCCTACGAGGCCTACCGCGAGGCGGCCGACCGGCTCGAACGTCTGAGCGGCGACGATCAGCTTCGCCTGGAGCGGATCGATCTGTTGAAGTTCCAGACGTCGGAGATCGACGCCGCGCGTCTGCTGGCCGGCGAGGACGAGGATCTGCGGGCCGAGCGGGACGTGCTGCGCCACGCCGAGGCGATCGCGAGTGCCCTGCATCAGGCCCTGGCCCTGCTCAGTGAGGACGAACAGGCCGTCGACAGCCGGCTCGCTCAGGCTCGAAGGGCGCTTCAGGACATCGCGCGCTGGCAGGCCGAGGCCGGGGGCTGGGCCGACACCCTGGCGGAAGCGGCCACGCTGGTGAGCGACGTCACGGCCGAACTGCGCAGCCGGGCGGCCGGTTCCGATTCCGATCCCAGGCGTCTTGACCGGGTCGAGGAGCGCCTGAGCGTGATCGAGCGGTTGACCCGGAAGTACGGCGGGGGCAGTAGCGACGTGCTGGAGCACGGCCGCCGCCTTGCCGAGGAACTGCTCGAGCTGGAGACCGCGGACGTTCGACGGGACGAGGTAGAGCGGCAGGCCGCCGCGTGTCTCGCGGAGTATCGCGCGCGCGCCGAAACCCTGTCCCGCGCGCGCCGCGAACTCGGCGCCGCCCTCAGGAGGGACGTCCTACGCCACCTCCGGGACCTGGCGCTCGAGCGCGCTGAGTTCGACGTCGAGATTGACTGCGCGTCGCACCCCGACAGCCCGCTGGAGATCGGGGGCGAGCGGGTGGCCTTCGGCCGCCAGGGCTTCGACCAGGTGACCTACCGCTTCAGCGCCAACCCGGGGGAAGCGCTTCGTCCGCTGTCCAGGGTCGCCTCGGGCGGCGAGTTGGCGCGCCTGTTCCTGGCGCTTCAGACTGCCGTTCGCGGTGCCGGTCCGGCAGCCGGGTCGACTCTCGTCTTCGACGAGGTAGACGCGGGCCTGGGCGGCGCCGAGGCGGCGATCGTCGGTGGCAAGCTCCAGCGCCTGGCCCGCGGCGGCCAGATCCTGGCCGTGACCCACCTGCCGCAGGTGGCGAGCCGAGGCGACCGGCACCTCGAGGTCAGAAAGGAAGTGCGAGCCGGTCGGACGCGGGTCGATGTCCGTCGCCTCGACGACGAACGCCGCGTGGAGGAAGTGGCCCGCATGCTCGCCGGCGAGGAGATCACCGAAACCGCCCGCTCCGCGGCCGAGGAGCTGCTGGCCGGCGCGTCCGTCGACTAGGCGGCGGCTCGGACCACCGGCTTGCGTCCCATGTTTGAGATCTGGCCTTGGGACGGCGAGCTGGAGGTGGTGAAACGAGCGCTGGCCGAAGGTCGCGTACTCGCCGTTCCCACGGAGTCGTCTTACGGTCTTGCGGTGGATCCGCGTTCCGCGGTGGGTGTCGAAGCGATCTATCGGATCAAGGAGCGGGAGCGGGGCAAGCCGCTGCCGGTGGTGGCTGCGGATCTGATGCAGGCGCTTGAATTGGGCGTCGAGTCGAACGAGGCGGTGCGGATGGCGGCGATCCACTGGCCGGCGCCCTTGACCGTGGTGGCTCCGCTTCGGCCCGGTGTGTCCGTGCCGGCGGCAGCGGGCGGCGGGACTCTGGCGGTGCGGGTACCTGCGCACGAGCGGCTCCGGGGTTTGCTGCGGGCGCTGGGCCATCCGCTCACGGCGACGAGCGCGAACCGGAGCGGAGAGCCGGCGATCTGCGAGAGGGCGGCGCTCGAACCGGTTCTCGGCGGCACGGACGCCCTCATCGTCGGCGGGGAAACGACGCCCGGAGGGCCGCCATCCACCGTGGTATCTTGGAGTTCCGCCGGCTTGCGGGTGTTGCGCCGCGGGCGCTTCGATCTCTGACACCGGTTGCCGGCTCTGGTTGCCGACTTCCGAAGCGAACCCTGACTGTGACCCGTTCCGGCGCTCTCGTTCCCGGTCTTCTGGCTGCCTGCGTCCTGCTGTCGGCGGTCCCGGTTGGGGCGCAGGAAACGGTTGCGGCGGCCCGTGCCGAGTCCGCTTCGCCGGTCGATCTGAACGGTGGCGAGATCGGAGTCGATGAGGTTGCGCGCGGGCAGACCGGTTACGGCCTGTCCGTGTTCGCCGGCAGCGAACCGGACCGTTTCGGCGTCGAGGTCGTCGGCGTGATCCGGGAGATGGATCCGGGGACGAGCTACATCGTGGCCCGCTTGAGCGGTAATGGGCTGGAGGAATCTGGCGTCATTGCCGGGATGAGCGGCAGTCCTGTCTACATCGACGACCGCCTCGCGGGTGCGGTTGCGTACTCCTGGTCCTTCACCAGCGAGGCGCTGGCCCTGATCACGCCGATCGCCGCGATGCGGGAGTTGAGCGAACTGGAAGCCGGAGAAGCTGCCGGGGAATCGGTGGGACTCACCGCGCCCGGTGCGCCGGGGACGTTCGATCAGGCGGTGCGGCAGATGCTCGAGCCGCCCGACGACGTTGCCGCGGCACTACGGGAGACGGTCGCGGACCAGCTCGGCGCGCTCGTTGCGCCTGCGGACTGGGGAGGTCGCGGGGGCGCCCAGATCGCCACGCTGGGTTTCGGCGAACCGGTGCGGCGGATGCTCGCCGCCGCCCCGGCGGGACGGGCCGACACCGTAGAGATGCCGGATCTTCACGCCGGCAGCGCGGTCGCGGGCGTTCTGATCGATGGCGACCTGAAGGTGACCGTGGGCGGTACGGTGACCCGGGTCGAGGACGGCGAAGTTCTGGCCATGGGGCACCCGTACCTCGGTGTGGGGCCGCTGCGTGTGCCGATGGCGACCGTCGAGGTGGTCGGAGTCGTGCCGCGGGTGAACAGTTCGATGCGGCTCAGCAACATCGGCTCGGTGGTCGGCGCCTTCGACCAGGATCGGTTCGCCGGCCTGAGAGGGCGCCTCGGCGCCGAGGCGCGCACGATCCCGATGACGATCCAGGTAGAGGCCCCGGACGGCGATGCCCGCCGCTTCGATCTCCGGTTGGCGGACCTGCCCAGGATGCTGCCTTCGCTGGTCGGCATTCCGACGATGCAGGCTCTGGACTCCGCATCGTACGGCGCCGGTGAAAGCGGTCTGGACATGACCGGCAAGCTGCGCCTGCGCGGGCACGAGGATGTGCCGCTCCACCAGACGTTCGACGGCTCGGGCCCCGGCACGAGCGCTGCCTTCTATCTCGTGGCTCTGATCGGGGCGCTGGTCAACTCGGACTACGAAGACGTCGAGATCGAGGGCATCGATCTCACGCTGAGCCAGACGCACGGTGTGCGCACGGTCGAGATCGAGCGCGCCCAGGCGTCTTCGAGGAGGGTTCACGCGGGCGACACCGTGGACGTCGTGTTCGATCTTCGCCGGCATCGGGGCGACCGCTACCAGGAAACGCTCCAGGTGACGATCCCGGAGGACCGTCGACCGGGCCGCTACTACCTGTTCGTCGGCGACGGGGTGAGCATCGACGCGGCGCGGTTGCAGCTTCAACCCGCCAAGGCTTCGTCGCTGACCGAAGAGCTCGACATGCTGCGTTCTTTCCAGCCGAAGAGCCGGCTCGCGGCGCTCGGCGTGGTACCGGCCCGCGGACTGATCGTCGAGGGGCGGCCGATGCCACAGCTTCCGGCCACGGTGCGCTCGATCTGGCAGGCATCCCCTCTACAGGGAGAACCGCGGGCGCTGAACCTGGCGATCGTGAGCGAAGAGGGACGCGATGTAGTCATCCCGCTCGACGGCCTGTTCCGGCTCGACCTCGAGATCCTGCCCGGTACCGCGCGTTGAGGGATCGCGCGCGGGCGGCAGCGGCAATCGCGGCCGCGATCCTGGTGCTGCTCACGAGCGGCACCGTTGCCGTTGCTTCGGAAGTCCAGATCTGGCGCGCCGACAGCCAGGCCGCGTTCCTGGCGGGCGAACTCGTCGACGTGAGCGTCGACCGGCTTGGGGTGCTGCGTCTGGCCCAGCGGGCCGAGCAGCTCGCAACCGTGGCGGAGCCCTTCCTGTTCTCCTTCGTCGGAGCGGGGGGCCGGTTTGCGGTCGGCACCGGCAACTCGGGCAAGGTGCTCGCGGTGGAGATCGACGGGGACTCCGGCACGGTCACCGAGCTCTTCACCACGGAGGAACCCGAGGTCTTCGCGGTCTGGGTGGACGGCGAAGGTGTCGTCTACGCCGGCTCGTCGCCGGACGGCAAGGTCTACCGGAAGCGGCCGGAGGGCGAGGTCGAAGAGCTGTTCGACCCTGAGGCGAGATACATCTGGGCGCTTCTGGGCACGGGCGACGGCGGCTTGCTGGTGGCGACCGGTCCGGAGGGCAAGCTCCACCGGGTGGACCTCGGAAGCGGAGAATCGAAGCTGCTCTACGACAGCACGGACGTCCACGTCCGCTCGCTCGCGCTGCGCCGCGACGGCACGGTTCTCGCCGGCACCGCGGGCGAGGGGCTGCTGCTCGAGATCGCCGCGGATGGCCGGGCTCGCACGCTCTACGATGCCGCCGGGCCCGAGGTACTGGCGATCGTGCCGGCCGACGACGGCGCGTTCTATGCCGCCGCGCTGGCGTCCGAGGCGAGCTTCGTTGACCTCAGCAGCGCGCGCGGTTCGTCGAGCGGCAGTTCGTCGGGAAACCGATCGACCGGGACCGCCGCAGCGACCAGCGCCAGTTCCTCGAGTTCGAACGGTCAGCAGAACGAGGTCACGGTCCAGACCGGCGCCATCTCAGCGGGGAGCCGTTCCGCATCGTTCAAGGGCCCGCGTTCCGAAGTGCTCCGGATCGACGCGACCGGGGCGGTCGACTCGATCTGGAAGTTCGAGATGGAGACGGTGTACGCCCTGAGCCACCAGCAGGGCCGGCTCTGGGTCGCCACCGGTCAGGAGGGCAAGCTGTTCAGTTTCCAGAACGAGCAGATGGTCCTCGAGAAGGACGTCGACCAGAGCCAGATCGTCGGCCTGGCTGCCGGTCCGGAGGGACCCGTCTTCGCCAGCGTCAACGCGGCGGCCGTGTACGGTTTCGTCGGCGGCGGCAGTGGCGGTCTCGCGCGACAGGGGACGGTGACGGCCAAGCCGCTCGACGCGTCATCCGTTGCGAGCTTCGGTTCGATCCGCTGGCGCGGCCGGGCGGGCGACGGCGTCGAGGTCGCGCTGTCCGCGCGCAGCGGGATGAGTTCGGACCCGGACGAGACCTGGTCGGACTGGACCGAGGCGACCGTTGCGCGGGAGGCGGCGCTCTCGGACCTGCCGCCCGGCCGCTACCTCCAGTGGCGCGCCGAACTTCGCGGCGCCGGCGACCGCACGCCCGAGATCGTGGCGGTCGAGGTCACCTACCGGCAGCACAACCGCAAGCCGGAGATTAAGAAGCTCGACGTGCTGCCGGCGGGCACGATCCTTGTACCGACGAACTTCAATCCCTCGAACCAGGCGTACGAGCCGGCACACCCGAACCGGGACCGCATCTTCACCACCGTCGGAGACCCGGCGCAGACGCAGCAGGGCGCGACGAAGAGCCTGTGGAAGCTCGGATATCGGACCCTTCGCTGGGAGGCCGAGGACCCGAACAAGGACCGACTGCGCTACCGACTCTCGTTTGCCCGCGAGGCGGCGCTGGCGGCCGCGGACAACGGGTCGGGCGACGCGGACGGGCTGTGGCTCGAAGTGGCGGACGACCTGAAGGCAAGCTTCTTCAGCTTCGATGCCACGGTGCTGCCGGACGGCCTCTATCGCTTCCGCGTGGAAGCCAGCGACCGGCTCGACAACACGGCCGGCGAGGCGCTCGAGGCGGAGCGGGTATCGGCCGCGGTGGTGGTCGATCACAGCCCGGCGCGGCTGGTGGAGGCTTCCCGTGACGGCGGTCGGGTGAGCGCGGTGGTCGAGGACGCCTGGAGCCCGCTGCGCGAGGCGCTCGTCAGTGTCGACGCGGGCGAATGGCGCGCCGCCAGCGTCGAGGACGGTTTGCTCGACAGCCAGCGCGAGACCCTCTCGATCGACGCCTCCGAGGGCGCCCGGCTGTTGCTGCTGCGCCTGACCGATGCCGCCCACAACGTCACGACGATCGATCTGTCGAATCAGCTGGGGAGCGGAGAATGAGCCAGCGGATCGGCGTCTTCCCGGGTTCCTTCGACCCCGTGCACAACGGCCACCTCGATCTGATCGAACGGGCGCGGCGACTGTTCGACGTGCTCTACATCGCCGTGCTCTACAACGAGCAGAAGCAGGCCCTGTTCTCGGTCAAGGAACGCATCGGCTTCCTGCAGGTGCTGCTCGCCGGATCGGATGATTGCCGGGTCGAGAGCTTCAGCGGCCTGCTCGTCGACTACGCGCGGGAAAGGAACGCGACCGCGGTTGTCCGCGGCCTCCGTTCCGGCGCGGACTTCGACTACGAACTGCCGATGACCCTGATGAACCGCCGTCTGGCGCCCGGCATCGACACGATCTTCCTCCTCCCCGCGCCGGAGTGGATCTTCCTTTCCAGCCGGCTGACGAAGGAGGTCGGCAGCCTGGAGGGCGACCTGACGGGCGTCGTGCCGCCGCTGGTGATGGAGGCG
>JAPOVF010000383.1 GCA_026708285.1 Acidobacteriota bacterium
GCGGCGCCGTCGGCACGCAGTCCGTGTACTCCAGGTCCGCTAGAACCACGGTCACCACGTTGCTGTTCGAAGCCCCGTTGTCGTTGAACGCCTGAACCCGGAAGTCGTACCGACCTCCAGCTACGAGGCCGTCGACATCCGCCGCCTCGGAGTCCGCTGCCACCGTCTTCGCCGTTTGCCAACGCTGGCCCTGGAGCCTGCTCTGGACGCGGAAGCCGTTCTCGTCATCGGAGAGGTCCACCCAGGTCAGCTTCACGCTGGTTGAACCGGTCAGCGTGACGTTCAGGCTTCCCGGAGCGGTCGGTCTGGGACCGGGCGGCGGAGGCGGTTCCGGCGGCGGTGGACCCGAACCACCGGTCAGGAAGTCGCTGTAGTTGACGGCGATACCGAGCCCCACCTCCCGCAGGGCACGCTCGTTCTCCCTCTCTCCCGCGATGCCCAGAACCCACCTGTTCGGTTCCAGCCGGACCGTCGAGAACCAGGGCTCCACCTCACCGTCGCCGTAGCTCATGATCGTGTCCTTGTTCGGCGGGTTCGGCGACGAGGGGCTGAACCAGGTGTGGCCAAAGGCGTACGGCGTGATCGTGTTCTGGCGTGTCTCGTCGATGTTGTCGCCGGCATTCGGCGGATCGTGGTGGGCGCCCAGGTTGTGTCCGATCTCGTGCGCGAAGGTCTCCTCCGCGACACAGTTCTGCATCTTCGATACGCCGTATCCGAAGGGCGAGAAACCCCTCGCCGTATCTCCCCTCCCGAGCAGATAGGCGATGCCGCAGCAGCCGGTTACTTCGCCCGCGGCGAAGATGTGGACCATGTCCGCGTCGTGGTCGGCGCGAAGGTTCTGGACCTGTCGATTGGTCCTCAGGCTGCCGAGCAGGTTGCCGCAGGTCCTTTCCCCGTCCAGGGAGGACGGCGCCTGTTCAACGTGTACCAGTCTTGCGTTCGCGTCCAGTTCGCCGTTTCGAAACACCATGTTCAGGTAGTCGATCGACGCCTGACTCGCGGCCTCGGGTGTCGTGCTGTCGTCTTCGGGCGTCTGCAGATTGTCGAACCCCCACACTTCCTCCGCCCTCGACGTGTACACCACGACGATGTCCAGAAGGTTGTGGTTCGACTCCTCGGCGACGTTCCGCGGCGGCTCCGCCGACGAGGCCTCCACCGCAGGAATGGGCCCCCGATCCTCGGGCACGACGCCGCCCGGACACTGCACGGTTTCCGGGTCTTTCCGGATCTGACGAGTGTCCACGACCAGACCGCTGCCGGTCGGGCCGGTCGTGATCCGGTACTTGGCTCCGTCCGGCTCGCCGAAGCGGCCCACCAGACGACCGCCGGTGATGGAGAGCACCACGCTCTCGAAGCCCCACTCCGGGAAGCCGCCGGCCCACATCACGTCGCCGTTGCCGCGGTCCTCGAACACGCTCAGTTCGGCGACCAGCACACGGCCGTCGGGTGTCGGCAGTTCCAACCGGTCGGGCGCGGAGCGCACGAGATCCAGATCGACCGTGGCAGCGATCAGATCGGCGCCTCCCGCCACGTCAAGCGGGTCGTCGACGATCGAGCCGAGCTCCAGCAGGCTCTGAGCGGAGGCGCCCGTGGCCACGAGAAAGAAGAAGCAAAGGAGGAGGGCCAGCCGCCGCAAAGCCGCGGAAGTGCCGGCAGAAAGCTCGAAAGAGCTGTGTTCGCAGTTGTTCATGGAGTCAGTATAGTCCCGCAAATCGGTCTCCCTTCCGTGCCGGTTTCCTGACCTTCGGTGCCCTATCGGTCCACCGCGCGCGGCGGTCCGAGCGCTCGCCGCAGTTCTTCGAAACCGCCGCCGCCGCGCACGGCATTCCCATCCCCGACCACCAGCAGCGCGACGCCCCCGGTGTCGAGAAAACGCCGCGCCGCGCGCCGCACGTCGACTGCGGAGACGGCAAGCAGGCGCTGCCGGTAGGTCGACCAGTACTCGTGCGGTCGTCCCAGCAGCTCGTCCTCGGTGTAGCGGCCGGCGATCGACTCGGCACGGTCGAAGAGCAGGGGCAGGCGCGACAGGAGCGATCGGCGGGCGGTCGCCATCTCGGCCTCGGGCACATCGTCACGACGCAACCGAACCAGTTCCTCGAGCACCACGGCGGCCGCAGCCGCTGCGGATTCGGGAGCAGTCTCCAGGAAGACGCGGAACTCGCCGGTACTTCGACCAGGCGGTCCGACAGCCGCCGGCGCCACCGGCGCCACGTCGAGGTCGAAGTACGTGAGCACGCGGTAGGTGAGGCCCTCTTCGAGTTGCAGGCGCGAACGCAGGCGGGACACGGTCCCCGGTCCGTCCAGAAGCTCGGTCAACAACATCAGAGCCCAGCGGTCGGGGTGGTCCCAGGAGTCGAAGACAGCGCCGCGGTGGCCGATCGCGACCGCCGCCTGCGCGCCGGGCCGATCGATGATCCACCAGCCGGGCGAGGCGGCGCCTACGTCTGACGCCCCGTCCGTCGCCTCTTCCTCCGCCGAAACTTCTTCCGCGGACACTTCCGTCTTCCGGTCTGCTTCCGGGGAGGGCGCCGACCAACCGCCGAACAACTCGTCCAGCCGGGCAACCAATTCCTCCACTTCGACATCGCCGGAGGCCGCGATCACCGCGCCCTCCGGGCGCCAGTGCCGCCGATGGAATCGGGCCAGAGCGTCGCGCTCCAGCGCCGCCACTGAGCCCTCGGTCAACTGCCGGCTCCGGGGAGATTCCGGTCCGTGAACCAGGCGCAGCCACTCCCGGTCCAGCACGGAACGCGGATCGTCGGCCCGCGCCAGCAGGCTGACGCGGAGGTTCTCCCTTGCCTGAGCCAGCCGCTCCTCGTCGAACCGCGGCTCGAAGACGACCGAGGCCAGGAGTTCCAGGCCCCGGTCGAGGGCCTCGGAGCCCGAGTCGAGCACGAGCACGGTGCGCGCCCAGGAGGACCGGCTCTCGATCCGCGCGCCCAGGGCGTCGATCTCGTCGTCAAGTGCCTCCGGGCCGAGGTCGCCCGCACCGCCGCGACGGGCCATCGCAGCGGTCATCGACGCCAGGCCCTCCTCGCCGGGTTCTTCATCCCGGTCGCCGACCGGCAACACCAGCACGATGTCGACCAGCGGCAGACCGCGGTCAGCGACGACGTAGACCGGCAGGCCGTTTCCGAGTTCGAAGCGCAACCCGGAAATCCGGGGTGGCTCGAAGACCGACGGCGCGAAGCGGAGTTCCTCGGGCCGCTCCGGTATCGCCTGCGCGAAGGCCAGCGAAGCGACCGGAAGGGAGGCCGCCGCGCCCGCCACGACGGCCGGAAGCCACCTCATTGATCAGCGGTCCCGGACCGCGTCAGGGCAAGAACCGCCCTCTCAGCCGCGAGGAAGTAGCGGTCGATCACTCTGCGAAGGTCGGCGCCGTTAACCTCCCCTGCCGCATGGAGCCACTCCTTCAACTGCCGCCAACCGCCCAGAACCTCAGCCGCCGCCAGACGCTGCGCCAAGCCGGCATCCTGCTCGACCTGGCGCCACGAGTCCGTCACAAGCTGCCGGTGCACCCGCCCGAGTTCCGCATCATCGACACCGCCGCGGCGCAGTTTCGCCAGGAGCCGATCCCACGCCGCCTCAAGCTCCTCGAGTTCCACGCCCTCGCCGGCCTCGATCCGCACCGAGAAGTAGCCGCCCAGCCGCCGTGAAACGTGCTCCGCCGAAGCCGCCCAGGCGACTCGGCCCTGCCCCACCACGAGCTCGCGGTGGAGCCTCCCGGAACGGCTGTTCAGCAGACCGGCCAGGACGTCGAGTGCGATCGCGTCGTCACCGGCGGCAAAGGGCACCGTGGGATAGCGAATCTCGACCTGGCTCCGGCAAGCGCAGTGCCCATCCAGGGACCCGAGCTCCGGCTGCTGAGGTTCCGGCAACTTGCCAACCTCTCCGTCACGCCCCCCAACGCGCCCGAGCCTCCCGAAGTACCGTTCCGCAAGCTGCCGAGCCCGACCCGGAGACAGATCGCCGACCAGTACCGCCACCAGGCGATCGGGGCGGTAGAACGCCGCGAAGTGGCGCCGTGCGTCCGCCGGCAGGAGACCCGCGACCTCGAACCGCTCGCCTCCCGGCGAATGGGCATACGGATGCCCAGCACCCCAGTAGGCCGCGTCGAACAACTCGAACCAGGTACCCGCGGGACTCGAGTCGATACGCTGCCGCCTCTCCTGCTCCACGACCGCGAGTTCGCGCCGAAAGCCGCGAAAAACGGGTTCGAGCAGGCGGTCGGATTCCATCCAGAACCAGAGTTCGATCTTCTCTTTCGGCACCAGGGTCTGGAAGAAAGTTGCGTCGTGGCCGGTCAGCGCGTCGACCCCGAGAACACCGGCCCGCGTGTAGACGCCCGCGTAAGCACCGGGCCGCTGAAGTTCCAGCAGCCGCCGCTCGAGACGTTCCAGGCCGGCGGCCGCCCTGCCACGCCGGACCGACTGCTCGTACAGCCGCTCCCAACGCGCGAGAAGAGGCGCCTCAGTTGCCCAGTCACGGGTGCCGATCGTCCGGCTGCCGGCATAGAGGAGATGCTCGACGACGTGGGCCAGGCCGCGCTGGCCAGGGGGGTCCGCCGCCGAGCCGCTACGCACGGCCCATACGGCGGCTACCAGGGGCCGCCCCGGCCGCTCGACGACCAGGAAGGTCATCCCGTTGTCCAGCGCGAAGTGCGAAGGCTCAAGGAGTGGCGTTGAGGCGCCGACCGCGCTCGGCGTGGTGGAAGCGAGCAGCGCAGCGGCCATCAACCAGCCGGCGAACCTCACTACCGCTCCGCGACGACCAGATAGGAACCGACCGGTGGATCGACGATTCGCGTGCGGGCGCCCGAGGGCCAGCGCACGTCCAGGCGCCGCCGATCGGCCGTCGCCGGAAACGCCCAGCGCAGGCGGTGGTCGCTCGACGACTGGTAGCTGTCGCCCCGGATGACCCAGCGCCGGACCGGCGGTTGCTCGTCGACACTGGAGAAGGTGGCGACGGCGCCTATCGCCTGCGTGTTCGGAGACCGGCCACGGAGTTCGAGACCAAGCCAGGTCGCGCCGGCCGGATCGGCCGTATCGTTGAGCCACAGGCGCGCCGGACCGTCGTTGGCAGTTACCGCCAGATCGGCGTCGCCGTCGTTGTCGAAGTCGGCCGCGGCAGCGCCCCGGCTGACTAGTGGATCCTCCTCCGCCCACAGGCAGCGTGCCTCGGTGAAGCGGCCGTCCTGATCCGGCATCGGGGCGCGGAGCAACAGGTTGCGCTGCCGGTGCTGCGTGTTGTCGCGGCGCGGTGAAGGAGAGATGTGACCGTTGGCGACGAAGACATCGAGCGCGCCGTCGCGGTCGAAGTCCTCGGCGAGGATTCCGAAGCCGAGCAGGTTGAACGACGGTTGGCCGAATCCCGTCGTTGCCGAGACGTCCTCGAACAGGATTCCGGACCCCGGTCCGGCGTTCTGGTAGAGCGTGTTCGTCTCCACGTCGAAGTTCGTCACGGCCAGGTCCGGATCGCCATCCAGGTCGAAGTCAGCCACCACCAGGCCCATGCCCGCTTCGGGCCGGCCGCTGCGGTTGACCGCGGCGCCCGATAGCAGAGACAGATCCTCGAAGGTGCCGTCTCCCCGGTTCCGGAAGAGCAGGTTCAGAGTCAGATCATTCGCAACGTAGAGATCCGGCCAGCCGTCCGCGTCCAGATCGGTGAACAAAACGCCGAGTCCCTTGCCGTCGGCGCCCGCAAGGCCGGCCGCGGCGGTCGCGTCCTCGAACACTCCATTCTCCGCGTTCACGTAGTAGCGATCATGTTGACCAAGGAACGGCGAAGGGTCGCAGAAGTCCGGCGGGGACTCAGGGCCGCCGCCGCGGCAATCCAGGCCATGGTCCGGGTCATAGTCCAGGTAACGGCTCACGTACAGATCGAGGTCGCCGTCGCCGTCCCCGTCGGCGAGCGCCATCGAGGAGCCCCAGGGGAACTCATTCACCCCGCCCTCCGAGTCCGCTGCCGCCAGCGCTCGCGCGGGCGAGAAACGCCCGTTGCCCTCGTTGAGCAGGAGAACGGTGGGACCGTAGTGCGACACCAGCAGGTCCACATCCCGGTCACCGTCGACGTCGGCCGCAACGACGCCCTGGCCGTAGCCGCTCGCGAAACTGCCGGTGCCGACCGGCGCGAAGCGAAACTCCCCCGCGTCGTCCGGGCCGAGGTTGCGGAAGAGCCGATCCGCCGACCCTTCAGCACCGTCGGGCGGGAATGGCCCTGACTGGACGAAGTACAGATCGAGCCAACCGTCGCCGTCGAAGTCGATCCAGGCAACACCCGCGCCCATCGTCTCCGGCAGGTGCAGACCGCCCTTCCCGCCCGCGTCGTGGTTGAAACGAAGGCCCGCATCAGCCGCCACGTCAACGAAGGTCAAACCGCAGTCGTCCGTGGCGGCGGCGGTCCATCCCAGACCCCCGGCGACCCACCCCAGGACGGCGCATAGAGCTACCGGGCGGGCGCCGCGTCGCGAACTCATCCAACGACGCTAACACCCAACCATCGTCTGGCCCATAGACTCCCCGAATGGACATCCCCTGCGGCCCGCACACGCTGACATTCGGCGATCGGCCCCAGGTCATGGGCGTCCTCAACGTGACGCCGGACAGCTTCTTCGACGGCGGATGCCACAGCGGCGTCGAGGCCGCGACCCGTCACGCGCGGCGCATGGCGGCCGAAGGCGCCGACCTCATCGACGTCGGCGCCGAAAGCACGCGGCCGGGAGCCCATCCCGTAACGGCCGAGGACGAGCTTGCCCGGCTGCTGCCGGTGATCGAGGGGATCGCCGCGCTCGATCTCGGTGTGCCCTTGAGCGTGGACACGGCGAAGCCCGAAGTCGCCGACCGCGCGCTTGCCAGGGGCGCTCACCTGATCAACGACGTCTCCGGCGCCGGCGAAGCGATGCTCGAGGTCGCGGCGCGCCACAAAGCGCCGGTGATCGCGATGCACATGCAGGGCGAACCGCGCACGATGCAGAGAGAACCGCGGTACGACGATGTCGTGGCGGAGATCCGCGACTACCTCGCGGAACGCGTGGCGGCCGGTCGCGACTTCGGAGTCGACGTGCTGGTGGACCCGGGGATCGGCTTCGGCAAGACGCTCGAGCACAACCTCGAGCTGCTCGCGAACCTGCGCGAGCTGCGCGAACTGGACACGCCGATCGTCCTCGGCGTATCCCGAAAGTCCTTTCTCGACCGGCTGCTCGGCGGCGTGCCGGTCGACCAGCGGCTGGCCGGAACCCTGGCGGTCAACGGCTGGGCGGCGGCTCTCGACGTCGTCGACGTGCTGCGAGTCCACGACGTGCGGGAGCACCGGCAACTGGCGGAGAGCATGGGCGCCCTGCGCCGCCATCACCGGGCGCCAGCGCCTCGGCGGCGCGTTCTTGCGCGCGGGATCCCCTGCCAATGCCGCATCGGTGTCACCGCGAGGGAACGCTCGGCGCTCCAGGATCTCGTCGTGGACGTGGAGGTGAACATGGCGCCCGCGTTCCTGGGCGCGCCGGACGATCTCGACGGAACCACGGACTACGCCAAGATCGCGGAACTCGCCCAGGCTGTGGCAACAGGCGGCGAATTCCGACTCGTGGAGACGCTTGCGGAGCAGATCGCGATCGCAGTGGCCGGCACCAACTCAAGACCAGCGCACGGCCCGGCGTACGGCAAGCGGATCGAGTCTCTGCGGGTCCGCGTTTCGAAGCCTGGAGCAGCCCGCGAGCTCGGCGTCGCCGAAGTCGGCGCCGAGATCGACTGGCGTCCGTGACCCGCGCGTTCATCGCCCTGGGCTCCAACCTGCGGCCGCGGAGCGCGAACCTGTGCGCGGCCCTCGGTCACTTGCGCCGGCTCGCGGAGGTGAGGTCGGTCTCGACCTTCCACCGAACCGAGGCGGTCGCCGAGCGCGGTGTCCGCGCGGCGGACCCCGAGTTCCTGAACGCGGCCGCAGCGCTCGAGACTGACCTTGGCGCCCACGAACTGCTGGCAGCCCTGCTCGGGATCGAGGCCGCCCTCGGCCGCGACCGGACCGCGGGCGCCGCCGGGCCCAGGACGATCGATCTCGACCTGCTGCTGTTCGGCGACTGCATCATCGACACGCCCGGTCTGGTCGTGCCGCATCCACGGATGCACCGGCGCCACTTCGTTCTCGAACCCCTGAGCGAGATCGCCCCGAACGCCTGGCACCCCGGTCTTCGGAAGACGGTAGCCGAACTCCGGGCTGCGTTGGTCGTGCCGCCCACCGGCCGGCGCGTTTCCTGGCCGCCTACGGCGCGCCTTCCCCGCGGGTCAGAAGACCCGCGGCAACAGACCCGCGCACCCAGCTAGTAGCTCTTCGGCAGGCCAAGGACCTTCTCGGCAATGTGGCAGAGGATGAGCTGCGGGCTCACCGGAGCGAGGCGCGGGATCATCACTTCCCGCATCAGCCGCTCGACGTGAAACTCCTTCGCGTAGCCCATGCCGCCGTGGGTCATGACCGCCTGGGTACAGGCCT
>JAPOVF010000141.1 GCA_026708285.1 Acidobacteriota bacterium
TGGATCAAGGCCTGGACCTGGACCTGCCACTGGTCCGGCTCGGTGACCGGTCGAGCTTCGATCTGCGCCAGCAGCTCGGCGGGCGAGGTTCCGCGGCGGAGCAGCTCGGCGTACCGCCCGTGGTCCGGGATGCCGTCGCTGCACTCTGCCGCGCAGAGGATCGTGCCGCCATCGGCAACGACCTGCGCCGCGGCCGACATCCCCTTGACCGCCTGGTACAGGTTCTGATCGAGCGGATAGCCGGAGTTCGTGGTCACGACGACCTCGAACCGGTGATCGGTGGCTCGCATGGCGATCGGTTTGGCGGCCTCGCAGGCGCGTCGGTGCATCGCGAACAGCTCGCCGGCGAAGACATGGGTGATTTGCTGCGACCGGTCGAGCAGAACGTCCACACTGAAGTGCGGCGCCGCCTCCGGCCGTGCCGCGATCGCGCGGATGTCACTATGGAGGGGATTCTCGTCGATGATCCCCCAGGTCGAGCGCGGGTCGCCGACGCGCGCGGCGTCGTGCAGCGTCAGCACGGTGTCCAGACCCGCAAGGCCGGGCGCCACCATCTTCGGTCCACCCGAGAAGCCGGCGAAGAAGTGCGGCTCGACGAAGCCGGTCGTGATCCGCAGGTCGGCATCCAGCCAGTGGCGGCAAAGACGGGTCGGCACACCGTTCCCGCTCTCTCCCAGGTCGACCAGGGACGAGTCGTCCCGCGCGTCATGGTTGATCACGCGGCAGGACGCGATGATCTCGTCGCCGAGCATCGCCCGCAGTTCGTCCGGCGTATTCGCGCGGTGGGTACCGGTGGCAATCAGGATCGTCACATCCTCCGGTCGCACGACGCCGTCGAGTTCCCGCAGCATGGCGCCCACCATCTGCCGGCGCGGCTGTGCCCTGGTGATGTCGCACACCGAGATCGCGACGGTCTGCCCCGGCTTCGCCAGCTCCCGGAGGGGCGGCCCCGCGACCGGCCGGCGCAGCGCCGCGGTCAGAACCGCGGCCGGATCATCGAGCGCCGGCGCCTGGACCGGCTCGATCACGGTCGTCCGCTCGCGCGGCACGTCGATCGCAAGGCCGGTGCGGCCGTAGGCCAGTCGGACGCGCATCGAGCCGACCGGCTCCGCTACTCCGCGTCGTCGAGCCGACGCACCTTGATGCTCCGGAACGCGACTTCATCGCCGTGGTCCTGGAGCAGGATGCGCCCCTCGGGCCACTTGCCGAACCCCTCCCGGCCGGCGAACTTGCTGAGGGCGATCGCCTCGTCGAGTTCCGCCGACTCGCGATCGAACATCAGCACAGGCACGTGGTTCAGCCAGTGCTCGACCCGGCCGTCCGCGTGGACGACGATCCGCGCGTGGTTGTAGCGCCCCGGACCCTTGACGAAACGCCCTGTCTTGGTCGCCGGCAGCAGGTCGTAGAGGGAGGCCAGAGTGCGATTGCCGTCCCGACCTGACTGCGCGTCCGGATGGCGAAAGTCGTCCAGGATCTGGTACTCGAATGCAATCGCAGACCCCGGTGCCGAGTCGTAGCCCTCCGTCACCAGATACTTGATGCCGCTATTGGCGCCCTCGGTCATTCGGAACTCCAACTGGAGCTCGAAAGCCGAGAACGCCTCCCGCGTCACGATTCCGCCGCCGCGCGGCTTGCCCGGCTCAGACGCGTGCACGGTCAGCTCGCCGTCGCGCACTTCCCAGCCCGTCCCTGGGAAGTCCTCGCGATGGGCGCCCCGCCACGCTTCCGTGCTCTCACCGTCGAAGAGCAGCCGCCAGCCGAGAGCGGCCTCCGCCTCCGAAAGCCGGTTCGGCCGCGTGTCGACGATGTAGGGGAACCTCCGCCCGCTCGGCGTCAAGCCCTCCGTCCGCAGCAGCACGTTCCGGTAGCGAACCTGCCTGCCCCCTCCGTCCGGCCCCACCGAGTGGACCTGGAGCGCGATGAACCCCTTCGGCGTCATCTCGTCGATCAGGAACGTCGCCGGCACGTTGTTCAGCCAGGTGCGGATCTCGAGGCCGATCGCCTCGATGTAGAGATGGTTCCAGCCACCCTGGCGAAACGCCTCGCTCGCCGCCGGGTTCGCCGCCAGTGGATACAGCCAACCGCGCCGGGCCTCGTCGTAGACGCCGGCGCTCCACGCCCGCTCGCTGGGATCGATCTCCACCTGGTAGCCATGCACCGTGCCGTTCCGGTACTCGGGATCGCTGTGGCTCCGGATCTGAACCCCCGCGTTCAGCCCCTCGTCGATCTTGAACTCCAACTGGAGCGCGAAGTCGCCGTACTCCTCCTTCGTCGCCAGGAAGGAGTTCGGCGTCTCGATCACTGCGGTGCCGACAACAACGCCGTCCTCCAGCGAGTACTCCGCGGCGCCGCCGAGCTGCCGCCACCCTTCCTCGAGTCCGCCGGCCGTCAGATCGATCCAGCCGGAGCCGGGATCCGGTTGGGAAAGCCCGGGTGCCGCCGCACCGAGCAGAAGGAGTAAAACGGCCGGCAGGAACGACGAAGCTGCGGAGGGGCGCATCGAGGCGTCAGCTTACCGTCCGCGGGGACTCGGATGACACCCGGCGGCCGAGCGCACTGCGGGCTAGGATCGCCGCTTTCACGAACGCAGGAGATCAGAGGAGCCAACACCTTGGAGTCCATCGACATCCGGCCACAGGCCTTGCGGGAAGCAGCCATGACGATCCTCGAAGCCGGAGGCAGCGAACCCGGCGAGGCCCGCATCGTCGCCGACCACCTGGTACTGGCGAACCTCTCGGGGCACGACAGCCACGGCGTCGGCATGCTTCCCGCCTACGAGCGGACCCTCAGCAACGGAACGCTGAAGACGAATCGAACCGTCGAACTGGTCCGAGACGACGGCGCGATCATGATGTTCGACGGCGGCATGGGCTACGGCCAGGTGGTCGGCCGGCAGGCCACGGCGGCGGCGATCGAGCGCTGCCGGACCAGCGGCGTGGTCCTGGCGCCGGTCCGCTACTGCCACCACCTGGGCCGGATCGGCACCTACGGCGAGCAGGTGGCGGACGCCGGTCTCGCTTCGCTCCACTTCGTCAACGTCGTCGGCCACCCGGCCCTGGTCGCGCCCTACCGCGGTACGGACGCCCGCTACTCGACGAATCCGATCTGTCTCTCGCTACCCGGCAGCGACGCGCAACCCCCGATCCTCCTCGACATGGCGACCAGCCGGATCGCCCACGGCAAGGCGCGGGTGGCTCACAACATGGGCGAGGAGGCGCCGGAGGGCTCCCTGATCGACCATCGAGGCCGCAAGACCCGCGACCCGGGAGTGCTCTTCCGGCAGCCGGCGGGCGCGTTGACCTCGTTCGGCGACCACAAGGGCTACGGCCTCGCCGTCTTCTGCGAACTCCTCGGCGGCATGATGAGCGGCGGCCGCACCGCCCAGCCCGAGCACGAGATGGAGGGCACGATCATCAACAACATGTTCATGATCGTGTTCGACCCCGACCGGCTTGTTCCGCGTTCGGCGATGGAGCACGAGCTCGCCGCCCTGGTCGCTCACGTCAAGGCATCGCCCGCCGCCGAGCCGGACGAGCCGGTGCTCGTACCCGGCGATCCGGAGCGCGTCAGCCGGATCGAACGTGCCGAAGCGATCCCGGTCGACGCGGAGTCCTGGCGACAGATCGTTGCCGCCGGCGAACGGCTGGGCGTCGATCCGGAGAAGCTCGACGCGATGGTGGCTAGCTAGCGCTCCGCCTCGCTGAAGAAGTCCCACAGAAGCTCGCCGCCGAAGTTGCCGGCGTCGTCGCGCGGCCAGACGTGGGCGCCGTCCCAGGAGCAACTGCGCACGGCGCGGTCGCCAGCGCAGCCGGGATGCTCAACGCAACTCAGCGCCCGGCGGCCGTCCCAACGCGTCTCGACGGCAGTCGGCTCGCCGGAGCAGGACTGCGACTCGGCCCACTCCTCCGCCACGCCGTGCTGCGAGGTGTAGATGTACCCGTCGCTGGCGAATGAACCATCGATCGGGACCGTACGGTCCGCCGTGCCGCCGACCAGCAGCATCGACGGACCGGACGCTCCGGCCGCGCAGTTGAAACCGCGCGCCAGGTAGCCGTGCATCGGCGCGACCGCGGCCAGGCGGTCGTCGAGGGCACAGCCAAGCCGGTGGACGAACATGCCGCCGTTGCTGTAGCCGGAGGCGAAGACACGGTCCGTGTCGATGCAGAGCTCCGCCGCCAGGTGGTCGATCAGGGCGGCGACGTAGGCCACGTCGTCATGGCAGGAGCACCAGTTGCACCGCCCGCAGGTTCCGCACTCCGGCGGGCAGGGGTACGGGTCCGCACCCTCGCGGCAGGCGGGCGCTTCCGGATTCAGCGGCGCGCTGCAAGCGAGATCGTTCCAGGACGTGATCGTGCCGTTCCGGCTCTGGCCCGGCGGCCCCAGGGACGCCTCGAACGACGTGCTCTGCGGGAACACGAGAACGAAGCCCTCGCGGTCGGAGAGCTCCGACAGGCCCGTCCAGCCGTCGCTGTGCCGGGCGCTGCCGGTGTAGCCATGCACGTGCAGCCACAGGGGCGCCGGGGCGACGGCGTCGAAGTGGGCAGGCAGGTGGAGGCGGTAGCTGCGAACCAGGCCGCCGTGGGCGAGCTCCAGGTCGACGCTTGTGCCGGGCGTAGCGGCCGATGCGAGGCCGGCGACACCGGCTGAACAGCCCGGGCTGTCGGCGGCGCCGAGAGGCACGGTGACGGCGAGGAACGCCACGATAGCCGCGATGGTTGACCGTCGTAAGGGCATCGCCGGCATCGTAGCGCGGCGCCTAGCCTGGCAGCACCTGGAACCAGCCGTCCCGCTCCACCAACTGCACGCCGACGTCGAACAGCTCGGACAGTGTCCCGCTCGTCAGCACTTCGTCCTTCGGTCCGTCCGCGAACACGCGACCGGCCTTCAGCAGCACGAGCCGCTCGACCTCCGGCGGGATCTGGTCGACATGGTGGGTGACGATGATCAGCGTCGTTCCCGCAGCAGCCAGGGCCCGTAGCCGCTGCATCAGTCCGAAGGCCGCTTGCAGATCGAGGCCGGTCGCCGGCTCGTCGAGCAGCAGGGTGTGCGGCTCGTGGACCAGCGCCCGCGCCAGCAGCACGCGACGCTGCTCACCGGAGGACAGCGTGTCGAAGCGCCGTCCCAGGAGGTCGCCGGCGCCCTGGCTCCCTGCCGCCGCCTCGGCCCTTCTCCGCTGCGCTTCGGTCAATCCCTGGTGCCGGTAGACGCCGACGCTGGCGAAGAAGCCGGAGCACACCACGTCCAGACCCGAGAGCCAGCCGTGATGCGTCGCCTGCAGTTCGTGCGACACGACACCGAGCTGCCGGCGCACGTCGAACACGTTCCAACGGGCCCGGCCCAGAAGCCGCATCCGGACGCCCGGCCGGCGAAGCGGGAAGAACTCGCCGTTCAGCATTCGCAGCAGGGTGGACTTGCCGGCCCCGTTGGGCCCCAGCACGGCCGTGTTCCGGCCTCGCGGAATCGTGAGCGTTACGCCGTCCAGCGCTGGTCGGCCGCCGCGCACGACCGTGACATCGGCGAGTTCAAGCAGCGGCTCGTCCATCGCCGTCGCCATGTCGGCGGCCTCCGCCCCGAGGGCAGGAGAACTCGTCACCGCCCCCGGAACCGCGGCGGCCGCTTCTCGAGGAAGGCCTTCCGGCCCTCGACGTAGTCGTCGGAGCGGAAGCAGGCCTCGACGAGCTGCTTGACCCGGTCCAGGTCGCGGCGTTCCGGGTCCTTCGTGGCCTGGCGGATCGCGAACTTCGCGGCACGGAGAGTCAGCGGGGCGTTGGCCGCCATCCTGCCGGCCAGATCGCGGACGGTGGTCTCGAGGTCATCGACCGCAGTCACCCGGTCGATCAACCCCATGTGCAGCGCCTCGGCGGCGTCGAACCGCCGCGCCGTCAGCAGGATCTCGCTGGTGCGGGACGGTCCGACGAGATCGACCAGCACCTTGATCCCGGCGAAGCCGTAGCCCACGCCCAGACGGCCGGCCGGAATTCCGAACAGCGAGTCCTCCGAGGCGATGCGCAGGTCGGCGTTGAGCGCCGTCGCCAGACCCCCGCCGAGGCAGTAACCGCGGATCATCGCGATCAGCGGCTTCTCCAGCGCGGCGAAGGCCCGACCGGTCTCGCGGCCGGCCTGGTCGTAGCGCTCGCGCGCCTCGACCGTGGTCCGCAGCTTCTCGAACTCGGAAATGTCGGCGCCGGAGACGAACGCCCGGTCACCGGCACCGCGCAGCACGACGACCCGCACCGCGTCGTCCTCCTGGAACCGGCGCAGGACCTCCGCCTGCGCGACCTGCATCTCGAACGAGAGCGCGTTCCGCCGCTCCGGGTTGTTGTAAGTGAGCCAGCCGACGCCGTCCTCGATCCTCGCCCTGATCTTCGTCGTCGGCAGTTCGATCGCGTTCACGTGACGACCCCCGCGGCCCGCAGAGCCTCGATCTCGGTGTCCTCCAGCCCCGCCTCCGCGAGGATCTCGTCGCTGTGCTCGCCCAGCCCGGGCGCCCGGCTCCGCAGTTCGAAGGGCGTCCGCCGGAGCTGGACCGGCTGGCCCACGAGCCGCACCGGTCCGAGGTCCGGGTGCTCCAGCGGCACGGCGATGCCGGAATGCTGGACCTGGGGGTCGGCGAAGGTCTGGCCCAGGTCGTACACCGGACCGCACGGCAAGCCAGCGTCGTTCAGACGCTCGACGATCTCGTCCACCTTGAAGCGCCGGGTCAGGTCAGCGACCTCCTCCTCGAGCCGCGCCCGGTTGGCGACACGACCGGCGGTGTTCCTGTACTCCGTCCGCTCGAGCAGTTCCTCGCCACCGAGGGCCTGGCACATGCCGCGGAAGTGCTTGTTACTCGTGGCTGCGACGTTGACCCAGCCGTCGGCCGCCGGGAAGGTCCCCATCGGCGCGATCGTCGGGTGGTGGTTGCCCTGCTGGCCGGGGACTTCACCCTCGACCAGGTAGCGCGCGGCCTGAAAGTCGAGCATCCCGATCATCGCTTCGAGCAGCGAGGTCGTCACCCACTGCCCTTCGCCCGAACGCTCGCGCTCGCGAAGGGCGGCCATGATGCCGAACGCGAGATAGAGCCCGGCCGCGAGGTCCGAGATCGCCGTCCCGACTCTCACCGGGCCCTGACCGGGCAGCCCCGTGACCGACATCAAACCCCCCAGACCCTGGGCGATCTGGTCGACGCCGCCCCGCTCCCGGTACGGACCCGTCTGGCCGAAGCCGGACACGCTGGCGTAGACGATCCGCGGGTTGACCGCCCGCACCGTCTCGTAGTCGAAGCCGAGCCGGTGCTTCACGTCGGCGCGGTAGTTCTCGACCAGCACATCGGCGTCGCGGACGAGGCGCAGCAGCACGTCGCGGCCTTCGTCCTGCTTCAGGTCCAGCGTCAGGCAGCGCTTGTTGCGGTGGAGGTTCTGGTAGTCGTGGCCGAGCCGGCGGGAGATGCCGATGTCCTTGCCCGGCGCGGGCGGGCGTTCGATCCGCACCACGTCGGCGCCCCAGTCCGCGAGCTGTCGCACCGCCGTCGGCCCGGCGCGGGCGATCGTCAGGTCGAGGACCCGCAGGTCCGCCAGGGGGAGTGACACGGGAGGGTCAGACCTCGGGCACCGGAGCGCCGGCGGGCGCGGGTTCGGGGGGCGTTTCGAGGCCATCAAAGATCCAGGCGAGCGCCGCCTCGACCTGCCGCTTCGCGTCCTCCTCCACCACGTCGCCGTGGCAGGGCACCAGGCGGTCGAACGGGGACCGCAACAGGCGCAGGCAACTCGCGGCGCACGCCGCGCGGTCGCGGATCGCGAACCGGAACATACGGCTCATCGCCACGCGGCGATGGACCCCCGTCAACCTGCAGTAGGCCGACGCGATCAACCCCTGGCGCTGCCGCAGGTTGAAGAGCAGGTCGGCCACCAGCAGGGAGCCGCTCGGCCGGTGACAGAACGCGACTTCGCCGATTCCCGGCATGCCGTCGATCGGAATCGAGATCAGGTCGCTGCCCCAGGAGGACGCGATCCCGAGGGTGCCGCTGAACGCCACGTCCTTGCGCTTCTCGGCCAGACCCGGCGCACCCAGAACCTCCGCGTCGGGGAAGCGCTCTACCGCGGCGGGAAGATAGAGGTGGTGAAAGCGATTCGGCCCGACGAGATACCGCACCGGTCCGAGCGCCGCGAGTTCCTCCGCAGTCGGGTCGTCGATGGGTCCCGGGGAGTAGAGCCACAGGTCGTCCGAGCTGAGCCGTACAACGATCATCCGGGCAGGCATGACGAAGCCGACGGGGATCTTCTGCTGGTGGTCGACGACCCAGATATCCGCGCACACCTCCCTCAGTGCCATGGCGGGAAGTATAGGTCCGCTCCCCAAGGAACCGCCGCGCCAAAGCTGAGCCGGACTACCGGCCGGAGTGTCGATCTCGCCGCCCCGGCGTAGAATCCCCCGGCCATGCAGCCGATGCCCATCCGTCCCCGGCGCAACCGCCGCTCGGCGGC
>JAPOVF010000349.1 GCA_026708285.1 Acidobacteriota bacterium
GAGGCCTGGCCGGCGGCGTTCATCAGCAGGTCGTCCCGTCCGGCGGTGCGGATGGAGTGGAGCAGGTCGCGGGTGAGCACGCCCTGGAGCCCCATCGGCAGCGCCCGGATGCCGCTGGTTTCCCATGCCTGGATCAGCGGATTCGTGATGTTCCGCATCGTCTTGCCGCTGTAGAGACGGGTGACCACGGTGTCCTCGGTGGCGGCCTCCAGGATGCGCTGCTTCTGCAGCGCGGGCTGGTTCGCCTCGTGCGAGACCAGGAAAGCCGTGCCGCACCAGCCGCCGATGGCGCCGGCGGCGATGACCGCCGCCAGTCCGCGGCCATCGGCTACGCCGCCCGCGGCAACGACCGGGATCGGCGCCACGGCGTCCATGACCTGGGGCAGGAGCGCCAGGGTGCCGATCTTGCCGGTGTGACCGCCGGCCTCGGTGCCCTGAGCGACCACGATATCGGCGCCGCCGTCGGCAACCCGGCGGGCGGCGCGGGCGTTACCGACCAGGGAGACGATCTTGATGCCAGCGTCCTTGAGTGCCCTGGAGAAGGGTGCCGGGGAACCGAGACCGGAGGCGAACACCGGGACCTTCTCCTCCAGCAGGACTTCCATCTGGGCGCCCGCGTAGCTCTTGCCCTCGGGCACCACCCAACTCGGCGCCGGAGGTGGTGCCTCGATCCACTCGATCCCCAGGCTCTCGGCCATCTTCCTGAGCGCGTCGCGCGTTTCCGCCGGCACCAGGTCGCGGGTCGGTACGGTCGCCGAGGTCGGTCCGCTGCCCGCCTTCTCCAGGAAGTTCGAAGCCAGCAGCAGATCGACTCCGAACGGCTTGTCCGTCCTCGCGCGCACCTTGTTGATCTCTGCCCGCAGGTCCTCGGGGCTGTAGGCAACGCCTCCGATCACGCCCAGGCCGCCAGCTTCCGAAACGGCGGCCACCAGTTCGGCCTTCGCGACGGGTTCCGCGCCCCCCGCCACGGGACCCATGCCGGCGGAGAAGACGGGGTACTCGATCCCCAGCATGTCGCAGAGTTCGGTGCGAAGGAAGGGACGGGACATGGCGACTCCTCTTGAACTTGTCGACTCCGGCGGCGAGGGCGCCGATGCCGCATGCACTGGACGTAGCGGTCTACGGGATGGGTCGGGGCGTGAGTATACGCGTGCCGCCGTGCATCAGAGCAGGTCGAGTTGGGGGATGCGGAGCTCGTTCGCCACGGCGGCCTCGACGATGTCGAGCCAGTCCTCGCGGCGTTCGGGGCGAAGGACCAGGACCTCGATCCGGCGATCCTCCAGTTCGTTCCAGAGCCGGTCGTCGATCTGCTGCCGGAAGGCGGGGTCGATGGCGCGGATGCCGTCGGGTTGCGCCTCGCTGCCGCGCAGGATGGGCACATAGACCTTCAGGTCGTAGGTCGTGCACCAGGACTCGATCAGCGGTTCGAACGCCGGTTGGCGCCCGTGAGCGAACAGCAGGTAGACGTAGTTGTCGAGCACGCTACGATCGCAGATGACGACCGGCGAGCGAGCCTCCGCGGCCAGTTCGTCGGCGATCTGAGAGTGGAGGATCCACGACTGGGCCTCCAGTGTTGTGCCTTCGTTGAGGGGCAGCGGACAGCGCCGGGCTACCTCGACCACGACGTCGAGGTTGATGTCCCGGCGTTTCAGGCGGGAAGCGAGACCGTAGGCCAGGGTCGTCTTGCCGACGCCGTGAGTGCCGATGAAGGCGATCTTGTAGGGCATTGGACTGCGTGCAGACTACAGCCGTTCCGGCCTCGTGAGAGGATCTCCGAATGCGGCTTTTTCGATTCGCCGCCGCCCTGATGCTGACGGTCGTGGCGTGTGGGCCGGCACCTGATGAACCGACGAGCGGCCCCTGGCCCGACCGCTCTCCGCGTCACGACGTCGTCGAAGAACTGCGCGCCGACCTCCTGCGGCCGCGTTCGAGCGCTGACGGCGGCGGCACTGCCGCCGTCGAGGCCTTGAGGGGCCCGGCTGTCGCAGGGAGTCCGGGAAGCTGGCGGATTGTCTACCGGGCGGGGCCGGCCGGCCTAGCGGTGGGAGGAACCGTTCATCTCCAGGTGTCGCCCTTTTGGGGCTGGAGCACACCGCAGGCGGAACGTCCGGAGGCACTGGGCTACACGACGGTCGAGACGGACGCTGCCGGCGTCGAACTCTCGGCGGAAACGCTGGATCAGCAGTTGCTTGCGATCGCCGTCGGCGGCCGGCCGCTCGCGGCAGGAGAAGAAGTCGTGATCACGTACGGAGCCGGCCCGGCGGGCGCGCTGGCCGACCGGTACGCCGAGCGCGAGTCGCGCTTCTGGGTCGGCGTCGACGGCGACGGCGACGGGGTGCGTGAGCTGATCGCGGAGTCGCCGGCCGTCGATGTGTTGCCCGGGCCGCCGGCACGGTTGCTGCTGCACCTTCCCTCTACCGCCCGGCCGGGCGACCGGGTCATGCTCACCGCGGCGCTGGTCGACGCGGCCGGGAACGGCTGGCCGGCGGCAGCCGGGGCGCTTGAACTTCGCTTGCCGCCGGCCGTCCATCTGGTCGACTCCAGGGCCGCTTCGGCGGCCGAGGTGGAGCGGGTCGTTTCCCTGCCTCTCACCGTTGAGGATCGAGGGCGGCTCGTCGTTCCGCTTCGGCTTTCCGGGGAGGCCAGCGGTGTGTTCAGGGTGAGCGGCCGGCTGGTGGGCGCCGGGACCGAGCCTGGATTCGAAGCGGAAAGCAATCCTCTCCTCGTCTCGCCGGCCGGCCGGCGTATCCTGTGGGCGGACCTCCAGAACCACTCCGGCCTCTCCGATGGTTCGGCGACGCCGGACGATCTGTTGCTCTACGCTCGGGAGGTAGCCGCCCTCGACGCCGCGGCGGTGACCGACCATGACCACTGGGGCATGCGGTTCATGGACCGTGAGCCCTCGATCTGGCGGCGGACGCTGGATGCGGCCGACCGGCGGCACGAACCCGGACGCTTCGTCGCCCTGGCTGGCTACGAGTGGACGAACTGGGTCGAGGGCCACCGCCACGTGGTCTTTTTCGAGCCGACCGCCAGTGCGTTGGGTGGTTCTCTCCTGAGTTCGATCGACGAGCGCTTCGACGAAGCGGCCGAGCTCTGGGAGGGACTCGACGGCGCCCGTGCCCTGACCTTCGCTCACCATTCGGCCGGGAACCCGATCGCCACCGACTGGTCGCAGGAACCTCCGCCCGAACTGGAGCCGGTCACCGAGATCGTCTCGGTCCACGGGTCGAGCGAGGCTGCGGACTCGCCGGGCCTGACGGTTCGGGGCGCCCTCGAGGGCAACTACGTTCGCGACGTCCTCGACCGCGGCTACCGGCTGGGGTTCATCGGCTCAAGCGACGGCCACGACGGCCATCCCGGATTGGCGCACCTTTCATCGCCCAGTGGCGGCGTGGCGGCGATTCTGAGCGACGAGGTGAGCCGTGAGGGGATCTACGAGGCCCTCCTGGCCCGTCGCACCTACGCGACGAACGGCCCGCGAATCGTGGTGCGGGCGAGCTATGCCGGCTGGCCGATCGGTGCGGTGATTCCGGAGGCTGCGCTTGCTGCGGGAGGGGTCGGCCCGATCGCCGGCGTGCCGGAGCGGACTCTGGTCGTGCGGGCGGTGGCACCGGTCGAGATTGCCCGCATCGAGGTCGTCAGCCGCCAGGGCGGGAGCGGCGCCGGTGCCATCGCCGGCGAGGCTCTGTGTCCCGAAGGCGAGCGCGAGTGCAGCCTGACCGTCGCCTTGCCGGAGTTCCGGTCGGGCGGCTATCTCTATGTCCGCGTAGTCCAGACGGACGGTGGCGCGGCCTGGACGAGCCCGTTCTTCTTTGAATAGGCGGACGCTGCCTACTCCGCTGCCTCCTCGGCCTCGTCCTCGACGTGCACCATGATGTACTGCGACAGCCCCGGCTCGTCGAGCGTCCGGTGCTCGCCGTCGCCGATCTGCAGGCATAGGTAGTGCTCGCCGAGCGGGAGCTCGAGTTCGATCGAGTCCGAGCCGTCGCCGAAGTGGATCCACGGGTCGGCGGTGGGGATCACGATGCCCGGCTCGAGGCACTCCCCGTCGATCGCGATGTGGTAGTGGCCTGCCCCCTCGTTGATCGCGCCGTCACCGACCGGCTCGATGATGAAGTTCTCGGCCGCGAACTGCAGGTTGACCAGGCTGGGGATCGTGTCGTGGTTCTCCAGCCCCACGAAGTAGACGCGCGGCGCTCCGTCGTCGGCCGCTTCTTCTACGTGGTCCATGTCACCTTCCGCGTGGCCATGGTCCGAGTGGTCTTCGCCGGATTCGGCGGCGCAGCCGGCGAAGAGCAGCAGCAGCGCGGCTGCGGCCAAGACGGGAAACGGGCGGTTCTTGGCGAGGTCGAGGAGCATTTCGGGTTCTCCGTCAGATGGCCGGGCGGTACCCGGGTTGATGCCGTTGAGCGGATCGAAACCCTAGCACGGCCGGTAGGGGAGGCGTGGCCAGCGCGTGGGCCGGATCGGTGGCTAGGGCTTGCCGATGCAGGACCTGTCAGCTAGATTCCGGCTCGCCATGATGAAGAACTTCCTCTTTGCGATCGCGTACCTTCTCGGCGCCGGCTGGTGGGCCTCCCAAGCCATGGTCGACGCCGCCGCTGGTTCCTGGTGGAGCCTCCTCGCCTTCTTCGCCGTGCTGACCTTCTTCCTGGTCCGTGTCGGTTGCATGGGCGGCAGCGAGGAGGATGCCCAGAAGATGGGCAACATCTTCTCGATCCTTGTGGCGGTCGCTCTCCTGGTGATCGCCGTCATGGGCCTGATGGACGAGACCAGCGGCATTGCGAACCTGGTCTTCGCACTGCTGTTCGCCGTGGTCGCCGCGCTCGGCGTGCGCGCCACCGCCATGGCCCACGCGTAGCGCCGCCTACAGCGCCGCCACCTCCAGTTCAAGCGCCTCGGCGTACTTCTCGAGAGCCGCCTGCCGGAGCTTCGGCAGGTGCGTGGTCGGGAAGAGATCGTCTGTTCCCGCGTACTCGCGGAGGATCTGCCGCGCCACAGTGATCTTGTGGACCTCGGTGGGGCCGTCGGCCAGGGCCATGTGGAAGGAATCGACGACGCCCGCCGAGAAGGTCATCTCGTTCGAGACGCCGAGCGAACCGTGGATCATCAGCGCTCTCGAGAAGACGTCGAGGTAGACCTTGGGCATGACCGCCTTGACCGCGGAGATGTCCTTGCGGACCATCCGGTAGTCCTTGTACTTGTCGATCTTCCAGGCGGTCTGCAGAACGAACAGGCGGAACTGCTCGATCTGCGCCCACGAGTCGGCGATCTTCTCCTGGACGAGCTGCTTCTGGGCCAGCAACTCGCCCTGGGTCGTGCGTGACAGGACGCGCTCGCACATCTGGTCGAAGGCCGTGCGGACCTTCGCGATCGTCCGCATCGCGTGGTGGATGCGGCCGCCGCCGAGGCGGGTTTGGGCGACCACGAAGCCCTGGCCGCGCTGGCCGAGCAGGTGGTCCTTGGGCACGCGCACGTCCGTGTAGCGGACGTAGCCGTGTGAGCCGTCCTCGTTGCCGGTGCCGACGGCGACGTTGCGGATGATCTTGACGCCTGGCGTGTCCTTGGGCACCAGGAACATCGACATCTTGTTGTAAGGCGGCGCGTCCGGGTCGGTGACCACCATGACGACCAGCAGGGAGGCGTATCGGGCGTTCGAGGAGAACCACTTCTCGCCGTTGATCACCCACTCGTCTCCGTCGAGGACGGCGCGGGTCGTGAACACCTTCGGATCCGAGCCGCCGTGAGGCTCCGTCATCGAGTAGGCCGAGACCATCTTGTTGTCGAGCAGGGGTTGCAGGTAGCGGGCCTTCTGCTCGTCCGTGCCGTAGTGGGCGATGATCTCCGCGTTGCCCGAGTCCGGCGCCTGGCAGCCGAACACGATCGGCGCGTGCGGCGAGCGGCCGAGAATCTCGTTCATCAGCGCCAGCTTGACCTGGCCGTAGCCCTGGCCGCCGAGATTCGGACCCAGGTGGCAGGCCCAGAGCTTGCGCTTCCTGACCTCCTCCTGGAGCGGCGGAATCAGCTTCTGGCGCTTCGGGCAGGAGAGATCGTAGGGACTGCCGAGGACGAACCGGAGCGGTTCGATTTCGTTGGTGACGAACTCGTCCATCCAGTCCAGCTTGTCCTGGAATTCAGGGTCTGTTTCGAAGTCCCATGCCATCGTTCTTCTCCTCTAAGAGCCTTGTTCCTGAAGGCCGCATAGCGTACCGGATCGCCGCGTAGACTCGCCGGATGTTCCCCAACGACGTTTTCTCACTGGGTGCGCCGGCCTTCTGGCCGGCTTCTGGTTCTGGAGTAGCTGCGAGCGCAGTTCTCCTGCTGATCCTGGTGTCCGGATGCGGCGGCAACGATCCCGGCCCCGCCGACGACACGATCGGTGAGTGGCGCCACTACGCCGCCGACCGCGCCTCGACGAAGTACTCGCCGCTCGACCAGATCAACCCGTCGAACGTCGACCAACTGCGCGAGGTCTGGCGCTGGAGATCGGTCGAAGCCGAAGCCGAGACCGAGTACCGGGGCGGCCAGTACAAGAGCACGCCGCTCTACATCGACGGCACGCTCTACATCACGACCTCGCTCAGCCAGTTGGCGGCGATCGACCCGGGCACGGGCGAGACGCTCTGGGTCTACGACCCGCGGAGCTACGACGCGGGCCGCCCGGCCAACGCCGGTTTCCAGCACCGCGGACTCGAGTACTGGAGCGGGGAGATCGACGGCGAACCCGTCGAGCGCCTGATCTACGCCGCCCACCACCGCCGCCTGATCTCGCTGGACCGTCTGACCGGCGAGCCGGACCCCGCGTTCGGCGACGGCGGCATGGTGAACACAGCCTTGGGCCTGGGCCGCGACATCAACGAGCGCCAGTACACCCACTCGGCGCCGCCGATCGTCTGCGCCGACGTCATCGTGCTCGGCTCGATCATCTCGGACGGCCCTCGTGGACCGCAGATGCCGCCCGGCCACGTCCGCGGCTACGACGTGCGCACCGGCGAGCAGCGCTGGATCTTCCACACGATTCCCCAACCCGGCGAGTTCGGCAACGACACCTGGCTCGACGGGTCCTGGGAGTACTCAGGCAACACGAACGTGTGGACGATGATGAGCTGCGACGAGGAGCTCGGGTTCGTCTACCTGCCGGTCTCGACGCCGACGAACGACTGGTACGGCGGCCACCGGCGCGGAGACAACCTGTTCGCCGAGAGTCTGGTCGCCCTCGATGCCCGCAGCGGCGAGCGGAAGTGGCACTTTCAAGCGGTCCGCCACGGCCTGTGGGACTACGATCTGGCCTCGGCCCCGAACCTGGTCGACGTCACCGTCGACGGCCGGCGGATCAAGGCGGTGGCCCAGGTCAGCAAGCAGGGCATCACCTACGTGCTCGATCGGGAGACGGGCGAGCCCGTGTGGCCGATCGACGAGATCCCGGTGCCGCAGACGACGGTGCCCGGCGAATGGAGTTCGCCTACCCAGCCGATGCCGACGAAGCCCCCGCCCTTCGAGCGGCTCGGCTTCACCGAGGGCGACCTGATCGACTTCACGCCGGAGCTTCGCGCCGAGGCGCTCGAAATCGCAGCGGACTACGTGCTGGGCCCGATCTACACGCCGCCGCTCGAGGTCAGGGAGGGCGGCAAGCTCGGCGTGCTGACGCTGCCGTCCGCCGCCGGAGGCGCGAACTGGCGGGGCGCCGCGGTCGATCCCGAGGCCGGCGTCCTCTACGTGCCGTCGATGACCAAGGTGATGAGCTTCGGCGTGCAGCGGGCCGACGCGGCCCGCTCCGAGTTCCGTTACGTCGACGCCCTTGGCCTCCTGGAGGGGCCGCGCGGTCTTCCCCTGGTCAAGCCGCCCTACAGCCGGATCACCGCGATCGACCTGAACACGGGCGAGCACCAGTGGCAGGTCGCCCACGGCCCGGGCCCGAAGGACCACCCGGCGATCGCTCACCTGGATCTGCCCGACCTGGGCAGTGCTTCCCACGGCATCCTCTCGAACGGCGGGCTGGTGCTGACCGGGGACCTGATCTTCATCATCCAGGCCGACTACGACCCGAGCCGGATGACCTTCATGGGCGACGCCGGACACATTCGCGCCTACGACAAGCGGGACGGCGCGAAACTCTGGGAACACCGCGTCGAGCCCACGCCGCACGGCACGCCGATGACCTATCTCCACGAGGGCCGGCAATACGTGGCCTTTACCGTCGGTGCCGGACGCGGGGAACAAATCCCGGCCCTGGTGGCGTTGGCGCTGGAGTAAGCCTTGTAACAGGGAGGTCCAGCCCCATGACGCGGTGGATTGCGCCCGGTGGCGCCGTCCTGGGTTCGTTGCTTCTTTGCGGGTGCTCGGCGGTCGGCACGCCCGAGCCCG
>JAPOVF010000143.1 GCA_026708285.1 Acidobacteriota bacterium
TGCCGCCGGCGATCTCGACGAGTTCGGGGATCCAGTTCTCCGCGTGCATCAGCGGGTCGATCCACTCGATGCAGGCGATCGTGGGCCGTTCGGCGAGTTCACGGGAACGGTCGCGGATTGAGTCGAGGCGAGCCGTCAACCCGGTGTTCAGCCGCTCCGCCCGCTCCGGACAGCCGAGCGCCCCGGCAACCGTGCCGATGTCGTCGAACACGTCGCCGAGATCCATCGGCGCGAGCGAGACGATCCGTGGCTCGGACGCCACGAGTTCGCACACGGCCTGCTCCACGTCCTTCAGGCTGACCGCGCACACCTCGCACTGGGTCTGGGTCACGATCACGGTCGGCGCGAGCTCGTCCAGAAGGCCCGCGTCGACCCGGTAGACGGAGAGGGCGTCGGCGACGATCGCGCGCACCTGGTCGTCGATCGCGCGGCTCGAGCCGTCGACGTCGACTTTCGACGACGAACACACCGGCAGCCTTTCCACCGACTGCGGGAAGTCGCATTCATGCGACCGGCCGACCATGCAGTCCTCGAAGCCGAGGGCGCACACGATCTCCGTGGCGCTGGCGATCAGCGAGACGATCCGCGGTTCCGTCATCCAGCGACCGCCTTGGCAGGAATGGCGGAGCCCGCCGGCAGAAGATCGCAGAAGCCGAAGCCGTCCCGCTCCGTCAGTTCGCCGAGATCGACCGCGATCGACCGGTCGAAGATCGGACCATCGAACACGAACGTGTGGAACTCGCCGTTCTCGCCGCACGGATCGACTCCGGACGGAAGATCGGCGAGGAAGGCGTCGTCGAAGGCGCGTCCGGCGAACGAGACGGGCAGAACGGCCGGGTTGACGCAGACAGTGAGCGCGTGGAAGCCGTCGCGGATGAAGGTCCGCGCCAACTCGTCCGTGGGCGTGTGCCAGATCGGGAACTCGCACTGGAGACCCGCTTCCGCGAGCTGGCGGACGCGGTACTCGCGGAGATCCTCGAGGAACAGATCGCCGAAGCCGACCCGGCTGATTCCCCGTTGGCGGAGTTTCGCGAACGCCTTGCCCATTTCGCGCTCGTAGACCACGTTCGACGGCTCGGGCGGCACGACGACCTCGGTCAGCGGAAGGCCGATCGAGTCCGCCTGCTCCCGCAACAACGAACGGCGGACGCCGTGCATGCTGACCCGGTCGAAGGCGTCGGTCACCGTCGTGACCAGTTCCACCACCTCGAAACGGCCCTGCCGGCGCAGTTCCTGGAGAGCGAGGCAACTGTCCTTGCCGCCGCTGAAGCAGAGTGCGATCGGTTCCGGCATGGCGAGCCCGGCAGCCTACCGTCTTCCCAGCAGCAGAACCGCCGCCGCCGGCAGCACCGTCACCGACGCCAGCAGGCAAGCCGGCAGGCCGATCAGCATGACGGCCGCCATCGTCTCCAGGCCCGGGTGGTCAGTGAACAGCAGGATCGAGAAACTGGCCGTCGTGGTCAGCGTCGTCATCGCGATCGCCCGCCCGACCGACAGGGCCGCCCCGCGAATCGGCTGAGCCGGATCGTCGAGGATTCGGTGGACGACGTGGATGCCGTCGTCGATGCCGAGCCCGAAGATCAGCGGCAGCACGAGCCACGTCATCACGTTGAAGGGAATGCCGACCCAGCACAGCACGCCCAGGGTGAACGGCACCGCGGCCAGCACCGGCAGCACCGCCAGCAGGACGGAGGCGGGCCGCCGGAAGTCGACGCAGAGGACGAGCAGCACGAATCCCAGGATCGAAAGCGCGATCCACGGGATCCACGGCCGGTCGCCGATCATCATCCCCTCGACCACCGCCAGCAGCCCGCTGGCGGCCGGGTCAATCGCCTGCACCACCTCGCGCTGGCGCCGTGCCAGGGCGCCGTCCGCCTTCGAATCCGCGGCGTAGGCGTAGACCAGGAACTCGCCGGTGGGCGCGATGAACTTCTCGCGCAGGCCGGGCGGCAGCGAGTCGATGTCGGGTGGGCCGACCGCCGCCGCTCGACGGAGCGCAGCCACCGCCAGGGCCCGGGGATCGCCCATGGGGGCGGCTGCGGCCGACCGGCCCTCGGAGCCGAAAACCCGGTGCAGTGCCGAGGCCCGCTCCGGCAGATCGGCAGGCAGGATCGTGCCGAGACTGATCGTCTCGCTGAACAGCGGATGACCGTCCAGCCGGCCCGCGAACTCTCGAGCCTCCTCGAGACCCTCAGCCGCCAGGATCCACGGCGCGCCGTTCGTGCCCAGGACCTCCTGAATCCGGTCGACCATCGCGATGGCCGGCACGCCGCGGTTCATGATCCGCTCCAGCCGTGTCTCGACCTGCAACCGGGGCAACCCCGCAAGGGCCGCCGCCAGGAGGACGGCGCTCACCGCCAGACAGCGAACCGGACGTTCCGTCGACCACCGCACCACGGATGACAGGCCGGGAACCCGGACCGGCGTCGCGCGCCTGGACGGGTCCTCCGTCGCGGTTGCGACCCGCCGGCGGTGCCGCCGTTGCCGCAGCACCCACACGGAAGGCAGGACGAGCAGCGTCAGCGGCAGGCAGAACAGGAGACCCAGACCGCCCGACAGGCCGAGATGGAGCGCCACCGGGTCCGGCGCGGTCGCCGCGATGAGGAACGCTCCCGCCGTCGTGATGCCCCCGGCGACGACGCCACGGCCGGCGCCGGACAGGGTACGCCGCAACGCCTGCTCGAACGAGCGACCACGAGCCAGTTCCTCTCGCTGGCGCACGAACAGGTGGACGGCGAAGTCGATGCCGAGGCCGAAGACCGTGACGCCGAAGAATGTCTCCATCACGGTCAACTTCCCGGTCAGGACGCCGACGGCGCCCAGGGCGGCGCCAATCGCGAGGATCAGAACCGCGGCCACCGACAGCATGCCGCCCGGTCGCTTCTCGACGATCCGGAAGAGCAGCAGTACGAGCACGAGGCTGATCGGCGTCAGGCGCTTGATCGCCCCCAACGTCTGCTCCTGGTCGCCCGCCGAGAGCGCCGGCAGGCCCGAGAAGCCCGCCGTCACCCCGGAACCGGCCAGTGCGCTCTCGATGGCGGCTTCGATCTCGAAGAACGGGCTCTCGCCCACCTCTTCCGCCAGCGGGTCCTTCGCCATCTTGATCTCGACCAGACGCGCGCCGGGCACGCCGGCCACGGAAGCGCGCAGCGCCAGCGCCGAGGTCAGGAACTCCGCCGCGTTCTCCATGTCGCCCGGCTGTTCGGCTAGCGCGAGCCAACGGTCGAACAGGGGACGCTCGACGAGCCACGGCGCCTGCTCCGCGAGCCACTCGAGCGGCAGCGGGCGTCGGGCGGCGGCGACTGACGGCAGCGCCGACGCGGCCTCGATCGTGCGGTCGACGGCCTGATCGAGTCGCTCCTCCTCGCCCTCGAGCAGTACCAGAAGCAGACCGCCGAGTTCGTACTGCTCGGACATCTCGAAGTAACGGCCGACGTGCTCGTTGGCCCGGTTCATGACGCCTGTGAACGTGAGATCGACCGTCGTCGCCGGCAGCAACGCGGCCAGGGCGAGCGCCGGTAAGACGGCACAGGCGATCGCCCTCCACGGCGAGCGAATCGTCCATCGCGCAACCGCGTCGAGTGCCCGTCTCATGCTCATGGAACGCTGCTACAGTCCCGCGCGCCCGTGGCCCTGAAGATGGGGGCCGCAGAACGAGGAGAAGAGATGAAGTTCGGCATCATGTTCGCCAACACCGGCCCGTTCGTCGACGGCCCGCCGGCCGCGGGTCTGGCTCAGGCGGCCGAAGCCGCCGGCTTCGACTCGCTATGGACCGTGGAGCACGTCGTCGTCCCGCGCGGCTACGCCTCCCCCTATCCCTACGACGAAAGCGGCAAGATGCCCGGCGGACGCGAGGACTTCGACATCCCCGACCCGCTCGTCTGGCTATCCTACGTGGCCGCGGCGACCACGAGCATCAAGCTCGCCACCGGCATCCTGATCGTCCCGCAGCGCAATCCCCTGGTCACGGCCAAGGCCGTCGCCACGCTCGACAAGCTCTCCGGCGGCCGGGCCGTCCTGGGCGTCGGCGTCGGCTGGCTCGAGGAGGAGTTCAACGCCCTGGGCGTACCGTTCGCCGGCCGCGGACGCCGCCTGGACGACTACATTCGTGCCTTCCGGGCGCTGTGGACCGAGGACTGCCCGAGCCACGACGGCGAGTTCGTCTCCTTCTCCGACTGCTACAGCCGACCGCAGCCGGTCCAGGGCTCCGTGCCGATCGTCGTCGGCGGGCACTCCGAACGCGCCGCCCGCCGCGCCGGCGAACTGGGCGACGGTTTCTTCCCCGCTCTCGGCGACGTCGACAAGCTGAAGCACCTGCTCGGCGTCGTGCGCGAGAGCGCTGAAGCGGCGGGCCGCGACCCGGACGCGATCGAGATCACCGCCAACGGCGGACCGCCCGATCACGTGGCGCGCATGGCCGAACTCGGCATCTCCCGCGTCATCTTCCCGCCGATGCCGCCGGACAGCCTCGCCCAGTTCGGCGAAGAGGTCATTGCGAAGTTCAGTTGAGAAACACTGGGTGCGCCGGCCATCTGGCCGGCATCAGGCGCGATGCCGCGACGCGGCGAGCCCGCGCAGTGGTAGCTTCTCGCCCATGATCTACCTTCGCCGTTTCGCCCCGCTCGCCCTCGCGTTTCTCCTCCTCGCCGCCACCCCCACAATCGCCTCCGAATCCGAAGCCGACGACCCCGTCCGCGTCCTCTTCGTCAGCAAGTCCTCCGGCTTCCAGCACTCGGCAATCAAGCGCACGGACGGCCATCCCAGCCACGTCGACACCGTGCTCGCCCACATAGCGGCCGAGCGCGGCTTCGACGTTACGTCCACCAAGGACGCGGGGCTCATCAACGCGACGCAGCTCGCCAACTTCGACGTCGTCATCTTCTACACGACCGGCGACCTGACCCAACGCGGTGGCACCGGCGAGGGCTTCTTCCGAGGCGACGGCAATCCCCCGATGAGCGCCGACGGCGTCTCCGACCTGATCGCCTGGATCGAAGCCGGCGGCGGCTTCGTCGGCTTCCACCCCGCGACCGACACCTTCCACGGCGAGAACGACGAGATCACCCCCTACATCGGCATGATCGGCGGTGAGTTCACCCACCACGGCGCCCAGTTCCCCGGCATCGTCCGTGTCGCCGACGCCGGTCACCCCACGATGAAATCCGTCGAAGACAGCTGGAAGATCATGGACGAGTGGTACCTCTTCAAGAACGTCGCGAAGGACCAACTCCACGTCCTGGCGCTGATGGACCCGGGCGAAGAACGGGCTAACCAGGAGGTCTACGACATCGCTCCCTACCCAATCGCCTGGTGCCGCGAACTCGGCTCCGGCCGTGTTCTCTACAACGCGATGGGCCACCGCGAGGACGTCTGGGACCACGAGATGTTCCAGGCCTGGGTCGGCGACACGATCGAATGGGCGGCAGGCGAAGGCGAAGCCGCAGCCGCGCCGAACTGGGGGAACGTGGTTCCGTGACGCCCTGAACGTCCTGCAAAGATAGCCGAGCGAGCGAGGGCTGGCGACCATGTAGGAGAACGGCCGCCAGCAGGCGTAGATGTCGCTTCGCTGGGTTGGACCTTCATGGCCGATCCGGAGGCAGAACTATGGTGCCCGTCTCGGAGTCAGGGCCGCGCCATCCAAGCCTTGCGCCCACCAACAAGGAAGCCAACCGAAAGGCCTCAAGCGCCTCCGCTTTTCCGCCTCGCGCCCGATGAACAGCGTCGTTCCGCAGGACTCTCAGTCTCTCTCCTTTGCCAGAGTCGGACTGGTCCCAACCGCTTTCATTCAGTCGCTTCCCGAAGGGCCACTTCTCCGCTCTAGTATCAGGCTTTTCCCGCACGAACAGTTGTTCGACGGCAACACTTGCCATCGTGATCGTCGCGAGATAGTGACCTGTGCAGAAAGCCGAGCCTGCCGCCCTCAAAGGCCATAGGATTTCGGCCAAGTCCTTCTGATCGAGGCGGCAAACCGTCAGCTTGTCTCCGAGCGATCCCGCAATTGGCCGAATCTCTCTGTCTCGCTCGATGATGCTGTCCACGTCTGCCCCGCCAAGGACAACGATCTCATGGCTACAGAGGAATCGAAGGGCGTCATCGGAGGAACTGCCCTCTTCGAGGACACCGAGAGGGTTCAGAAAACCCGTTCACTGCTCGCGTCGGTCTTCACTGACGACCCGAAATCGGGCAGTCCTCGTTCACAGGAGGCCTTCTCCCCTCATCGTGCGCGACTATAGCCCATACTCCAATGCGAGCCGCGTGGAGCCCGAATCCGGTGCCTGCCACCGATTCCTCCCTATCGATTGAGGTGTCACGTCGGCCTCCGGACTCCAGAAACACGAACGCCGCTCCACTGCATTGGAGTTCCTTTCGTATCTCAACGACCAAGTGATAGATTCAGTCTCCCAAACGGAGGTCCCCGACAGGCCGGTCTCGCGACCTCCGACACCCGCCAAGCCGACCGTCAGGTCCAGCATGGGATGACAACAGAATGATTGACAACGAAACCGGCATGAGTAGCAAGGAGCGCATGGGCGAGGAGATCGCCACGCTCGCAGCGCGGATCGACGCGGCGACTTACGAGCTGCTTGTTCTGATTCGCAGGTTCGACGAGGAGGAGGGCTGGAACTGCGGCTTCCTCAGTTGTGCGCAGTGGCTTACCTGGCGAATTGGCGTTGCACCCGGCGCGGCCCGCGAGAAAGTGCGGGTCGCCCGCGCCCTTCGCGAACTTCCGCTGATGAGCGAGGCGATGAAGAGCGGCCAACTCTCCTACTCCAAGGTGAGAGCGCTGACCCGCATCGCTCGGCCCGACACGGAGAAGGACCTCGTCGAACTCGGAAAGGCCGGAACCGCGGCGCACATCGAACGCGTCGTCCGGTCCTGGCGCAGGATCGACCGTTCGGTCGAGGCTGCCGACGACGAACTGCGCGACGCGTCGAGCCACGTGACGACCCACATTGATGAGAACGGCATGTTCGTGATCCGTGGGCGTTTGGCGCCGGAAGCTGGCGAGGTAGTGATGAAGGCACTCAAGGCGGCGGGTGAGAAGCTCCACGCGGAGCAGCAGGAGGACCGCCCACCGGCCGGGAAGGTGCGCGCCGACGCTCTTGCTCTCGTTGCCGAGAGCGCGCTCAAGGGCGGTCTCGATCCCGGGTCAAGCGGCGACCGGTACCAAGTCGTCGTTCATGTGAGTGACGAGGAGCTGACGACTCCGGCGAACGGTTCGGCCATTGGCTGCATGTCGTGCGTTTCCGCGGAGACGCCCGCGGAACACGTTTCCGCGGAAACGCCGCCGGCGCACCAGCATGAGCACGCGGCCGTAGCGGCGGGAGGCGAACACGTTTCCGCGGAAGCGCCGCCCAGACTCCAACCGGCACACGGGCGAGCTTCACCCCGCGGCGCCTGGCTCGGCGACTCCCACGTCCCTGTTTCCGCGGAAACGGCCCGGCGAGTCGCCTGCGACGGAGGCAAGGTCCGGATCACTCACCGATCCGGCCAGATCCTGAGCGTCGGCCGCAAGACACGCACCATTCCGCCTCCGATCCGGCGGGCTCTGGAGTTCCGCGACCGGGGTTGCCGCTTCCCCGGCTGCACCTCGACGCACTGCGACGCCCACCACATCGTCCACTGGGCCGACGGCGGCGAGACGAAGCTCTCGAACCTCGTGCTCCTCTGCCGGCGACACCACCGACTGCTCCATGAAGGCGGCTTCAATGTACGGCTGAGCAAGGACGGCGCCGTACAGTTCTTCCATCGCCGGGGACGGCCGCTGGAGCAGAGTCCGGCGCCTCCACCGGTCGGCCTCCACGCTGCTCGGGAACTGGTCGAGCATCTGGAGAACGCGGGCATCCTGGTCACGGGCAAGGAGTCCATGCCGACCTGGGACGGCCGGCCGCTCGACCTGCCCTACGTGATGGAGTGCCTGTGGCAGCCGCCACCGCATCTGGAGGCAGTGGTGGCGCGAGAACGAGACGCAGCGCGCGCCGCGTAGGAGCCAACGGTTCGGAACTGCGACATGAACAGGATGACCGACCAGAGCTACCTGCTCGAGGACCAGTACCGGGACCCCACCAACCTGCAGGATCGCGCCCAGTTGCACGCCCGCTTCAGCGTCAATCCGCGAGGCTGGTTGCCATGGGTCTTCGACCGGTTCGCCTTCGGGAAAGAGGCGCGCCTGTTGGACCTGGGATGCGGGCTAGGAGACCTTTGGCGTGTCAATCGAGCGCGGATTCCGACGGGATGGGACATCACGCTGGCTGATCTCTCTCCTGGCATGCTCGACGCCGCCGC
>JAPOVF010000091.1 GCA_026708285.1 Acidobacteriota bacterium
GAGCCGATCGCCTTCCTGCTCGGCGATGCGCAGCTTCCGGATGGCCAGAGCGCTGAGGATCTGCCGCGGGCGCGCATGCACATCGACCTGCTGGCCGTGCTCCAGGAGAAGACCCGGGGCAACGTGAGCGCTCAGGAGACGGCCCTGCTCGACGACCTCCTCGCCCAGCTCCGGATGCGCTACGTCGAGAAGACGCGGAGCTGACCCGACAGCCGGCACCAGCGGCGCTGATCCAGCCCGGGGCGCCCTCATTGAGGTGGCGTACTGCCTTGGCCACGAGGATATGAGCGTGTATATGTCAGATATACCCTGTTCAGGACTTGACACCGAGGCGCTTAGGTCTTAGGATGCTTGGCGCGTCGGGGGCCTAAGCCCCGGCAGCGAACCGAAGAGCAGCAATCAACCGTTCGCGTCCGTTGGCGCGGGCGATCGGGAGACGAGAACTTGAGCAAGATCATCGGTATCGACTTGGGGACGACGAACAGCGTCGTCGCCCTGATGGAAGGTTCGGATCCGAAGGTGGTTCCGAACTCGGAGGGAAGCCGGACCACGCCGTCGATTGTCGCGTTCACCGACAAGGGCGAGCGGCTGGTCGGGCAGGTCGCGAAGCGACAGGCGGTGACGAATCCGCAGAACACGATCTTCTCGATCAAGCGCTTCATGGGCCGGCGCTTGGGCGAGGTTTCGGGGGAGCAGAAGATGGTTCCCTACTCGGTCACGAGCTCGGGCGACGACGTCCAGATCGAGGCCGCGGGCAAGAGCTACACGCCGCCGCAGATCTCGGCCATGGTGCTGCAAAAGCTGAAGCAGGCGGCGGAGGATTACCTCGGCGGTCCGGTCGACCGGGCGGTGATCACCGTGCCGGCCTACTTCAACGACGCCCAGCGTCAGGCGACGCGCGACGCCGGCCAGATCGCCGGTCTCACCGTGGAACGGCTGGTCAATGAGCCGACCGCGGCGGCGCTCGCCTACGGCCTGGACAAGGAAGGCGATCGCACGATCGCCGTGTACGACTTCGGCGGCGGCACGTTCGACATCTCCATCCTGGAAGTCGGTGAGGGAGTCGTGGAGGTGAAGTCGACGAACGGCGACACCCACCTTGGCGGCGACAACATCGATCAGCGGATCATCGATTGGCTGCTGGCGGAGTTCAAGAAGGACCAGGGCATCGATCTGGGCCAGGATCCAATGGCCATGCAGCGCCTCAAGGAGGCGGGCGAGAAGGCGAAGATCGAGCTTTCCGGAGTGCAGGAAACGGAGATCAACCTGCCCTTCGTGACTGCCGACGCCTCGGGTCCCAAGCACCTGAACGTCAAGTTGTCCCGGAGCAAGCTGGAGCAGCTCGTCGAAGACCTGGTGGGGAGCACGCTCGGCCCGTGCCGGCAGGCCCTGAAGGATGCCGGTCTCGGCACCAGCGACATCGAGGAAGTCGTCATGGTCGGCGGCCAGACCCGGATGCCCGCGGTGCAGAACGCGGTCAAGGAGTTCTTTGGCCGTGAGCCGCACAGGGGTGTGAATCCCGACGAGGTCGTCGCGATCGGCGCCGCCATTCAGGGCGGCGTGCTGGCGGGAGATGTCACGGATGTCCTGCTGCTGGACGTCACGCCCCTGTCGCTAGGCATCGAGACGCTGGGCGGCGTGTTCACCAAGCTGATCGACCGGAACACGACGATCCCGACGCGCAAGAGCGAGACGTTCTCCACCGCCGGCGACAACCAGACCTCGGTCGAGGTCCACGTGTTGCAGGGCGAACGCGAGATGGCGGGTCACAACCGGACGCTCGGTCGCTTCCACCTGGTGGGGATCCCGCCGGCGCCCCGGGGCATGCCGCAGATCGAGGTCACCTTCGACATCGACGCGAACGGCATCGTCAACGTCTCGGCCAAGGACAAGGGCACGGGCAAGGAGCAGAAGATCACGATCACCGGTTCCGGCGGCATCGACAAGGGCGAGATCGAGCGCATGGTCGAGGACGCGAAGGCGCACAGCGAAGAGGACAAGAAGCGCCGGGAGGTGATCGACGCTCGCAACCAGCTCGATTCCCTCGTCTACGGCACCGAGAAGAACCTCGCCGAGCACAAGGACAAGCTGTCCGAGACCGAGGTAGGCGAGATCGAGTCGGCGATCGAGGAAGCGAAGAAGGCCATGGAGGCGGAGGACGCCGCCGCGATGGCCAGCGCTTCGGCCGGCCTGACCCAGGCCTCGCACAAGCTGGCCCAGGTGATCTACGAGCAGACGAGTGCCCAGGCGCCGCCGGAGGGTGCGCCGGGAGCGGGCGCCGGTCCGGAAGGTCCGGCCTCCGGGGGCGACGACGATGTGATCGATGCCGACTTCGTCGACGTGGACGACACTTCCGGGGACGAGAAGGCAAACTAGGGTCGCCATGGTTGGGTCCCGGTCCTCACGGAAGCGCCGTCCCCCGTCCCGCCGCCGGCGGGTGGGGGGCGGTCGCTACGTGATGATCAGCAAGGTGGCGGAGCGCTACGACATCCATCCGCAGACCCTCCGCCTCTACGAGCGGGAGGGACTGCTCCAGCCGCAACGAAGCGACGGCAACACGCGTCTCTACGACGAGGACTCCCTTCACCGGCTGGAGTCGATCCTGACGCTGACCCGCGACATGGGCGTGAACCTTGCGGGCGTCGAGGTCGTTCTGGCCCTGCAGGAGCGACTGGCGCGGCTGGAGGAAGAGCGGAACCGTCTGCTCGAGATCGTGGAACGCGACGTGTCGGACCGGCGTCGCGGTGTCCGGCGGCGGCACGCGCTGGTCTGGGTGCGAAGCGGCGCCCTGGTGAAGGTCGAGGAAGAGGATTGAGCGAGGCCGGTTGCGAGTTCTGCCAGGATCGTGGCTGGGTCGTCGACCTGGCGACGAATCGGGCGCGTCGCTGCAGTTGCCACTCGGCGCGCGTGCGCAGCCGGCGGCTCGAAGACCTGGGCGTTCCGCCCAAGTACCGGGGTTGCCGGCTCAGCAACTTCCGCCTGGCAGGCGACGTCGGCGATCAGCTCCTCAGGGCCCGCCACGATTGTGACGAGTACATCGACGAGTTCCTGGAGAACGACGGATCGCTGAGCGAACGGGGCCTGGTCTTCGTGGGCCCGAGTGGCCGGGGCAAGACGCACCTCGCGGTGGCGGTGCTGATCGAGCTGGCGGAGCAGTACGGCGTGCGGGGCCGCTTCGTCGACTTCACCAGCCTGGTGGCGGATATCCAGGCCACGTTCCACCCGGACGCGGAACTGAGCCAGGCGGATCTGCTGCGCCCGCTGCAGGAGGCGGATGTCGTGGTCGTCGACGAGCTCGGCGCCAGGCGGCCGACGCCCTTCGTCTCCGACACGCTCTACCTGCTGATCAACGGCCGCTACATGGCTCGGCGGCCGACCCTGTTCACGAGCAACTACTACCTGGCGCCCAAGGGCGAGGGCGTTGCGGCCACCCGGACCCTTGCCGGCCGCGTTCCGGCCAGTCTCGTCAGTCGTCTTCACCAGATGGCGAAGCCGATCCTCATCGACGCGGTCGGCGACTACCGGCACGAACTCCAGGCCCACCAGCACCGGTAGGCGTCGGCTCGACCCGTTCGGGGAGACGGCCGCGCAGCGCCGTTTCGCCTATTTCCAATAACGTATGGACGAGGCGGAATGAAGAACCGGAAGCCAGAGCACGTTGGGCTGTGGGCGATCGGCTTCGGCGTGGGTGTGGCGGCCTGCCTGCTCGTTGCCGCGGCGCGGCCGGCTCCGCCACCCGACGGGAGCCGTGTTTCGGGGCGGATCGTGCTGCCGGCGGAGATTCGGGTAGGACTCGCGACGGACCTGGACCGCCTTGAGGTTCCTTGCTGCGAGTCCCGCTCCTGGCTGGTGGCGGAGGACGGCGAGAAGCACGAGGTGGACACGAACTTCAGCGTACGGCCGGCACCGGGGAAGGCGAGTCCGGGCGTTCATCGGCTGCAGGTGGCAGCTCTGCGGGACCCCTGGCAGGCGGAGAGGCTGGCTATTCGGCTCGCCGGGTTGCTTGCCCAGGAGGCGGACTCCGTCCTCGACGCGGCCACCGGGCTGTATCGGGTCCGCGTGGGGCGTTACGAAGGACGGGAGCAGGCGGAGGAAGCCCGCGGCCGGCTCCGCGTCGAAGGGTTCGATGACATCTGGATCGCGATCGAGGGCGCGGTGCTGAAGGATCCAGGCTTCGTTGTGGACGGCATCGGTTGGATAGCCGGCAGGCGGCTCCGGCTGGAGTCGGACGGGGCCGTCGTGGACATCCTCGGCCGCCGCTATCGGGGTGCTCTCGAACTGTTCGTGAACGACCGTGCGGGCATCAACGTCGTCAGTGCCGTTCCGCTCGAGGACTACGTGCGCGGCGTGGTGCCGGGCGAGTTGGGTCCGGACCTGTACCCCGAGTTCGAAGCGACCAAGGCCCAGGCGGTCGCTGTGCGCACCTACGCTGTGCGGCATCGGGGCGAGTTCGCGGGGGAGGGCTACGACATTTGCGCGACGCCCCTCTGTCAGGTGTACGGGGGACTCGAGGCGGAGCATCCGCGCTCGGATGAGGCGGTGGCGGCAACGCGGGGAGAGATCCTGGTCCGGTCGGGCGAGCCGCTCGAGGCCCTGTTCACGGCGAGTTGCGGCGGCAGCACGGAACTCATGCGCAACGTCTTTCCGCTCTTGTCCGGAGAGGGTCCGACCGGTGCCGCGTGCGTCGAAGGCGGCGTCGTGCGACTGGTCGGAAGAGCCGGCGGAACGCCGGAGCGGCACCTGCTGAAGGCGCTCGGCATGGCGGGAGTCCGGCAGGACCGGCGGAGCGAGCGTCTGGCCCGGGCCCTGTCCAGGGGCGCGCTCCAGGTCGTGGCCGGGAATCTCGGGGGGGTGGACGGACGCTGGCTCCAACTGCGCAAGCGTGGCGTGCGGCGGTTGCTGCCCCTGGCGCCGGAGGCCGAACTGTTGATCGCCACAGCGACGCCCGGTGCGACGGCGGCGGACCTGGGCACTCCGGTCGATGCGGTCGACATGGCTCCGGGGGATCGGGTTCGCGTCTACCTCGCCCGTGGCCGTGCGGCTCTCGTGGTGCACGAGGCGCCCTCCGTGGGAGGCCAGCCGACTGCCGTGCCCTGGTCGGTCTGGCGGTCTCACGGCGAGCTGAGGGAGTTGGTGGAGCGGCGCTTTCCCGGCCTGGGCCTGGTTTCGCTGCGGGCGCTCGAGCGGGGCGTCTCGGGCCGGATCCTGAGGCTCGACCTGATCGGCGAGCGGCGCTCGGTCGAGGTCCGGGGTCTGGCCATCCGCTGGCTGCTCGATGTACCGGAGAACCTGGTCCGGATGACCGCCGAAACGGGCGCCGGCGACGTCGCCGGTTGGCGGTTCGACGGCAACGGACGCGGGCACGGCGTCGGCATGTGCCAGATCGGGTCCTACCTCATGGCGCAGCGCGGTCTGAGCTACCGCGAGATTCTCTGGCACTACTACGGTGCCGTCGACATCGGCAGGTTCGGGTCGTGACCGCGGACGGCGCACCCGGGGCCTGGCTGGACGGACCGGAGCCCTGGCGGCAGACGCGGCGTCTCGCCCAAGCCCTGACGGCGATCGAGAGCGGGGCCGAGGCCGCCTGGGCGAGGGCCGCGTTCCGCCGGGCCGGCCGGGCGATGACGGTCGGTTTGACCGGGCCGCCGGGAGTCGGCAAGAGCACCCTGACCGCCGCCCTGGCCCGGGAGCTCCGCAAGCGAGGCGAACCCGTGGCGGTCCTGGCGTTCGATCCCACCAGCCCGCTGACCGGCGGCGCGGTGCTCGGCGACCGCGTTCGGATGTCCGGCCTGGAGACGGATCCGGGCGTCTTCATCCGATCGATGGCCTCGCGCGGCGCGTCCGGCGGCCTGGCGCGAGCGGCCGCCGCCGCCGCCGATCTGCTCGACGCCGCGGGTTTCCGCTGGATTCTCGTCGAGACCGTCGGCGCGGGGCAGGCCCAGACGCTGATCCGCCGCAACGCGGACCTGGTGGTACTGGTTGTAGCGCCCGGTCTGGGCGACGGCGTTCAGGCGATCAAGAGCGGCACGATGGAGATCGCGGACGTCTTCGTCGTCAACAAGAGCGACCTGGCCGGGGCCGGTGCCGCCCGGCTTGCGATCGAGGACGCCGCCTCCCCGGAGCCCGGCGGCGTGGGCGGACGGCGGCCGGTCGTGTCGACGGTCGCGCGGACAGGTGAAGGGACGGAGGCCCTCCTCGAGGCGATTTCGGGGTGCTTCGATGGAATGGAGGCGGGCGGCGAGATCGCCGCCCGGCGGGCGGCGCGTTTCCGCCGGCGGGTGCTCGACCTGTACCGGGCCGAGGTGCTGCGACTCGCGATGGACGCGGTCGAGTCCGGCTGTCTCGTCCCGGAAGCCGGGGATCCGGAGCGGGAGAGGGCTCTTTACGGCGCGCCGGAATCGCAGCAGAATCGGGCGCCCGGTAACGGCGGGCCGGTGGATCCGTATGACCTCGCGGACCGGCTGGTCGCCGAGTTCGTCGGTGGATTCCGGCGAGACGGAGGAAGCGCTCATGATCACCGCCCTGGACCACATCGCGATCGCCGTGCCGTCGATTGAAGAGGCCAGGACGTTCTACGAGAACCTGGGTCTGGCGGTCTCGGCAATCGAGGAGGTCGAACACGAGGGCGTGCGCGTCGCGATGATTCCCTGCGGCGGCAGCCGGATCGAACTCCTGGAGCCGCTGTCCGGCGATTCGCCGGTCGCCCGGTTTCTGGAGCGCCGGGGTCCGGGCATCCACCACCTCTGCCTGAAGAGTGACGACATCGACGCGGACGACGCGCGCCTGCGCGGGGACGGTGTGGAGCTGCTGCGCGAGCGGCCGGGGCCGGGGGCCGAGGGCGCGACCGTGCAGTTCGTTCATCCGAAGAGCGCCGGCGGCGTGCTCGTCGAACTCTCGGAGCCCGCCTCGTGAGGGGCCGCCTGATTCTCGAGGACGGCTCCGTCTTCCACGGGGAGGCCCTGGTCGAAGGCAGCCGCTTCGCGGAGATCGTCTTCAACACCTCGATGACGGGCTACCAGGAGATCCTGACCGACCCTTCGTACCGCGGGCAGATCGTCATCATGACCCAGCCCCACATCGGCAACTACGGCGCCTACGACGGCGCCGAGGAGTCGCACCGGGTCTGGGTGGAGGGGTTCGTCGCCCGTGAGTTCACCAGCCGCCGTTCCGGTCTGGGGGATACCGACCTGGGCGCCTATCTGGAGACGAACGGCGTTCCGACCCTGGCGGGCATCGACACCCGTGCGGCCGTGCGCCGGCTGCGCGAGTTCGGCGCCATGCGCGGCATGATCACGAGTTGCGAGCGGCCCGATGCGGAGCTGATCGAGCAGGTGCGCCGGCAGCCGACGATGGAGGGGCGGGCTCTCGTCGATGAAGTCACCTGCGGGTCTCCGTACGACATCGAGCCGGAGGGCGAGGAGAAGGTCCGTCTGGCGGTCTACGACTTCGGCGTCAAGCAGAACATTCTGCGCTCCCTGGTCCGGCACGGCGCTCGCGTCACGGTGTTGCCGGCGCGTACGCCGGCAACCGATTGTCTGGCCCTGGGCGTCGACGGCGTCGTTCTGTCGAACGGCCCGGGAGATCCCGAGCCGCTCCGTGAGATCGTCCGCGAGGTGCGCGAACTGGTCGACGCCAGGGTGCCCACTTTCGGCATCTGCCTCGGGCATCAACTGCTCGGTCTGGCCCTGGGCGGCAAGACCTTCAAGCTGAAGTTCGGCCACCACGGCGGCAACCAGCCGGTGCGTGACGAGGAGACCGGCCAGGTCTCGATCACCAGCCAGAACCACGGCTTCGCGCTAAGCGCGGACAGCCTTCCCGACGACTGCAAGGTGGCGGCGGTCAACCTGAACGACGGCACGGTCGAGGCGTTCAAGGCCGTCGGACGACCGATCTTCTCGGTCCAGTACCACCCGGAAGCGGCGCCGGGGCCGCACGATGCGGCGCGCCTGTTCGGGGAGTTCCTGGATGTCTGCCTCCAGGAGGCCGGCCCGCGGAACGAAGCCTTGTGAGTTCGGCGGCGGGCGGCGGCAGCGTGATCTGGTGGATCGCCGCGCGCTACCTGTTCGGTGCGCGCAGCCGGCTGCTGAGCGGGACGGCGCGCTCCGCTCTCGGCTCGACGGCGCTGGG
>JAPOVF010000045.1 GCA_026708285.1 Acidobacteriota bacterium
CGGTTGCCGAGGAGGAAGGCCAGGTAGACGCCGACGAAGACGACCAGGAGTTCGATGGCGAAGAACGGCAGGTTCCTCCGCAACCTGGCGCCGAACCCCGAAAGAGCCGCCGGGGTCTCAGCCATCTCGTCTTCCTGGGTGCGTCGCAGCCGATTCCAGAACATCGCTTGAGTGAATACAGCCCGTCAAAGACCTGAGATCGCTCCGGATGCCGGCCCAGAACCCTGGTGGCGCGTCCGCGCGCCACCAGCGTCACAGTCCGAGCGCCCGTCAGCGGGCGGTCGGATGTCAGCCCGGCGCACCGGCACTCGGCTTCCTCAGGGCTTTGAATCAAGATAGCGGTCGACGGCCTTCTCGAGCGCGGCGCTTCGCAGCCCGTTCTCCTTGGCGCGGGTGCGGGCCTCTTCCCGATCCACACCCTTCCCCGCGACCAGGTAGGCGTAGTACAGGGCGCCGACCCGGTTGCCCGAGGCGCAGTGGACGAGCACCGGGCCGTCCACCTTGTCCATCGCCTCGATGAAGCGCTCGAAGGTCTCGGGTTGCTCGAGGCGTTCCGCGTCGACCGGCAGGTTCAGGTAGGGGACGTCCAGGCTCTGGAGCGCCGCCGGCTCGTCGAAGCCCCGGTTCTCGCCCTCGGCGCGCAGGTCCAGGACGAAGGACAGGCCGTCGGCGGCCATCGCCTTGAGTTGATCCTCGGTCGGCTGGCCGCCGAAGAGGACGCCCGGTTCCGGGTGCTTCGCGCCGCGCAGGCCGTGGTCTTTCTCTTCGGCGACGGCGGCGGGGGCGGCGAGGACCAGGGCGGAGAGGGCGGTCGCAAGAAACACGCTACGCATCAGAAGACCTCCGCCGGATGCCGGCCAGAAGGCCGGCGCACCCAGTGTTCGGCGCACCCAGTATCTGGCGCACCCAGTGTTCGGCGCACCCAGTATCTGGCGCACCCAGTGCTTGGCGCACCCAGTGTTTGGCGCACCCGGTGTTTGGCGCACCCGGTGTTTGGCGCGCCCAGTGTTTGGCGCGCCCAGCGTTTGGCGCACCCGGTGTTTTCATCAGAAGAACCCCAGTTCCAGTTTCGCGGCTTCGCTCATCATCGCCGGGTTCCAGGTCGGGTCCCAGACCACCTCGACCTCGGCACCTTCGACGCCCTCGACGTCGCGAACGGTCCGCTCCACGTCGCCCGGCAGCGACTCGGCGACCGGGCAGTGTGGCGACGTCAGCGTCATCTGCAGCTTGACGTGCGCTTCCTGATCGATTCGCACGTCGTAGATCAGGCCGAGCTCGTAGATGTCGACCGGGATCTCCGGGTCGTAGACCGTCTTCAGCGCCTCGACGATCCGGGCCTCGAGGGCCGGCATGTCGACCGGGGTTCCGGCCGCGGCGTTGTCGTTCATTCTCAACGTCCTCCCGTTGCCGCTACAGCCTACTCGGTGGTCACCGCCTCCGAGTCCCCACCCTCGAGCGCGGCCCGGAGAGCGTGCCACGCCAAGGTGGCGCACTTGATCCGCACCGGGTAGTCCTTGACGCCGCTCAGGACCTCGAGCTTGCCCAGGTCGGCGCCCGCCGCGCCGTTGCCGTCGCCGGTCATCAGGGCCAGGAAGGAAGCGATCAGCGCCTCCGCCTGCGGCCGCTCGAGCCCGCGGACGGCCTCGGTCATCAGGGAGGCGGAGGCGGTCGAGATCGCGCAGCCGACACCCTCGAAGGTCAGGCCCTCCACCCGATCGCCGTCCATGCGCAGGTAGACCTTGACCTGGTCGCCGCACAGCGGGTTGTAGCCCTCGGCGCAGGCCGACACCGGTTCGAGGGCGCCAAAGTTGCGGGGCGCACGGTAGTGGTCGAGGATGACCTGCTGGTAGAGATCGCGGAGATCCGACATCGCCCTGGGTCGAGCCTATGCCCCTCAGCCGAAGATCCGGCGCACTTCGTGCAGCCCGGAGACCAGCCGGTCGACTTCCTCGTGGGTGTTGTACATGCCGAACGACGCTCGCACCGTGGCCGGAACGCCGAGCCGCTCCATCAGCGGCTGCGCGCAGTGGTGGCCGGCCCGGATCGCGATGCCCTGCTCGTCCAGGATGGTCGCCACGTCGTGGGGATGGGCGCCGTCGATGACGAGCGAGACGACGGCGGCACGCGGCGACCCACCGTCTCGCGGCTGCCCCAGCACTTGCACCCAGGGCAGGTCGTTCAACTGTTCCAAACTGTGGGAAAGCAGTGCCTGCTCGTGCCGTTCGATCCGCTCCAGGCCGATGGACTCCAGAAACTCGACCGCCACGCCGAGCCCGATCGCCGGCGCGATGCTCGGCGTGCCCGCCTCGAACCGGTGGGGCGGAACGGTGTACTCGCTGCGCTCGAAGGTCACCCGGGTGATCATCGCGCCGCCGCCGTGGTAGGGCGGCATCGCAGCCAGCAGCGCGCCCCGGCCCCACAGCGCGCCGACCCCGCCCGGACCGTACATCTTGTGGCCGGAGAAGGCGTAGAAGTCACAGCCGAGCGCGGAGACGTCGACCTTCATGTGGGGCACGGCCTGCGCCCCGTCGACGACCACGGCAGCCTCCGAGCGGTCGCGCACCAGACGGGCGATGGCGGCCACGTCGTTCACGGTGCCGAGTGCGTTCGAGACGTGGGCCAGCGCGACGACCCTGGTGCGCTCGCCAACCAATCCGGCCATCGCCGCCAGGTCGAGGTCGCCGTCGTCCGTGATCGGAGCCGCGCGCACGCGGGCGCCGGTCTGCTCGCACACGAGCTGCCAGGGGACGATGTTCGAGTGGTGCTCCATCTCGGTCAGCAGCACCTCGTCGCCGGGACGAAGCCTCGGCCGCGCGTAGCTCTGGGCGACCAGGTTCAGGCTCTCCGTCGTGCCGCGGGTGAAGACGAGTTCGGAACTCCGTGCGGCGCCGACGAACCGCGCGACCTTGCCGCGCGCCGCCTCGTACTCGTCGGTCGACCGCTCCGACAGCGCATGGACGCCGCGGTGGGCGTTCGAGTAGTAGGTGCGGTAACAGTCGCTGACCGCCTCGATCACCGCCTCCGGCCGCTGCGAGCTGGCCGCGTTGTCGAGGTAGACCAGCGGATGGCCGTGCACCTCCTGGTCGAGGATCGGGAAGGAGGCGCGAAGGCGTTCGACGTCGAGCGCTTCGGCCGCGGCAGGCCGCTCGTTCTCCGCCACGCGTGCCGGAGCCGTCATCGGCCTACCCGTCGCCGCCACCGTTCAGACTCGCCAGCAGCCGCTCTTCCAGGTCCTGCCGGAGCGGCTCGAAGGAGGCCTTCTCGACCAGCTCCCGGGCGAAGGCGTAGACGAGCATCCCGTGGGCCTGCTCGCGACCGATGCCGCGCGCCCGCAGATAGAAGAGCGCGTCCTCGTCCAGCCGGCCGATCGTCGAACCGTGGGTGCAGCGCACGTCGTCGGCGAAGATCTCGAGCTGCGGGTTGCTGTTGGCGAGCGCCGACTTCGACAGGAGCAGGTTGCGGTTCGTCTGCTTGGCGTCCGTCTTCTGCGCCGCCTGGTGCACGTAGATGCGGCCGTTGAACACCGAGCGCGCCCGGTCGTCCAGGACGCCCTTGTAGAGCTGGTGGCTCGTCGTGTGCGGTTGCCGGTGCTCGACCCGCATGTGGTTGTCCACGAACTGGGAGCCGGCGACGACGTAGAGGCCGTCGAGCGTGCAGTGGGAGCCCTCGCCGTCGAGCAGCCCCATCGTGTCGTTCCGCACCAGGCCGCCGCCGAACGCCAGGGACGAGGAGTCGAAGGACGCGGAGCGCTCGAGCTGCGCGTGCTGAAAACCGAGGTGAAAGGCGTCGGTCGCGTCGGCCTGCAGGCGGGTGTGGTGGAGCACCGAGCCCGCGCCGCAGACGAACTCCGCAGCCGGGCAGACGAAGTAGCCGCCGGCGCCCGGGTCGGCGGCGGCGAACGTCTCGATGACCGAAGCCTGGCTGTTCTCGCCGGCGATGACGAGCAGGCGCGGGAAGCTGACCTCGACCGCGGCGGGCGCCTTGCCGCGGGCTGCCTGAGCGCCCGCCGCCGGCGAACTGAGCCACAGCACCTGCAGCGGCTGTTCGACGATCGCCCCGTCCGGAATCACGATCGCCGCGCCGTCCTCGAACAGGCCGGTGTTGAGCGCCGCGAAGGGATGAACGCCCGCGTCGGCGCTGCACGAGGCGCTGCCGTTGACGCTGGCGCCGAGATGCTCCACGACCGCCTCCGCGGCGCCGCCGGCGCCGAGTTCCGCCAGAGCCACTGCCTCGACCTGCCGCGGCGGCGAAGAGGCCTCCGGCGCGTAGCGGCCGTTGACGAACACCATCCGGGGACAGTCCGCGTAGAGGAAGGGCGCCAACTCCCGGTCTTGAATCGTCCGCGCTGAAGCGGCGCCCGGCGCAGCGCGCAGCAGGGAGCCGAGGTTCGTCTGCCGCCACTCCTCGTCACGGACAGTCGGAAAACCGGCGGCCTCGAAGCGTTCGATCGCCTCCTGCCGCCGCGTTCGCAGGACCTCCGCCTCGCCCCCGCGGCGGGCGTAGAGATCGAGGTACGGCGCGGTGGAGGGACCCCTGGAGACGGACACCGGCTCAGCCTCCGGACGAACCGTTGGTCAGGCCGGCGTAGCCCTTCTCCTCGAGTTCGAGCGCCAGCTCGCTGCCGCCGGAACGCACGATCCGCCCATCCAGAAGGACGTGGACGTGGTCGGGCACGATGTAGTTGAGCAGCCGCTGGTAGTGGGTGATCACGACGAAGGCGCGGTCTTCGCTACGGAGCGCGTTGACACCGGCCGCCACCGTCTTCAGGGCGTCGATGTCGAGCCCCGAGTCCGTCTCGTCGAGCACGGCCAGCCGCGGCTCGAGCACCGCCATCTGGAGGATCTCGTTCCGCTTCTTCTCGCCGCCCGAGAAGCCCTCGTTGACCGGGCGCCTGAGCAGCGCCTCGTCCACGGCGACCAGTTCCGCGCGTTCGCGCAGCAACTGCAGGAAGTCCATCGCGTCGAGCTCGTTCTCGCCCCTCGCCTTGCGGATCGCGTTGAGCGCCGCCTTGAGGAAGTAGCTGTTGCCGACGCCGGGAATCTCGACCGGGTACTGGAACGCCAGGAAGAGGCCGGCATGGGCGCGCTCCTCGGGCGCCATCTCCGCCAGATCCTCCCCGAAGAGCTCCAGCGAGCCCGCGGTGACGTCGTAGTCCTCCCGGCCCGCCAGTACCTGGGCCAGCGTGCTCTTGCCCGAGCCGTTCGGCCCCATCACGGCGTGGACCTCGCCGGCTTTCACCTCCAGGTCCACGCCCTTCAGGATTTCCTGTTGTTCGACCCTCGCGTGAAGGTCCCTCACCCTCAGCATTGCTGTATCTCTCCGTGCGGCGTCTTCCCAGCCGCTTGCGGTCCCGGCAACCCGGCTCCCCGAAGGGTCAGCCGACGCTGCCCTCGAGGCTGACCTCGAGCAGCTTCTGTGCCTCCACGGCAAACTCCATCGGGAGTTCGCGGAACACTTCCTTGCAGAACCCGTTGACGATCATCGAAACGGCATCCTCGGTGTCGATGCCTCTCTGATTGCAGTAGAAAATCTGGTCCTCGCCGATCTTCGACGTCGACGCCTCGTGCTCCATCTGGGCGCTCGGATTGGCGACGTCGATGTAGGGGAACGTGTGGGCCCCGCAGCGGTCCCCGATCAGCATCGAGTCGCACTGCGAGAAGTTCCGGGCATCCTCGGCCGAACGCAGAATCCGTACCGATCCGCGGTACGTGTTCTGGCCCTCGCCGGCTGAGATCCCCTTGGAGATGATCGTGCTCGACGTGCGCTTGCCGACGTGGATCATCTTGGTCCCCGTGTCGGCCTGCTGACGGTTGTTCGAGACCGCCACGGAGTAGAACTCGCCCACCGAGTCGTCGCCCCTGAGGATGCAGCTCGGGTACTTCCAGGTCACCGCCGAACCGGTCTCGACCTGGGTCCAGGAGATCTTGCTGCGCCGGCCCTCGCACAGGCCGCGCTTGGTCACGAAGTTGTAGATGCCGCCAACGCCTTCCTTGTCGCCCGGGTACCAGTTCTGCACCGTCGAGTACTTGATCTGGGCGTCCTCGTGGGCGATCAGCTCGACCACGGCCGCGTGCAACTGGTTCTCGTCGCGCATCGGCGCGGTGCAACCCTCCAGGTAGCTGACGTAGCTGCCCTCTTCCGCGATGATCAGCGTGCGCTCGAACTGGCCGGTGTTCATCGCGTTGATCCGGAAGTAGGTCGAGAGCTCCATCGGGCAGCGGACGCCCTTGGGGATGTAGACGAAGGAGCCGTCCGAGAACACGGCCGAGTTCAGGGCGGCGAAGAAGTTGTCCCGGCGCGGCACGACGGTGCCGAGGTACTTCCGCACCAGTTCGGGGTGATCCTGGACCGCCTCGGAGAAGGAGCAGAAGATGACCCCGAGTTCCGCCAGCTTCTCGCGGAAGGTCGTCGCGACCGAGACGCTGTCGAACACCGCGTCGACCGCCACGCCCGCCAGCATCTCCTGCTCCTTGAGCGGGATGCCGAGCTTCTCGTAGGTGGCCAGGATCTCGGGATCGATCTCGTCGAGGCTCTTAGGCCGGTCGTCGTCGCTCTTGGGCGCCGCGTAGTAGCAGATCGACTGGTAGTCGATCGGCTCGTAGCGTACGTTCGCCCACGTCGGCTCGACCATCTTGAGCCAGCCCCGGTAGGCCGCAAGACGCCAGTCGAGCAACCACTGCGGCTCGTTCTTCTTCGCCGAGATGAAGGCGATGATCTCCTCGCTCAGGCCCGGCGGCGCCGTGTCCTGCTCGACGTCGGTGACGAAGCCGTACTCGTAGTCGCGCTCGGTCAGCGCTCCGATCGTGTCCGCGGCGGTCGGCATCAGGAACCCGTCCGTAGCGGAATCAGGGGCTCGGCGCCGCGGCCGGCAGCGCCGGCCATGAAGTCCGGCCGGGCCATGTCGGCGATCGTGATGTCCTCGAGCGCTCCGCGTACGGCGCGGTTGATCCGCTGCCAGTTGTCGCGGACGCGGCAGAACGCCTCGTACGAACACTCGTGGTCCGAGTGCTCGCTGCACTCGGTCAGGGCGATGGGGCCCTCGAGCGCGAAGATCACGTGCGCGACGCTGATCTCCGCCGCCGACCGCGCGAGTTCGTAGCCTCCGTACACGCCGCGGTGTGACACCAGCAGGCCGGCCTTGGCGAGCAGCTTGAGGATCTTGCTGACCATCGGCGCCGGCAGGTGGGTCTGGAGCGCCAGCTCCGCGGCGGCGGCCTGCCCGGTCGACGCGAGCTGGGTCATCAGGACGATGCCGTAGTCGGCTTGCTTGGTCAGTCGGATCATGACGGTGGAACGGGGACCCGAATAGTCCCGATTCGGAGGTTAGCACGGGGAGGCGGTGTGTCAACGTAGCGGTGAAGCGATGTCCTGGTTCACTCCGACACTGCTGGTCTGGTGCGGGCTGACCTTGCCGGTGCTGGTCTACGGCCTGGTGGGCAAGGACAGGACCGGGCGGGTGGGCGGCAGGGCCTGGGGGCCGACGATCGACGCACGATGGGGCTGGGTCCTCATGGAACTGTCAGCCCTGGCCGTGTTCCCGGTCGTCTACTTCGCGGCAGGCGAGCGTCACGCCGTTGGAGACACCCTGGTCGCCCTGTGGCTTGTCCACTACACCCACCGCACCCTGGTGTGGCCGTGGTTCGTCCAGCGCCAGGCGCGACCGTTCCCGCTGGTCACGGCCGTCTCCGGGTTCTGCTTCAATCTCATCAACGGCCTGTTCCTTGGCTGGTTCATGGCCAGGATCGCCGACTATTCGAACGACTGGTTCTCCGACCCGCGCTTCATGGGCGGCGCCGCGCTCTTCGCCGTAGGGGGCATCCTGAACGTCTCCTCCGACTACCGTCTGTCGTCGCTGCGGGCGAAGGCCTCCGGGGGCGCCATTCTGCCCCGGGGCGGAGCCTTCGAACTCGTCTCCTGCCCCAACCTGGCCGGGGAGATCGTCGAGTGGACGGCTTTCGCCCTGATGAGCTGGTCCCTGCCCGGCCTCGCGTTCGCGTTGTGGACGGCGGCCAACCTGGTCCCAAGGGCACTGTGGCGTCACC
>JAPOVF010000229.1 GCA_026708285.1 Acidobacteriota bacterium
AGGCCTGTACCCAGGCGGTCATGACCCACGGCGGCATGGGCTACGCGAAGGAGTTCCACGTCGAGCGGCTGATGCGCGAGGTGATGATCCCGCGCCTTGCGCCGGTCAGCCCACAACTCGTTCTCTGCCACATTGCCGAGAAGGTGCTCGGGCTGCCCAAGAGCTACTAGTCAGCCAGCCGGGTTCGGCAGCAGCACGTACCGCGCCAGAACGGCGAAGCCCCCGATCAGGATCAACGCGGAGGTCCAGATCAGGGCCAGCCGCTGCCACCGTTCGAGGTGGTCAAGCCCCCGCACCCGGCGCAGAACGGCGCGCAGCAGGAAGGGAAGGCTGGCGCCCCAGGCCAGGAGCAGTCCCAGCAACAGCCAGGAGGTGGGCGAGAAACCCTGGAGCACCGCCAGCGCTCCGATTGCGAAGAGGAGCGCGAGCCGCACCACGACGCGCACGAAGCGCAGGCTGCCCGCCTGCTGCCGCCTGAGTTGCTCGCGCCGGTCGCCGAAGTCGATCGCCATGTTCGCTTGCCGGTCTCCGCTCCCGAGCGAGCCGCTAGTCCTCCGCCAGGTCGAGCAGAAACGCGTAAACGAGCGCCGTCTCCCGGTAGCGGTCGAAGCGCCCGGAAGCGCCGCCGTGCCCGGCGTCCATGTTCGTGTCGAGCAACAGCCGGTTGTCGTCCGTCTTCATCGCGCGCAACCGCGCCACCCACTTGGCCGGCTCCCAGTACTGGACCTGGGAGTCGTGCAGGCCCGTGGTCACGAGCAGGTGCGGGTAGTCCCTGGCTTCCACGTTGTCGTAGGGCGAGTACGAGAGCATGTAGTCGTAGTACTCGCGCTCCCTGGGGTCACCCCATTCGTCCCACTCGAAGGTGGTGAGCGGGATGCTCGCGTCGAGCATCGTGGTCACGACATCGACGAAGGGTACCCGCGCCACGATGCCGTCCCAGAGGTCGGGGCGCATGTTGAAGACGGCGCCCATGAGCAGACCGCCCGCGCTGCCGCCCATCGCGTAAACCCGGTCGGGATCGGCGTAACCCTCGGCAACCAGATGCTCCCCTGCTGCAATGAAGTCGGTGAACGTGTTCTTCTTGTGGAGCAGCTTGCCGCTTTCGTACCAGGAGCGGCCCATCTCCTCGCCGCCGCGGATGTGGGCGATCGCGTAGACGAAGCCCCGGTCGAGCAGGCTCAATAGCTGCGAGCTGAAGGAGGCGTCCATGCTCGCGCCGTAGGAGCCGTAGCCGTATAACAGCAGCGGACTGCCGCCCTCGGCGGAACGGACATCCGGCCGGTAGACGAGCGACACCGGTACCCGGGCGCCGTCCTGGGCGGTCGCCCAGAGCCTCTCGCTGCGATAGTTCGTCGAATCGAATCCGCCGAGCACCCGGTCCTGCTTGCGCAGGGTCCTCTCCCGCGTCGCCGGATCGTAGTCGAACACGGACCGGGGCGTGGTCAGGGACTGATAGGCGTAACGCAGCGTGCGGGATGACGGCTCCGGGTTGACGCTGAGACCGGCCGAGTAGGTCGGCTCGCCGAAGTCCAGGTCGTGGCCTTCGAATCCTGCCCCGCCAATCGGCTCGATCCGGAGCTGCTCCAGGCCGTCGCGCCGCTCGGCGAGCACGAGAAAACGATCGAACAGTTCGAAGCCCTCGAACAGCACGTCGTCCCGGTGCGCCAGCTCCTCGCGCCACGAGGCGCGTCCGGTGTCCTCCTCGGCGGTCGACATGAGGCGGAAGTTCGGCGCTTCGTCGTTCGTGCGGATGAAGAAGCGTTCTCCCAGATGGTCGACGCTGTACTCGTGCCGCTCGCCTCGCGGCTCGAACACGGCGAAGTCGCCGCCGGGATCGTCGGCCCGAAGGATGCGCACCTCGGTGCGGAGCGTGTGACTGGAGACCGCCATCAGGTACTCGCGGGACTGGCTGCGCCGCAGGAAGACGCTGAACGTTTCGTCCGGCTCCTCGTAGACCAGTTCGTCCGCGGCATCCGAGCCAAGCCGGTGCCGGAACACCTGATATGCGCGCAGGGTGTCGGGGTCCTGGCGGACGTAGAACACGGTCTCGCTGTCGGCGGCCCAGACGAGGTTCGCGGTGACGTCGGGGATCACGTCCGGCAACGTTTCTCCGGTTGCGAGATCCTTGAAGTGGACCGTGTAGAAGCGGCGCCCCACATCGTCGACGGCAACCGCCAGGATGCGGTGATCCGGGCTGACCGAGGGCCGAACGGCGGTGTACTCCTTGCCCTCCGCGATCTCGTTGACGTCGACGAGGGTTTCTTCCGCCGCAGGATCGGCGGCGCCACCGAACACATCTCCGTCCGCCCGGCGGCGGCAGTGGATCGGGTACTGCTTCCCCTTCTCGTAGCGGGTGTAGTACCAGTAGTCGCCGTCGCGGTAAGGCACGGACGAGTCATCCTCGACGATGCGGCCGCGGATCTCCTGGAACAGGGTCTCCTGAAGATCCTCCGTATGCGCCATCACACCCTCGAGATACGCGTTCTCCGCCTCCAGGTAGGCGATGACTTCGGGATCTTCCCGCTCCCGAAGCCAGTAGTACTCGTCGATCCGTACGTCGCCGTGGATCTCGAGTTCATGCGGCCGCGGCTCGGCGAGCGGCGGCTCGCCCGGTTCGGGCGCCGGGGCGCTGCAGGAGGTCAAGGCGAGTGTGATCGCCAGTATGGCGGCGCCAGCCGGCACCGCGGGTCGGAACGTCGTCTCTGGTGCCCTTCGCATAGGTACGGAAGTCTAGCGATCAACTTCGCTCCCACAGCAGAATGGCCGCGAACAGATCCTCAAGCGCGGCGCCCACCGACTTGAAGAGGGTGATCTCGCCTTCGGCCTTGCGGCCGGCGTGCTCGCCCCGGCACAGCTCGTAGAGGTCAGCGGCGACGTCGTCCGGGGCGAGGGCGCCCGATTCGATCGGCTGGGTCAGGTCGCCGGCCTCCACCAGGGCACCGGCCCGGGTATCGACGAAAACAGTCGATCGGCGGATCGCCTCGTCGTCCGCCTCGCGCATGGCCGGCGTGAAACCACCGACCAGATCCACATGAACACCGGGTTGCAGCCACGAGCCAAGCACCAGGGGCTCCGTCGCCAGGGTCGCGGTGCTGACGATGTCCGCCCGACGCACGGCGGCCTCCAGGTCAGGCGCGGCGACCGTCCGGAGCCCGTGAACCAGCGGCGAGCGGGACGCCTCCAGCGCCTTCTCGGGGCGGCGGCCCCAGAACTCGATCTCGAGGTCCGGCCGCACCGCCGCGTGGGCTGCCGCCAGGTGGGGCGCCAGGTTGCCGGTGCCGACGACGAGCAGACGCCGGGCATCGGTGCGCGCGAGGAACTTCGATGCCAGCGCCGAGGCGGCCGCCGTGCGCCGTAGCGTCAACTCCAGTCCGTCGATGAGCGCCAGCGGCCGCCCGGTGACGGCCGAGGACAGGATGTAGCTGGCCTGCACCGTCCCGAGATCGCGCGACACGTTGCCGGGGAAGACCGTCGCAACCTTCACTCCAAGGTAGCCGCCGGCGGTCCAAGCCGGCAGCAGCAGCAGCGTCGCCTCAGGATCGCCGCCCGGCGCCGGGACCCGATGATGGTGGCGCACCGGCATGTCGCACCCGCGGTCGAAGCCCCGTTCCAGAGCCTCGACCACCGCGCCCCATGGCAGCAGATCGGCGGTCCTGGGGGCGTCGAAGATCTTCATACAGGTAGCGGAGGATAGTCTCATCCGCCATGGACGTTTCAGGAGAGCTTGAACACGACGGCTACGTGATCCTGGAAGGAGTCCTGGACCGGCAGCAGGTCGACACACTTCGCCGTGAACTTCAGCCCCACTTCGACCGTCGCCTGTTCGGCCGCAACCCCTTCGAAGGCCACGACACACAGCGCGTCTACGGCCTGCTCCAGAAGTCCCGCCTGTTCGATCCCCTGGTCGAGCATCCGGCGGTGATGGCCGCCTGCGAGAGTACGCTCGGCCCCGGTTTCCTGCTCTCGGTGGCGCACGCCATCCTGATCCACCCGGGTGAAGCGGCTCAGAGCCTGCACCACGACGACTCGTTCTACCCCCTGCCCCGGCCCCGCCAAGCGCTCGGCGTGAGCACGATCTGGGCGCTGGACGACTTCACCGAGGACAACGGTGCTACCCGCATCGTGCCCGGCAGCCACCGCTGGGACGGTGAGGAGCCCGACGAATCAGCGGCGAAGCCGGTCATCATGCCGGGCGGTTCGCTGCTCATCTTTCTCGGCACCCTCTACCACGGCGGCGGGGAGAACCGCTCGGCCGGCACGCGCCTCGGTCTGACCATTCAGTACTGCCCGCCGTGGGCCCGCCAGCAGGAGAACTTCATACTCAGCGTTCCCGCCGGCGACGTGCCCAAGCTGTCCACGAGGGTCCAGGAACTGATCGGCTACGGCATTCACCCCCCGTTCATGGGCCACGTCGATGGACGGCATCCCCTGAAGGCGCTCAATCCATGATGAAGAAGCTCGCACCGTTGCTTGCGCTGGCCGCGCTGCCGCTCGCCCTGAGCTGTGGTGCACCGGCCGACGCTCCGGAAGCCGAAGCGACCGGCGGAGAAGCCACCGGCAGCGCCGTCCCCGAAGGCACACCCCGGCTCGTCCTCCTGATCGTCGTCGACCAGATGCGCGGCGACTACCTGGAGCGCTTCCGCCCCCTTCTGAACCACGGGCTGGCCCGGCTGCTCCAGGAAGGCATCGTCTTCACCGACGCCCACCACTTCCACGCCGCCACCGAAACCGCCCCCGGCCACGCGACCCTGGCCACGGGAGTGTTCCCGAAACGGCACGGCATCATCGCCAACTCCTGGTTCGACCGCGAACGCGGCGAGGACGTCTACTGCTGCGGCGACCCGGACCACGGCGTCTCGCCGCGCAACATGCTCGTGCCGACTCTCGGCGACCTGCTGAAGGCCGCGTACCCCGAAACCAGGGTGTACGCCGCCAGCGCCAAGGACCGCGCCGCGATCCTGATGGGGGGGCATCACGCCGACGGCGCCTGGTGGTACGGCCGGTCGAGGGGCACCTGGGTCACCTCGACCTACTACGGGGACCAGGAGAACCAGCCGGCGTGGGTCGAGGCCTTCAACGACGAGGACCGCCTGGCTGCCCACTTCGCCAACGCCTGGACGCCCCTCGTCCCGCTCGCGCACACCTCCGCGTACGACATCGAACCCCTCGACCGGGGCCCCGTCATCGACACGTTCCCCCATGCGGTGGGCGGCTTCACCGTCGAGCGCGGAGCTTTCTACGGCGACGTCTACCGGTCGCCCTTCGTCGACGGCTACCTGGAAGACTTCGCCGAGGCCCTGATCGAGGCGGAGAACCTGGGCGCCGACGAGATCCCCGACCTGCTCGCGATCAGCTTCTCCGCCCTCGACACGGTGGGTCACGGTTACGGCCCGAACGCCCCCGAGACCCTTGATGTAATCCTCCGCCTCGACCGCACGATCGGCGAGCTGCTCGACTTCGTCGACGAGCGGATCGGCATGGAGAACGTGGTCGTCGCCCTGTCTTCCGACCACGGCGTCGGCGAAGTCCCCGAACTCGTCGTGCGCGACGGCGGTGACGGCGGCCGCTTCGGAACCGAACAGACGCTCTGCCTTCAGCGCCTCCAGTCGCGTCTGAAGGGCCGCTTTGGCGGCGGGGAGTTCCTGCTCGACACCTTCTATCTCGACGGCGAGACGATCACGGCCGAAGAGGCCAACCGGGGCGCGATCGAGGACGAGATCATCGAGGCGATGAGCGGCTGCCCGCTGATCGCCGAGGTCATCCGGCCGGCGGAACTCGACCCGGCGAATCCCCTCCACGAGCTGTACCTGAACGGCTACTACCCCGAGCGCAGCGGAGACCTGATCCTGGTGCCGAAACCGAACGTGCTGCCCGTGCCGGCATCGGTCGTCGTCGCCAGCCACGGCTCGCCGTACACCTACGACACCCACGTGCCGCTGATCATCCGCCGCCAGGACGGCGCCGGCCGCGTCGTCCCGGAGCGCGCCAACACGATCGACCTGGCGCCCACCTTGGCCGGCATCCTCGGCCTGCGGGTCGACGGAGTCGCGGGCTTCGAAGGCTTCGACGGCGTCGACCGGCTGGCCGGCCCCTAGACCGTCTGCCGCGGCAACCGGAGGTCCGACATGCTGAAACGTCAAACCACCACGGTCGAGCACAGGCCGGGCTTCCGGGCCTCCTTGACGGCCGCCCTTTGCCTGCTGTCGCCCCTGCTGCTCGCCTGCCAGGCAGGGGCGCAGACCTACGCCGAGAAGCTCGGCTTCCCCGCCGGTACCCGTGCCGTCATCCTGCACGTCGACGACGCCGGCATGTCGCACGACTCGAACGTCGGCACCTTCCGCTCGATCCTGGAGGGGGCCGCCAACTCGATGAGCGTGATGATGCCCTGCCCCTGGGTTCCGGAACTCGTGCGGGGCCTGGAAGAGAATCCGGGGATCGACGCCGGCCTCCACCTGACCCTGACCTCCGAGTGGGACGGCTACCGATGGGAGCCTCTGGTCGGCCGCGAGGCCGCGCCCGGCCTGGTCGATCCGGAGGGCGCCATGTGGTCGAGCGTCGCCGAGGTCGTGGCGAACGCGACGCCCGACGAGGTGGAGGCCGAGGTGCGCGAGCAGATCCGCCGCGCCCGCACGATGGGCTTCGAGCCCACCCACCTCGACTCGCACATGGGCACCCTCTTCGCCACGATGGACTTCCTCGAGCGCTACATCAAGGTCGGACTCGACGAGGGCATCCCGCTGATGTTCCCCGGCGGCCACAACACGATTCTCGAAGCCCAGTACGAGGCCCAGGGACGCGATACGCCTCCCGGTCTCGGTCGCGCCACGGAACTCGGCCAACGGATCTGGGCCGGCGGCCTGCCGGTCCTCGACGACCTCCACAACCTGAGCTACGGCTGGGTTCCCGAAAGCGGCGCCGACGCCACCGACGACGAGCTGCGCGAGTACAAGGTCGAGCGCTACATCCAGGGCCTGCGCGACCTGCGGCCCGGCGTGACGATGGTCATCATGCACTCCACCGACCCGAGCCCGAACTTCAAGTACATCTCCAGCTCCGGCCCCAGCCGCAAGGGCGACATGCTGGCGATGCTCGACCCGCGCCTCAAGCAGGTGATCGAGGAGGAGGGCCTCGTCCTGACCACGTTCCGTGAGCTCAAGGAAAGGCGGGACCGCGTCGACTAACCGGCGGAGGATTCGGCCCTCTGGCGATCACTCCGCCGAAGAAGTGGCGGCGGCCTGGTTGATTCAGGCGCGGCGGCTACTCGACTCAGCCGACCTGCCGGTCGACCTGGTGACGGCCCGATCAACTCAGGAGGAACCGCAGGTCGCGATCGAACTCCCCCCTGAACTGGCCGACGCCACTCTCGAGTGGGCCCTCGAAGCGGCGACCAGGGTACTCCGAGGCAACCCCCAGCCGTCCGACGCCGAGGTGTACAAGGCGGCCCGGTCGATTCTGACCTAGGTCGGGCCAGCGACTCGCGCTCGCCGCTTCGCGTCGTCGCGCCTGGTGCGGACCAGAAGGTCCGCGCACCCAGAGAACCACCCCGGTGTGGCGGACTTCTCTACATGCGGACGACATGACAGCGCTGCGGGCTCATCCCAACTGCAGCAGGGCATCTGCCAGAACCTCCGCCCGTGCTCTGGGTGCGCGGACCTTCTGGTCCGCTGCCGCCGGAGGCGGCCAGAGACACGCGCCGGCCGAAGGCCGGCACCGCATCCGGATGAGATGACGCCGCTCCAGGCGTTGCAAGTCGGTGCTCTGGCCTCTCGGCACCGACGTCCAGCCCAGTCGGGGCCGGAGGGGTCGGCTCCCAGGTGCCTCTGAACGAGCGACGGCCGACGCCATCGCACTCTCCAACGCCGAACCGGAGCGAGTGAAGCGGAGCAAGCGCACCCCCCTCGCATCTCCTCTGAAGCGCGCGCGTCACCTGGGAGCCGACCCCTCCGGCCCCAAGACGGGCGGGTGCCACCGCCAACGCCGCGTCGCAGCTAGCTCGTGACGCGCTGGAAGTTGG